>JAYGDO010000660.1:0-12848 GCA_046582885.1 Pirellulales bacterium | reverse complement strand
GGACGATCGTTGGTGGGATGTTCGTTCCCGGGGTTTGCCTGGGAACGAACCGCCGCCGCGGCTCCACCGCCAAGCACGATGCAAGCGGAGCCTGTTTTAGGTCGCCCCGGGTGGAAGCCCAGGAACAATAGTCCCTACTCGAAGTCTAGTTGATTCGCTGCCGATCAACAAGCGAAACGTCAAGATGATCGCAGATGTTACGGTTGGACAATGACTTTCATTAAACCGGATTCCTGGCCGTATAACCGATCAAACCAACCGGCCGCTTCGTCCAAGGAACTCCGCGCGGTGATTAACGGATCGGCGTCGATCTTCCCGCTCGCCAAAAGATCGATGCAGACATCGTACTCGCCGCTGGATGCGCACGAGCCGAGCACCGAGATCTCGCGGGTGACGACAGACTGAAGATCGAATTCGATCTGTGGTGAAAGATTACCAACCAGCACGACGCGGCCGCCTTTGCGCACCGCGGTGACGGCCGTGCGTACGGCTGTGGTGTTGCCGACCGCTTCGACCGCCACGTCCGCGCCGTCCCCGCGAAGTTCGGCTTCGATCGCGGCGTCAACATCGGTGCCGGCCGCGTTGATCCCCATGTCCGCGCCAAGCTGCTGCGCCAGCGCCAGGCGATCGTCGCTGAGGTCCACAGCGATGATCTTGCCGCATCCGGCCAGCCGCAAGCACTGAATTACCAGAAGACCGATCATCCCGCTGCCGACGACGACCGCCGATTCGCCGAGCGACACCCGCGCGAGATTGGCCGCATGCACGGCCACGGAAACAGGCTCGACCATGGCCGCGTGCTCAAACGATAGACCCTCCGGCAGCGCGTAAACAATCTGCTGCGGCACGACCACAAATTCTGCAAAAGCCCCGTGCCGCCGATAATCGCCGCATGAAACACCGAGCACTTGCCGGTTGTCGCACAGGTTGTATTGGCCCCGGTCGCAATACCCGCACCGGCCGCAAGAGATCATCGAATCGAATGTGACGCGGTCGCCTTCGCTGAAACCGGCCACATTCGCCCCAGCCGCCGCCACGGTTCCGGCAGCTTCGTGTCCCATCACCAGCGGCGGAATCCGCCGGCCGCTGCTGCCGTCGAAGCCGTGAATATCGCTGCCGCAAATTCCACAAGCCTGGACGCGGACCAGCACATCTTCGGGCCCCACATCCGGTTCGGGCATGTCGGTGACTTCAAAGTGCTTGTACTCGGTCAGTAGCAGCGCTCGCATCGTACCTCAGGTGTTCTTCCGCGGTTTGCTGTTGAATTCGCGAACCCGGCTAAAAAAGTCCCGCGGCGTAATCCCACACCGCCTTGAGTCCCAACACCGTCAGAATCGTACCGGAAACGACCGTCAGCGCGAGTAGCGTCGGGCCCATTTGCAGCGGCTTCGGCAGAAAATGACGGTCGGTCCAGATCATGAGAAAACACCAAAGCCCGCACATGAGTACGCCGCCAATGATGGCCGCAGGCGTGACGATCTTGACCGGATCGTCCATCAGCCACAAAAGCGGCAGTGCGCCAGCGGCACAATAAACCAGCACGATCAACCGGAATTTGCGTTTGGGCATTTCGCGAACCCGGCGGCTGATGGGGCGGAAGCACTCTTCCGCCGTGCGGATGTAGATTTCGTACGCGCCGTAGATCGTGCCCCAAAACGCCATGAAGATTCCCAACTGATAAAAGTACTTCATCGCCGGATGAAACTGCGTGACAAACTCCGCTTGATGCTTCAGCGGGTCGGCTGAGTCGGGAATGACCTCTTGGGGATGCAGCATGGCCGCCCCTAGCGCGAGGAAACAAATCGTAAACAGCAAAACGCAAAAGAAACCGACGCCCACGTCGATCTTGGCCGGCAGCAACCAGCGCTTGCCGCGGCGGATGTTTTCGGGCGATTCGTCGATCGGCAGCATTCCGGAGTCTTTCGATCCGTCGCGCGACTGGATCAGTCCCCACTTTTTTTCGCGGAAGCAGCCGAGGTAGCCGATGTAGTCGTACGTGCCTCCGCCGATCGCGCCGAGAAATGTGCCGATGGCGATCCAGACAGGAATTTCGGCCACTTTGGGATAAGCGTCTTTCACCCAAGGGGCGTAGTCGGGAACCTTGGGGACGAACGTGCCAGCCAGCGCTGCCAGCCAGTCGGGCTTGGCGGCAAAGCAGGCGGCCACGATGCTGAGTAACAACAGCCCGACCAGAAACGTCTGCACCTTTTCCAGCACGCCGTAGCTTTGCAGCCACGTCAGCGTCACGGCCAGCAGGATACAAAGCGTCCCCCACAGCCGCGCGTAAAAAAGCAGTTCGGCTTCGTTGCCGGTGATGCCAATAATCCAGTTGATCGTCTTACCGATGAACATCGGCAGGCCGGCCAGCCAAAACGGATAGCACAGGACACTGACGATCCCAACCGTCCACGGCACCCAATTACGCGGGCCGGGGAACTGGCCCCAATGTGTTACCGGGTGCTCCCCGGTCAGTGTGAAATGTCGCGCCGCCGTGTAAACCTGAATGCCCTTCAAGATCGCGCTCAGGACGAAACACCACATCAGCGTGTACCCGAAAATGGCCCCGCCTTGCGATGCAAAAAATGTCTCGCCGGATCCAATCGTCACCGAAGCAATAATAGCCCCGGCGCCGAAGTACTTCAGAGTCCGCCAGGACAAGCCGGCTTTGAGATCTTCGGTCAACTCAGGGTATTGGATAGATTGGTCCGCCATGGAGGCCCCCCGCCCGCGCCGTTGAGTAGGTGCTTGATTGGAGTTTCGCTCACCATTGAAGTCGAAAACCCATACGATTAACAGTGGGTAGATTGTGGAAAGCCGTGCGGGCCATTTGCGCGTCGGGAATGTCGCGGGCGCTCGACGATTTGCTTAAGTAACAGGGGTCGACCGCAACCAAGAACCGACCTGCAAAAGAGCCCAAAGAGAACTTCCCACGACGAGCGGCTGGCAAAGGTGTGCCGGTAAAGATGTCGTTGACGCGGCGTGTGCGGTTGGATTGCGCAGAGTCGCGGCGGGATCCGTCCGAGTTGTCCAATAACTTCTGCCGCGGCAGCCCGCCGCACGTTCCCTCCGCCGCCCGTTCTTTCCCGAGAGATTTCACCCTATTGTGATGGCAACAGAATTCGGCAAGCCGCCAGATCTTGATAGCGCGGCAAACAGGGCTTGATGATTATCTGGAAAATGTGCCTTCTTCTTCGGTTCTCTAGAGAATTTGAGACGGTCACCGCTCGCGTTCTGCCGTGACGGCAGCCGAGCAGGATTTTAGTTTGGTCGGGGTTTTGCTTATACTGGAGTCCCGCGTATCCCTGCCGTTTTCGTTCTCCAACCTCTACGGTCTGCTCCGATTATGCCACCGCACAAAAGACGTCTTCTCACGGGGATGGTATCCGCATGCTTTGCCGCAGCGTCTTCTTTGGTGACGGCTGCGGAGCCGGAAGCGAAGTTCAATCGGGACATTCGGCCGATCCTGGCGAACAATTGTTTTCAGTGCCACGGCCCGTCGGAAAAAGACCGCAAGGCGAAGATGCGTCTCGATGAGGAGGAAGGCATTCTCACGGCGTTCGAGGGTGGCGACCTGGACGGCAGCGAAGCGTGGTCGCGAATCAACTCGGATGATCCGAAAGAGCAGATGCCGCCGCCCAAGTCGCACAAGGAACTTAAGCCAATCGAGATCGAGCTGATCGGCCGCTGGATCGAACAGGGCGCAAAGTGGGAAGGTCACTGGTCGTTTGTGCCGCCGGAAAGACCGCCCGTGCCGGACGTGAAACAAAACGACTGGATCCGCAGTCCGATCGATGCATTTATTCTTTCGCGGCTGGAGCAGGAAGGGCTCAGTCCGTTGTCCGAATCCGATCGCGAGCGGTTGTTGCGGCGCGTCACGTTCGATTTGACGGGCCTGCCGTCGAGTATCGAAGAGATCGACGAATTTCTCGCCGACAGGTCCGCGAACGCTTATGAGAAAGTTGTCGATCGGTTGCTCAAATCCGACCGCTTCGGCGAGCGGATGGCGCTGGCCTGGATGGATGCGGCGAGGTACGGCGACAGCAGCGTCTTTCACGCCGACGGCCCCCGCGACATGTGGGGTTGGCGCGATTGGGTCATTCGCGCCTACAACGACAACAAGCCGTTTAATGAATTTACCGTGGAGCAGCTGGCGGGCGATTTAATTCCGAATGCGAGCGTGCAGCAACAAGTTGCCACCGCCTTCAATCGCAACAATGCCACGACCGATGAAGGCGGTGCGATTGCTGAAGAGTATCGGGTCGAATATGCCGTCGATCGCGTTAAGACCACGTCAATGATCTGGCTGGGCCTGTCGATGGAGTGCGGACAGTGCCACGACCATAAATACGACCCGATTTCACATCGCGACTACTACCGGTTTTTTGCATACTTCAACCAAGCGTCCGATCCCGGTATGCAATCGCGCGGCGGAAATCAAGCGCCGACGATCAAGGTGCCAAGCCTGGCCGATGCCGCAAAGGAAAGGGAATCGAAAGAGCAGGTCGCCAAGCTCGAGCAGCAGGTGAAAGACCACGTGGTTTCCGTTGGACCGCAGTTTGACGCTTGGCTCGCCAAAATTTCGGCCGCGCCGAAAGCAGCGTCCGGCGTGCCCGCCGATATGCTGCTGCACTATCCGCTCGACGAAGGCCAGGGCAGCGAAATCGTCGATGCTGTAAAGCCCGAACGCAAAGGCAAAATCAACGGAAAATCGCTTTGGGCCGAGGGTAAATTCGGTCGTGCTTTCCAATGCGACGGCGGCAACTTTGTCGATTTGGGCGACGTCGCTAATTTCGAGCGAACCGACAGCTTCTCCTTCGGGGCGTGGATCAAACCGCAAGGCCAAGGTGGCGGTGCGCCGATCGCGAGGATGGATGATGCCGGCAAGTTTCGCGGCTACGATTTGTACGTGGTTGCCGGCAAGGCGTCCGTGCACATCGTCAACACGTGGCCTGAGAACGCGATCAAAGTTACCACGAAGACTCCCATTAAGCCCGATCAATGGCAGCACATGTTTGTTACCTACGACGGGTCAAGCAAAGCTGCGGGCATCAAGATTTATTTCGACGGCAAGCCGCAAGAATGGGCGATCGAGAAGGAAGGCCTGACCGATTCCATCCGCACCGGAAAACCGCTTTATTTGGGCCGCCGCAATCCCGGTTCGCCGTTCAAAGGCCTGATCGACGACGTCCGCGTTTTCGCGCGGCAACTTTCCGCCGTCGAAGTCGCCGCGCTGGCCGGCAGTGATCCAATCTCGCCGATTCTCGCGACGCCCGTTGCCGAGCGGACCGAGCAGCAGGTGGCGACGCTACGCCAGCATTACTTGACGAATCACGACGCGAAGTACCGTGGTCTGCAACAAGAGATTTCAAAGGTGAAGGCCGCGGTCGCGACGACGGCCAAACCGGCCACCACCGTTATGGTGATGAAAGACGTGCCGAAGATGCGGATGACGTACATCCTCGATCGTGGAAATTACGCTTCGCCGAAAAAAGACCAACCGGTCCAGCCCGGAGTACCGGCCGCTTTGTCGCCGCTACCCGACGGCGCGCCGCCAAATCGGCTCGGCATGGCGCAGTGGCTCGTTCAGCCCAATCATCCGCTCACCGCCAGGGTCGCGATCAATCGCTACTGGTACATGCTGTTCGGTACAGGCATCGTAAAAACCGTCGAAGATTTTGGTGCGCAGGGAGAATGGCCGAGCCATCCGGCTCTGCTCGACTGGCTGGCTGTCGATTTCATCGAGAGCGGTTGGGACATTAAGCGGATGTTTAAACAGATAGTGATGTCGAACGCGTACCGCCAGTCATCCCGCGTGGCCCGCGAACTTTGGCAACGCGATCCGCAGAACCGTTTACTGGGCCGCGGGCCGCGGTTTCGGCTGCAGGGCGAATTTGTTCGTGACAACGCGCTGGCCGCCAGCGGCCTGCTGGCCAATACCATCGGGGGACCGAGCGTCAGACCGTATCAGCCGCCCGGACTGTGGAAGGAAGTAGCGCTCGGCGGTGCTCGCTTTGTCCAGGACAAGGGTGACAAATTGTATCGCCGCAGCATGTACATCTACTGGAAGCGGTCGGCGCCGATGCCGACGATGACAATTTTTGATGCGCCTTCGCGGGAGAAATGTGCGATCCGGCGTTCGCGGACCAACACGCCGCTTCAAGCGCTGGTGACGCTCAACGATCCACAATTTGTGGAGGCGTCCCGGTTCCTGGCCGAGCGGGTGATGAAGGCCGGCGGGTCGTTGGACAATCAGATTGTGCTCGCTCATCGCCTCACCACCGGCGTCAAACCGAGTGACGCGACGGTGAACGTTTTGAAAGAAGCTTACGCCGAAGAATATGCTGCTTTCAAATCTTTGCCCGACTCGGCGAACAAACTGTTGGCCATCGGCGATAAAAAACGCGACGAAAGTCTTGACGCCGCAACACACGCGGCGATGACCATCGTGGCGAGCATGATTTTAAATTTGGATGCAACGCTAACACGCGGATAACCCAGAATTTTGCAGGACGGTTTTCCATCTTGCAAAACGAAATGAATGCCGACGGGAGACCGGATGATGGACCCAATCCGCCAATACCAACTTAATCTTACCCGCCGCCAGCTACTGGCCAATTCGGCCAAACCGCTCGGCGCGGCGGCCCTGGCGACGCTAATTAATCCGGCGTTCTGCCGTTCGGCCACCGCGGCAGTCGCGAGCCGCGACTCCGTGGGGCTGGCCGATGTTCCGCATTTCGCACCGAAGGCGAAGCGGGTGATTTATCTGTTCATGTGTGGCGGGCCGTCGCACATCGACACATTTGATTATCATCCGAAAGTCCGCGAACTGCACGGACAGGAATTACCGGCATCGGTTCGCATGGGTCAACGGATCACGGGTATGACGTCCGGTCAAAAGTCGTTTCCCGTCGTTGCGCCGATGTTCAAGTTTCAACAATACGGCCAGCACGGCACGTACGTCAGCGAACTTCTGCCGCACACGGCCGGTATTGCCGACGATATTGCCATCCTCAAATCGATCAATACCGAGGCCATCAACCACGACCCGGCCATCACATTTATCAACACCGGGGTGCAACAGCCCGGCAAACCGAGCATGGGGGCGTGGCTCAGCTACGGTCTCGGCAGCCCGAACGAAAATCTGCCATCCTACATCGTCATGATCTCCGCCGGCCGAGGCCAGAAACAGGCTCTGTACGCGCGGCTGTGGGGCAGCGGTTTCCTGCCGTCAAAACATCAGGGCGTCAACTTCCGCAGCGGCAGGCAAGCGGTTCTCTATCTGAACAACCCCGCCGGCGTGGACAGCGAAATGCGCCGCCGCATGCTTAATCGTATCGCCAAGATCAACGAAGAACAGTTCGAACGGTTCGGTGATCCCGAAACACAGACGCGCATCGCCCAATATGAAATGGCCTTCCGCATGCAGACGTCCGTGCCGGAACTAATGGATTTGAAAGACGAGTCGGAGAAGACGCTGGAGCTTTACGGACCCGAAGCGAAGAAACCCGGTTCGTTTGCGCGTAACTGCGTCATCGCTCGGCGTATGGCGGAGCGTGGCGTGCCATGTATCCAGTTGTTCCACCGGGGCTGGGATCAACACGGCAACTTGCCCAATCTGCTTCGCGGCCAATGTAAAGATATCGACCAACCGGCCGCCGCCTTGGTCAAGGACCTCAAGCAGCGCGGCATGTTGAACGAAACGCTTGTCGTTTGGGGTGGCGAATTCGGTCGTACCATTTATTCCCAGGGAAAGCTGACGAAAAATAATCACGGTCGCGATCACCATGGCCGCTGCTTCACCATCTGGATGGCCGGCGCGGGCATTAAGCCGGGCGTCGAATACGGCAAGACCGACGACCACAGCTACAACATCCTCGAAAATCCCGTCCACATTCGTGACATGAACGCCACGATCCTTAGCCAACTCGGCATCGATCACAACAAACTCGTGTACCGATTCCAGGGCTTGGATCAAAAACTGACGGGTGTCGAGCCGGCCCGTGTGGTCCAGGATGTTCTTGCCTGACCCCATTTGTCCGATCCGCACGGACGGATGCAGCTTCTGCTGATAGCGCAGGGGTAGCGAAGAAAATTTTACGGCTGTGCGATAAGGGGTCTGCGCCTTCATTTTCACTCCTGCGTGGGTAAACTACGTCTATCCCGGCAACCTCATTTTAAGGACCTTACAAATGAAACTGGGGAAGACGTTCGCCTGCTCGGCATTGCTGGCGTTACTTTGGTCGACCGCCACCGCCAAAGAAATTCCAACGGCGAAGCCCGCTGATGTTGGAATGTCGGCGGAAAAACTTGCCAGAGCGGACGAGGCGGTGCACGCCCTGGTCAAAGAAAAGCGACTCGCCGGCGGCGTTGTCATGGTCGCCAGGCGCGGCAAGATTGCGCATTTTCGGTCGTATGGCCTGATGGATATTGCGACCAAAAAGCCGTTCCGCAAGGACGCGATCGTGCGGATATATTCGATGTCCAAATCGGTCACCTCCGCTGCCGCCTTGATCTTGTACGACGAAGGCAAACTGAAACTCGATGCGCCCGTATCCGAGTACCTGCCGGAGTTAAAAGACTCAAAAGTGGCGGGCGGCGTAGTGCCCAAACGCGAGATGACGGTCCGCGACTTAATGCGGCACACCTCCGGCCTTATTTACGGGTTTACGGGCAATTCCGAAGTTGCCAAGAGCTATCGCAGGGCCGATGTGCTGAATCTCAACTCGAGTCTGAGCGAAATGGTCGCGAAACTCGGCAAGATTCCCCTCGCCTTCGCACCGGGCAGCGACTGGCAATATGGTATGTCGACCGACGTACTTGGCCGCGTTGTCGAAGCGGTCGCCAAAGTGCCGTTTGAACGGTTTCTGCAAAATCGCATCTTCGAGCCGCTCGACATGAAAGATACGGGCTTCTTCGTTCCGTCGGGGCAGTTGGATCGATTTGCCACGAATTACACGTCACTCGGTAATGGGCAACTTACGTTACTCGACGCGCCGGCGACGAGCCAGTACTTGAAAAAGCCGGGCTTGTCCTCGGGTGGTGGCGGCCTGGTTTCGACCGCCCGCGACTACATGCGGTTCTCGATGATGGTCGCAAACGGCGGCCAGTTGCACGGTACCCGCCTGCTTTCGGAAGAGGCCGTGAAGTTAATGACGACAAACCAACTCCCCAAAGGTATCGAGTGCATTAAATTTGGTACACAAATCCGCCATGGTGTTGGATTTAGTCTTGCGTTTTCGATCCGCTTCAAACAGACCAAGTGGGATCCGCAGGGCCGGATTGGCGAGTACGGTTGGGGCGGCGCGGCCAGTACGCATTATTGGGTTTCGCCGCAGGACGATTTGATCGTCGTCACGCTGGAACAGACGATGCCGTATTCTTTTCTGACCGAGTTCGCAGTCAAAGGGTTGATTTACGACGCGATCGAAAAATAGCGAGCCTCGATTATGCCAGTGAAATTTAGCGACTTTGCGTCATCGGTCACCGTCGAAACCGCGTTTACCGTGTTGGCAATTGCCAAGCAGCTGGCCGCTGCCGGTAAGGACGTTATCGAACTAGAAATCGGCGATAGCCCATTCCCCACGACCGTCGCCGCGCGGGACGTCGGGATTCAGGCCATTCAGGATGATCGTTGCCATTACGGGCCGTCGATCGGCTTGCCTGAATTTCGCGCGGAGGCCGCCGCATACGTCAATCGTGAATATGGGCTCGAAGTTACCGCTGAAAACATTGTGGCCGGTCCGGGCGCGAAGAACTTCGAACAACTTTTCTGCGAGGCATTTTTGAATCCCGGCGACGGCGTATTGGTTTTTAGCCCGTATTTCCCAACCTACCCGCCAAACATCGCGCGGCGCGGCGCGCGGATGTGCTTGTCGAGTTTAAAGCAGTCGCGGGCGTTCCGACCGAATCTCGACGACGTCCGCCGGTTCCTCGACGAGGATTCCAGTCCGAAGGCAATTTTTGTCAACAGTCCCCACAATCCGACGGGTGGTGTTGCCTTGCTCGAGGATCTTAGAGAACTGGCCGACATGGTCCGCGGCCGCGATACCGCGGTGTTTAGCGACGAGCCCTACGACCGCATGGTATGGACCGGCCAACACCATTCGCTGCTCGCCCAGCCAGAAATGCTGGCGCAGTGCGTGGCCGGCTACACATTCAGCAAGTCGTTCAGTATGAGCGGCTGGCGGCTCGGGTTTGCGGTCAGCAGCCGCGAGAACATCGAAATGATCGGCAAACTCACCAATACCACGCTGTCATGTGTGCCGCCATTCACGCAACTGGCCGGCGTGGCCGCAATGCAGAACGACTGCAGCGAGCGCGACGAGCGGATGGAGCAGTTTCGGCGCAAGGTGAAATTGCTGGTGGACGCGTTGAACCAAATCGACGGCATCTCCTGCCTGATGCCCGGCGGCAGCTTTTATGTGTTTCCGTCCGTAGTTGGGATTTGCAATCGCCTGGGAATTATTTCGCATGGACTGGCCATGTATCTGCTCGAAGCGGCCGATGATGCGCGCGGCGTGGCGTGTCTGGGCGGTGAATGTTTTGGCGAAGCCGGCGCCGGATTTTTACGGTTTAGCTGTGCCGAACCGGACGACCGAATCCGGCAGGCGGTAAAATTCATCGACGAAGCTATTACTCGCACCGATCGAATCGACACCTATCTGTCGAGCCACCCCGAGTATCGCCTAGTCGAGAAGTACGAGTTGTAGCGCGCGCTGCACCCGACAAAATTTCGGCGTTGTGAATGCCGGATAAATTCCGCTCTACTTAGTCAACTCGATCATCGCCCGGCCCAGCGCGTCCCCGATTAGAAAGTAGCTTTCGGCGTTGCCAAACCAGTGATGGCCGTGGCCAACGTTCGGCGATTGCTCGCGCGGGCGGGCGAATTGAGCGGTCCGGACGAAGCTGACGGTGGATTTAAATTCGGGCCTGGCGGCGGCCGCAGCCTGCGCTTGGCGGATCGCCATCATGTTCGCACCCGCCTTCGGGCCGCCATTGCCAAGCTCACCGATAACGACCGGCAAATCAGCGCGGCTGAAATGATTCCGAATGTCCTTAATCAGGTTGACGAGGTTCTGCTCATATTCGGCGCGGGCCTGATCGTCGAACATATCGTTCCAGCCTTGGAACCAGACGAAGCCGGCAATTTCCATTTCCCGGCCGGCGAGTTTGGGAAAGTCGGTGGCCGCGGCACTCAGCGCCTCGCCGATTTCTGCCAGCATCCGTCTGTAGTAGGGACCGGTTTTTCCGCCGGAACTTGGCGGGCGAAAATCTTGGAATAAACTTTTGCCACCCCAAGCGGTCTTGATCAGTAGAACGGGTTCGTCAAAATGCTCGCCGACGAGGTGACCAAACTGAAACTCGGGTCCGATGTGATGTTTGCCTTCATAACCGGTGAACCCAATTGTCAGGCCGCCCCGCTTGATGCCGCTTTTGACTTTGCAGCGGATCCATACGTCGTCGCGGGTGACCCAGCCGTCGTCCTTGTTCTTTAGATGTGGAAAGCGTTTGGAAAACTCTGGATTCTGCACGACGCGATTGAGGATACCCCGGCCGCCGTTGTAGTACTTGGGATGATCCAAATCGACAACGCCTTGCCCTTCCATATTGGATTGCCCGGCGAGCAGGAATACCTTGACCGGTGGCTTTGACTCTGCGGCTACGGACGGGCAGGCACTGCCGAATAGAATTGTGATGATGTAGAACAACCGCGGTTGTTTTATTTCTAGAACGCTCATGGGCGAGTGCTGTTCGGATATCGAGGATTGGAATCTTTGGCGGGAAAGTTAGCGGCGATGTTACTGAGTTTCTTGAGCGCCGCCCGGTCCGCCGGTTCGTTGCTGTCGATGATGTTCGAACCCTCCAGGCCGTTGGCGATTCTAACGAGTTTTTGCGGCCGGCGATCGCGGCCGATGTAAAGCTTATAACTTTTGTCCCGCACGACGCGGTCACGGAATTCAGTCGCATTGCGGCCCGGTACGGGAGCGGCGGTGCTTTTTTCTCGAAGGCAGGCTCCGCCGCCCAGCGCAGCGATCCATTGGCGATCCGAGTCTTTGGATTTGCCGAGGATGAGCGGCGCGAACGATTTTCCGTCCAATTTATTGTCGGTCGGCAATTTCGCGCCGCCGAGTGCTGCGAATGTCGGCAGCATGTCGGTGATGTCCACCAGCGCGTCGGTCTCGGCCTTTGCTGGTACGATACCCGGACCGTTAGCGATAAACGGCTGGCAAACGCCCGCCTCGACCGTCTGGCCCTTGCGCGGGCCGTTATCGGTCGTCCAAATGACAATCGTGTTGTCGCGCACCCGGGACTCGTCCAGCGCCGCCACCAGCCGGCCGACAAGATGGTCCATATAGTACACCGAGGCAGTCTTGCCGCGTTTTTTGCCTCGTTTACCTTTAGCGCTGCCCGGCACGATCTGTTGCCTCGGCGGCTGCTTTCCCTGGCGTTCCAACGGCGATTCTTCCAGCGGGCCGTGCACCAGAATCATCGGGTAATAAATAAAAAATGGCTCGTCTTTGTGATCGCGCACAAACTGGACGAGAAAGTCGGCGCAAATGTCGGGTCCGAATTTACCCTGGTACGTTGAACTGCCGGCGGAAGTGTGCAGATAGGCATCCCAGTACCGCCGATCGCTGGGCGGGTTGCCGCCTTCGGCGCCGGTCCAGACACAGAACTCATCAAATCCACATTCGTTGAGGATTTTGGGTTCGCGGCGAAAGTCGCTGATTTGCCACTTGCCTGCGATGCACGTGGCATAGCCGGCCGTCTTCATCACGTTTCCGACGCACGGATATACCTTGGGGCTAAAGCCCTTCAAATTCCAGCGCGGTACGTCATAGTGGTTT
>JAYGDO010000468.1:0-2178 GCA_046582885.1 Pirellulales bacterium | reverse complement strand
GGCCGTCTCCACGCGGAATCGCAGATTCAACTTTAAGATTTTCGATTCGTCGGCTTTGGCCACCGCAACGTTCAGCGTCAACAGTAGAGTCAGGCAATTAAGGCAAGTACGACGACGGTTCATGGGATTAGGCCTCACGAGCGGGGGGAGAAAGGAGCGGAAGCACGTCCATTGTGTCCCGTGACGGCGCAATTCGCAACGCACCAACGCCTGATCACGGCCCTGCCGAACTCGACTTTCGAATGCTATAAAAGACACCTTTGGCGGCTGAATTTTACCGACTCTTTTGTGCGGAAGACCCAAAGATGCTGCTGACAAAGCTGATTCATCCAAAAATTTCCGAGGTCCTTGCGCGGGCCGGACATCATGCCACGGTGCTGATCGCCGATGGCAATTATCCCGCTTCTTCGACGCTGGGTCCAAATGCGGAGTTGGTTAGTCTGAATCTCTCGCCCGGCGTTGTCACCTGCACACAGGTACTCGAATCGCTTGTCAGTGCAATCCCGATCGAAGCGGCCAAGACGATGAATTATGAAACCACCGGGGCTTACGCGCTCAGTGAAGACCCACCGGTCTGGGCCGAATACCGTCGAGTGTTCAAGGACGCGGGCGTTGCCGTCGAACTGGAACCGATTGAAAAGTGGGACTTTTATCCGGCGGTCAAGACCGACGACCACGTGCTGACGATTCAAACGGCCGATCAACAGCGGTTTGCGAACCTGCTGTTGTCGGTCGGTGTACGGATGGACTGACGCCGATGATCTCTTCTGCTGTCACCATTAGTCTCGTCGAACAAGCACGGGGCGGTCCGTTTGTTTTTTGGGACGATTTGGCTGCCGGTTGTCGTGCGGCAGGCGAACTGGGCTTCGATGCGGTGGAGATCTTTGCGCCGGGGCCGCGGGCGTTTGATCACGACCTTTTACGAAAGATGCTCGACGATCTTGGACTTAAACTCGCGGCGCTGGGGACCGGCGCTGGGTGGGTCATTCATCGCCAGCAACTTTGCGCGGCCGATGCGGGAGATCGGGCAGAAGCCAAAGACTTTATTCGTAGCGTCATTGACGCGGCTGCATCCTTTGGTGCGGTGGCAATCATCGGTTCGATGCAAGGCCGGCACGGGGATGGCGTCGATCGGCCAACGGCCCGATCGTATCTGACCGCAGCGCTCAACGAGCTCGGTCAGCACGCCCAGCAATTCAAACTGCCGCTGATTTACGAGCCACTTAACCGGTACGAAACAAACTTGATCAACACCATGGCCGACGGCGTCGAGCTTTTACAGTTGCTCGACGGCGACAATGTCCAGTTGCTCGCCGACTTGTTTCACATGAATATCGAAGAAACGAGCATCGCCGACGGCATTCGTGCGGGCGGTCGGCATATCGGCCATATTCACTTCGTCGATTCCAACCGCCGCGCCGCCGGAATGGGACACATGGACTATGGCCCGATCGCCGCGGCAATTCGCGAGATCGGCTACAGCGGCTATCTTTCCGCCGAAGCTTTTGCGCTGCCGACGAGTGACGAAGCCGCACGCCAGACGATCGAGTCGTTCCACAAGTATTTCCGGTAGCGAGTGTCATTCATCGCAAAACGCGGCAAGCGGAAGTTGAAAACCGGGGATTCCATCTGCGCCGCCGCTGACGTTTTGCCCGGTCGCTGCCGGCCGGCCCGATAAAAAGCGGCGCTTCGCCGAAGCCGGACGGAAATGCTCGGCCCCTCAACTGGCGGGCCGGCCGAAGTCTCGCCGGTGCAGATTTCGATCGAGCGCACTTAGAGGCCGCTTTGCAGCGCTTCAAGGTGCTTGGCGAAGTGTTCGGCCAGTACTTCCGTATAAGTATCGGTATGCGCAGAGAGCAGACCTTCAACCGCCTCACCAAGTTTGGCGTCGGTTAATACCGATCCAAACGTGCAATGCAGAATCTGCCGACCTGGTTTTGTAAAGCCGGTTCCGGCGGGGACTTCGGACCAGATCTCCAAGTATTCGCGTTCGAGTTGGCGTATGTCGCTTACCGAGTCGGTTGGCGGCGCAGAATCGAGAGTGGCGGAAACGTGATAGGTCGCCTTGTCGGTTTCATATCGCCCGCGGGCAAAGTCAATAATATGGCGAAACAGCACTTCGTCGTGCCGCGCCACGACGCGGAGCGCTTCGAGGTAAGAAGTGCCCGCGGTCTTCAC
>JAYGDO010000575.1:0-2298 GCA_046582885.1 Pirellulales bacterium | reverse complement strand
GGTGGCGAATTCAAAATTCACGAAGCGCGACTTGCCCGATTTCATGGACAAGATCAAATAGTGATGGCATAGCCCAGAGACACAACTGGGGCGGAGCCGGGCGCCTGTAGAGTTTGCCTAGTTGCCGATCGATCGATTTCGCCCCAGAATAAACGGCTGTTGAGCGAACCACCTGAACGATTTATTTCAACCATGCAAATTCTGACGATCGAAACGACCTGCGACGAAACGGCCGCCGCGGTCGTGCGCGAGGATCTTGCGGTACTATCGTCAGTGGTCGCATCGCAGGACGAATTGCATCAGCGATTTGGCGGCGTCGTGCCCGAAATCGCCTCGCGGGCACATGTCAGCAGGATTCTGCCCGTGATTGACGAAGCACTTAAGCGTGCCGACACACAATTGGATGAAATCGACGCGGTGGCGGTCGCTGTGACACCAGGATTGGCCGGATCGCTGTTGGTCGGGCTGGTCGCCGCCAAAACGCTATGCGTGGCACTGGATATTCCCCTTATCGCCGTCGACCATCTGCAGGCCCATATATTCGCTTGCCGACTACACGCCCAACGCGAGATTTATCCCTGCGTGGGCATGGTTATCAGCGGCGGCCACACTAACCTGTTTTACTGTAAAAGCCCGCTTGAGTTCGATTTACTGGGTTCGACGATCGACGACGCAGCCGGCGAAGCATTCGATAAAGTGGCGAGTATGCTGGCCCTGCCCTATCCGGGCGGCCCGGCGATTCAGCGAGTTGCCGAGTCGGGCAACCCGGTGGCGTTCCGCTTTCCCCGCACCTTTTTGCATGACCGAACGAGATTGGATTTTAGCTTCAGCGGCTTGAAGACCGCCGTGCGCTACCAAATTGTCGGGCCGGGTCGCGCCGATTTCAGTCAATTGCAACTCGACGCGGGGGTCGTCGCCGACCTGGCGGCCAGCTTTCAGGAAGCCGTCGTCGATTGTCTCGTGGGCAAAGCGTTTTTGGCGCTCGAAAAGACCGAATCGAGGCGGCTCTGTATTGGTGGCGGAGTCGCCTGCAATACGCGACTGCGGGAAAAGCTGACTGCCGAATCGCAACGTCTGGGCGTCGACTTGCTGATTCCTCCGCTCAAGTTGTGTACCGACAATGCCGCGATGGGCGCAATCGCCATCGAGCAACTGCGGCTCGGCAACATCGCGGAATTGGACTTGGACGTCCGGCCCGGATTGGTCCGCATGCCCAAATAGCGGCAGGCATTGAGATCAGCCTGTGCTCGGATGCGCGATATACTTAGGAGGAGATTCGGTCCCACAAATCGCAACAGATCTCATGGAAAAACAGCAGCTCCACTCCGAGCAGAGTGCCTGGCGGCGATGGTTTGCCGCCTCGTTCGGCATCGACCCAAGGTCTTTGGCGGCATTTCGAATAGTGGTCAGTATATTGCTGCTGGTCGATTTGGCCGTACGCATCAGTGACTTCACCGCGATGTATGTGGATGGCGGCATCATGCCCATCGAAACCGTGCGTGACTTTTCCGGCGGGTCATGGGGCTGGTCGCTTCACTGGCTGAGTGGAAAAGCTTGGTATCAAGGGCTGCTCTTCGGCTTGGCGGGAGGGTTTGCCGCGATGCTCTTGCTGGGCTTTCAGACGCGGTTGGCAACCATTGCCAGTTGGATGCTGCTGATGTCCTTGCATCGTCACGCCCCACTGATCCTTAACGGGGGTGACGCGCTGATGCGGTCCTTGTTGTTTTGGGGCATGTTCCTGCCGCTGGGCCGCACCTGGTCAATTGACTCGCGGCGGGGCGGCGGCAACGACCGGGGCGAACCGGTTGTTTCTGTTCCCGCCACGGGTATTTTGTTGCAGGTATGCCTCATGTACTGGTTCACCGCAATTTTCAAATTCATGGCCGGCTGGGAAAACGGCATGGGCCTTGAAAACGCATTGCAATGGGGCGGCTACAACAAACCGCTCGCCGACGTGTTGCTGGGGCAGCCGACGCTAATGTGGACGCTGTCGCACGGCAGTTTGTGGCTTGAATTGCTGGGGCCGCTCGTCGTGCTGGTGCCTTGGTGGAAAACAAAAATTCGGCTGCTCGTAATCGCGGCATTCTGGTTGCTTCATCTCGGCATTGAATTGACGATGTACATTGGCATGTTCTCGTACATTTCCATGACCGCATGGCTGCTGTTTTTGCCGCGCGAATTTTGGCGGGGGATGATGCGACAGCGGAACTTAGAAACCGCCGACCAACCGGCGGCCGGTACACAGCTGGCGCTTAATCTGAGTTGTGCAGTGATTCTTGCCCTTGTCGTCGCGCTAAA
>JAYGDO010000549.1:0-3658 GCA_046582885.1 Pirellulales bacterium | reverse complement strand
CGTACCTGGAAGTCCGTCTTGGACAGCAGCGTCGGGCCCTCTAGCTCCAGGTGGTCGGGACAGGGCTCCTTGTTGATTCCCGATCCGAGTTCAACGCGAAAGCACTGTATGCGGGGTTTCTGGGTCCCGTCGACCAGACAGAGATCGAGCGCCTTATCGCCGATTTTGAAGTAGGTCTCCAGCATCTGCGGCGTCAGCAGCAGGGTGTCCCCATTATTCTTGAAGCCTTCCTTTGAGACGCCATCGGCTGGGAGGGCTTCGGACAGACGATCCTCGACGCCCAACAGATCCCGCAGGGTGTTGTGGTACTGCGCAACCGTCAGCCGCCGTACGGTTCCGTTCTTGACCCGAATCTTTCTTTCGCCCGCCTGCAATGCCTGCACGGTCCACTCGATGACGGCCTGCCGCTGCGCCACGCTGGGTTGCCGCGCCTTTTCCGGTGGCATGGCCTCATCCTTCAACTGGTCCAAGACGTGCTTCAGCAAGTAGAGTTGTTTGTCCTCCAGGCTCCCGTCGAGAATATCGACCCGCACGCCCGACTTCTTCTTTTCGGCGCCGTGACAGCGGTAACAAAAGTTCTTCAGGACCGGCTGCACGTGTTTTTGGAATTCGGACTCCAATCGCGCTGTCGCGATCTCCTGGATACCCGCTTCTTGGGCATGTCCAAGCCTAATGCCCGCTGACAGGAAAACGGCAAAAAAGGGGATCCACAGCGTGCGCATCATGAGAACCAGTTTGGGGTCACTCCCGGATACCTTAAACACGCAGGTGCCCCGGGAATCGCGGTCCAGAGATTTCGATTTTTGCCAGGAGATTGCCGGAAAGCAAGAGGAAATTTCTGGCCCGCAGGGGAGACCGCAACGACGGACGTCTAATTTCCTTCGGCGTACCAACACCCGACGAGGTGATTGCCGCTATAAGGAAGCTGGGTGGTTGGTTCGGCGTTGATAAAAACAAGGCGGCAGAAACCTAAAGGCTTACCGGCACCCACAGGTCACCGGCGCTGGACTGGTCCACCTGAAAGTGCTGGTGCATCTTCGATTCCTGGGACTCCTAGGCACCCAGGTCACCGACGCTGGCGTTGAGAAGTTCCAGCAAGCATTACCGAACTGCAATACCGACCGCTAACCTTCGCCGCCACCCGTTTCTTGCAATCCCGCCACGCTGCCGCGACAATGAGCGGCGAGGCGGCCTGCACTTACTCTTGATCCAAGAGGCGTGACATGAAACTGCGATTCGCGTTGATGCTGTTGGTGGGTTTGCTGTTATTGACGGCAACTCCGGTTTTGGCCGGGCCAGAACTAACCCACACGCGACTTTTTGAAACCAACGTCAAGGTTTTCTACCGCATTCCCGCTCTGGTTGTCACAACAAAAGGCACCTTGCTGGCCGTTTGCAACGGCCGGGTGGGCACACCCCGCGATCACTGTCCTTACGTGCAGCTTGTCGTACGTCGCAGCACCGACAACGGGAAAACCTGGAGTCCGATACAAATGATTCAGGATCGCAAGGGCTGGATGGCCACCGCCGGAGCCGGGATTGTTGACCCGGCCACGGGCGAGATTATGTTTCATTTTACATGGGCCCCCGGCGCGGCCGAGGCCAAGAAGGCCCACAAAGAGTCCGGCCTCAAGGAACACACCGGACACATGATCGCTCGCAGCACTGACGACGGCAAGACCTGGAAATGCGAGCCGAAGAAACTCGAACCGAATTCGCACGGCTCGAAGGGGAGTACACACGGCAGCGACACGGGAGTTGTGCTTCGCTACGGCCAGAAAAAAGGTCGGTTGCTCATACCCGCTCGCACGGGAATCAAGATGAAGGACAAAAACGGCTCGGAAAAGCACGTTGGCTGTAACTGCGCCATCTACAGCGATGATCACGGCAAGACGTGGAAGACCAGCGGCGTAGTCCAACCCCGTACGGGCGAGGGATGCTTGGCCGAGTTGCCCGACGGCACGATCTATTTCAACTCGCGCACCGGCGGAGACGGCTGGCGACTGACGGCCGTGAGCAAAGACTGCGGTGAAACGTACGCCGATTTCGCCAAGTCGGACGTTCTTCGCGACTGCAACTTCGGAACGGCGGCCTCGGTCCTAAGCGTGCCCAAAGAAGTTCACGGCCGCCACTTCGTACTCTTCACGAACGCCGCGCACAATCAGCCGGGCTTTAACGTCGTGTGGAACCGCAAGAAGTTCACGGCCTCGGTCTCGTTTGACGGCACCAAAACGTGGCCTTTGAAGAAGGTTATCAATCCCGGCCCGAGCGGTTATTCAGCCTCCGTGATGTCGAAAAGCGGCGAGTTCTTCATGCTCTATGAAAAGGGCGACAGGCACTACCGCGACAAGGGCATCTCAGTCGTCAAGTTAAACCTAGAATGGCTGTTAGACGGCAAGGATCTAAAGGATTTCCAGTAGGACCGGCAGCAACTTGACTAAGTCGGCAGCTTTCGCAATTGCCGAAACGTTCAGGTTGTCCGGAAACTGGCGCCTGTGCTTTTGCTGCGGTCTTCGAAATGATGACGTTTGACGGGCTACGCGAAAGAAGGCATAGCGCCGACACGCCCTCGGACGATAACGGATAGCACCTGTTTTCATATCGGAAGCCCCGGGGCGACGATGGGGGCGTCTGTTGAAAAGAGACTCAACGTCCTGAGAGAAAGTCCTGCCTTCAATACACCAACAAATCTACGCAGATGGATAAAACTGTTATGAAGATTCGACGCCGAGATTTTCTCGCAGCAACCGCATCGCTCGCGGCTACGAGCCGCGCTTTTTGTGATGCGCCCAAACCGAAGGCACCTCCCACAGCCGACGCCTTGCAACGGGTGGCCGACGCACCGTTATTGAACTTGGAATCACTGAGTGATCCGATTGTTATTGAGTCGATGGAACTCTTGCGACAAGGGAGTGAATTCCTGGTGCGTGTGCGATCCAGAGACGGATTGGAAGCGAATTCCGCGGCAAACTCGAAGAAAATGCGAGAAACGTTTCCGATTTTCCTGAATCGCGTCGCCCCGTTTTTCATTGGGAAGGATGCGAGGCGAATTGAGTCACTGTTGGACGATCTCTACCGCACCAACAGCAACTACAAGCTGCAAGGCTTGGCTTTCTGGGTGTGCGTAGCAGCCGCGGAAATCGCCATCCTGGATTTGCTTGGCAAGGCGAGTGGCAAGTCCATTGCAGAGTTGTTCGGCGGCCGCCTGCGACGCGACATTCCTGTTTATCGCGCCAGCAGCAATCGAGGAAACCGTCCCGAGAAGGAAATCGAACACCTCAAACGCCTGGTTTCCGAAACCGGCGCCCGTGCAATCAAATTTCGACTCGGTGGTCGCATGAGCAACAATCGGGATTCGTTGCCTGGTCGAACCGAGACCCTGATCCCACTCGTGCGTCGTGAGTTCGGCGACCAGATGACGCTCTATGCTGATTCCAACAGTTCCTATGACGTCGAACACGCCATCCGCGTTGGCCGTCTCATGGAAGATAACGGCTATGCTTTTTTCGAAGAGCCTTGCCCCTTCGATCACATCTGGGATACCAAGCAGGTGGCGGACAAATTGACGATACCGGTGGCTGGCGGAGAACAGGAATACAGCATGCGACGTTTCCGGTGGGTGATTCAAAATCGTGGTCTGGATATCGTACAGCCCGAT
>JAYGDO010000456.1:0-9549 GCA_046582885.1 Pirellulales bacterium | reverse complement strand
AAAACCGGCGTGCCGAGGAGATTACTCGCCGTAAGTTTGGGCAGTCGGCATGGACGAAACGGCGGTGAGCTTTTCGCCATTCCGCGCGATTATTTCCTCGAAATGTTTTCAGCATTGTGGAATGTGCCGTTGGGTTCATGTTAGACTGACGGGGTGCAGTCCGGGTCAGGCCAGTTTTCAATCGCTCGGCTTGCGCTGTCGTTGACGGGGATTCCTGTCAAGTTTAGGGGTTGTCAATTCCATGCAGATCAGGCTCGAGGTTCTGGAGGGAAGCCAGCAGGGCACCGAATTGAAGATTCGCGGGCCTAAGTTTCTGGTCGGCCGTGACGCGGACTGCCATTTGCGTCCACGTAGCGATTTGATTAGCCGTCACCACTGTGTCGTGATTGTTGAGCAAGGCTATGCGGCGGTTCGTGATTTCAACAGCAAAAATGGCACATTTGTCAACGGTGTTCAGATTACCCGCGAGTGTGAGCTAAAAGCCGGTGACGAGTTAGTCATCGGGCCGTTGCGATTTGGTGTTCACCTCGATTTTTCCGTCTCAGGCCCCAAGAAGTCAAAAGTCAGCGATGTCAAAGAAGCGCTGGAGCGAACCGCGGAGCGGGCTTCGGACGAATTCGATATCAGCGGTTGGCTGGATGGGGAAGACGAGGACGAACAAGGCGACACCCGCGATCAACTGCAACTTCCGCTGAAGGACGCTAAGGCGGCCGCTGCTGAACAAAAGTCGTCAGGGGAAGAAACGATTGATCGGTCCACCGACGACGCGGCTAAAACGTTTAATCAGCAGGTGATCGCCGAATTGCCGAAGCAGCCCGATGACACGCGAACGGCCGCGGAGAAGGTTCTGAAGAAACTTCGCAGTCAAAAACCGGCCAAGGGCAAACCAAAAGAACCGTAAGCGACGTCGCCGGTTTCCCGTTAACGGGTTGTTCGCGCCCAGCGGTTCCGCTGGTGATGAAAACGAGCGTGAGGGCGAGGTTTTCGCCGTGCCGTCTGACTGCGTGCCGCTAGGGATCTTCGGACGGTAACAATTCGGCCAGTAGGCGTCCCAATTCAGGGCCGCGCGCGTTGAGTGAAACGACGTCGCCCTGCTGATTGACCAGTATCACGGCCGGGATGCCGCCGATGCCGTAGTGCGTCACCATAGGGTGTTTCCAGCCGTTGGTTTTCGCATCGTCGCTGAACAGGCTCTTCCACGGAATCTTTCGAACTTCGACGAATTCTTCAGTCTTCGCCCGGTCCTTGTCGAGGCTGATTCCTAACACTTCGAAGCCGCGGTCGTGGTACTTTTCGTAGTTTTCCACCACGTTGGGGAGTTCGCGAATACAGGGTCCACACCAGGTGGCCCAAAAATCGACGAGCACGACTTTGCCTTTGTACGAAGCCCAATCCAGTTCCGTTCCGTCCAGAAGTTTGCCGGACAATTCTATGGGGTTCCCCGGCAAATCCAGTCGCCGGGCAGTACCTTTTAGGCGATCCGCGAACGAAGCGATTTGAGCGTCGTCACTTTTGGAAAATTGGCCGGCGAAGAAATTGTTCAAATCGATTGCCGTTTTCAAATGTCCCTGTCTTTCGAATTGCGATAAGAACTGCGATACGAGTCTAACCGTCTGCAGCGAGACGTCGCCTTTGGCAAACTCGGCCTTCAGTAGATCGGCCAGTTTTTTCGCCACCTTTTCGTCGGCGTCGATCGGCAACTCGAATTTCAGCTCCAGCAGCAGTTGCTTGCCCAAGTTGGCGATCGGTTCGCGCTTGTCGTTGGACGCCGTTTCCGCCAATTTGCGTAACCGGTTCGCTGCGTTTTCGTCCCCCGCGCGAAATTTGAGTGCTTTGAGTGCGGCGGTGCCCGCCTGGATCGACGTTGTAGCATGGTTCACGCCGGTGGCTTCATCTTTGAGACTTGCTTCATAGAGTTTTTCACACGCGTCGGCGGCGGCCTGCAGCGATTTTTTGAAATCGGCCGCCTGTTCGTCTTCGGTTTCTCCCTTGGGCCTGCGGGCGCGGGTGAACATTGAACGGATAAAGCCGGTCAGCACGCGTCCGTCACCGTCGGGAACTGCGAACGGGTCGGCTTCGGCCTTGTCCGGAACGGCGGCTTTGTCTTTTGTTTCCTCGGCGAGACATGACGAGGTTGCAACAGCGGCCAGTGCGGTCACGAGTAGGAGAATCAGGAACGTCGAGAGGAAGCGACTTGACATGAGATCGGCCTCGGATTTCGATGAGCGGTAATGTGCGTCCATGCCGACCATTGGCGGGACGCCTCTTTACGGTCATTCTACCCGCGCGGGAAGTTGTGTGGCCAGTCGCCAAGCGTAAAGAATCAAAATTTCCCGCGGCGGCGCTCTTTTGCAGGAAGAATCTCCAAACAGGTTGTCCACCAGCCGCTGGTAATAGTCGCTTGGAATTCCTCCGGCAGATTTTCGCCAGCCATTTCGCGTGCAAGCCGGTTGAAATCATAGGCAACGGGTACGAACTCGACGTCGACCGCGCGGTTGGTTGAAACGGTTAGCAAGCTATACCACACATTCGTCTTGCCATTGTTTTCCGGTCGGCCCAGCGCCCCTACATTGACGAATCGCCGATCGTTCGACAGCGTTCGTTGCCACTTGATGCCGGTGTGCGTTGCCAATACGACGTCGGCAACGCAGCGGTCGAGTAAGCCTTCTAGAAATTGCGTAGAGGTGGTCGACTCCCACAAAAACTCGTTGGTCCTTCGCGGGCTGCCGTGGCATAGCAACAGTCGGAGTGACCCAACTTCGAATCGAATTTCCTTCGGCAGTTCGCGGAGAAAACGGCGATTAGCGGCGGAAGTATTTTGCAGCGTGTAGTCGTAACTGATCTGCGCGAAGTAGTTGTCGCGAGGGTCGGTGTAGCCGCACTGGCAATCTTCCAGGCCGTTGCCGACCGAATCGTCGTAGTTGCCCTGCAGACAGCGGACCTTGTGGTCGTGCAATAGCGGAAACACGCGATCGGGAAACGGTCCAAATGCGCCCAAGTCACCCAGGCAATAGATTTCGTCTGCGCCGCGGCGCACCGCGTCCCGCAGCGCGGTTTCCAGCGCGAGATAGTTGTTGTAAACGCCGCCCAACAGGGCGAGCCGCGCGGCACGTTTGGGCGCGATCATCATGCGGGTCCGGTCGATAAATTATTTGTCAGTGGAATGAGGGGCTTGTCGTTTTAGATGACGGATTCGAACAAATCGCGCCGTACTGGTAACAGGTATAACAAGCGCCGTGTTTGATTTCATACGGCTTGGCCGATTCGGCCAGGGTGTCGCCGAGGCGGGCGTCGGGCGATTCAATTAGGATCGGGCAGACAAACACGCCGCGATCGGTGACGATACGGCTGTGTTCGCAGATTAGCTGTGACTGGTCGAAGCCGTCCATCATCTGTTTGGTTACCCGCTCGGTGTCGGAATATCCGCGCGAGCGATCCTCTTCGGCGCCGATCCGCAGCAGCGGCAAAATCTTCAGCCGCGGCCGGTTGTAGCCTTTTTGGCGGAGCATATCGACGAAGTCGCCGACAACTTGCGGCTCCTCGTCTTCGTTCCAGGTGCGGGCCGCAGTGATGATCGGTAGGAAGCCGAATTGGGCGAGTTGAATGACGCCGCTGATCGCGCGATCAAAGGTGCCTTCGCCGCGGATTGGATCATTCTTCTCTGGCGAGAAACCATCGATCGAGACGCGAAACTCCAGACTGTAAACACTTGCCGCCTCGGCTGCGCGTAAGCGGTGGAGCCATTCGTCTTTGAGTACCGTTCCGTTGGTCAGCACGCTCGCCGCGCCGTACCGCAGCGTCTGTTCCAGAATGCCCACCATGTCAGGATTCAAGAACGGTTCGCCGCCGGTGAAATAATATTCTTTTACCCCTAGGTCGACGGACTCCGCGAGGCATTGTTTGACGTGGTCAAGCGTCAGGTAGCCGAACGAATCGTTTTTTGGGCTGCAACTGATGAAGCAATGATGGCAAGTCAAATTGCAGCGCGTGCCCGCTACCTGAAACCAAAGCTGGTCCAGGTTCGAAAGCTCGACTTTTGGCGGTTCGGAAGTGGGCATTTATTACGGTTCGGCCGCCGGCGTATGAACCAGGTCACTATCGGTCGCGTATAAGTCCAGGTCCGCGCGGTCGCCGATGATGGTGAATAGGTTTCGAATTTGTTCGAGCCCGATTGAGATCAAAAACCTGGAGTCCCGCCCGTAGCTTTTGCTGCCTAAGATATAAAAGTCCGGTTCGCTGGTCGTCAGCGATTCGGCGCGGGGTGATTGTTGATCGAGACAATCGCCGGACTCGTCGCCGAGCAACTTGGCGGCCAGTTTGATCGGGCCATCGGTCACGTGGCACTGCTGCAGTTGTAATTCGGCGAACGGTGTTCGATCGATGCCGTAGCCGACATTGGCAACGATACGATCGACCACGATTTGCTCGGTGATTTCGCCGACGATCGTGGTGACAAGCCCGCCGCCAGAATTGGGAGCGATCTGAGCAATATTCGCGCCGCTGAAGTGCACGATGGGGCCGTCGGGCAAAACCGCTAGTTGATTTGCAGCCTCCGCGATTCGGTCACGTTCGCCGAGCCGATCGCCGTCAATTCTTTCGATGGGACCGGTGCCGTCGGGCACGTTGTGGCGGGTGACCCAAAAGACTTTCGTCGCCCGATTCGCTCTGGCGAGTTCCGCGAGCGCGACAACATTGGTTGCCGCCGAGTAGCCCGCGCCGATGACCATCGTCTGCTTGCCTTCGAATTGCTGCCGATCCGCTCCGAGGACGTCCGGTAAATCGTAGCGAATGCAATTCGCGGCGGCGCGTTCGCCTGGCGCGGGGATCCCGCCCTGCCCCGCCCAGCCGTGATTGCCGTACGTGCCGGTCGCGTCGATCACGACGTCGGCGTCCGCGATTCTTTCTTGCCCGTCACCGTCGCGAAGCAGTAACCGAAAAGCCCCGTCGCGGCGCGAGGCGCGGTCTGAAAAATCAGTTTTCAACCAATCGTGACGTCCGACCGCGACGACCGTCGTCCGCTCGTGAATGGCATCGCCGAGCAAGTCCGTTTGAGATAGCGGATACAAGTACCGTCGGGCATACTCTTCACCGGTAAGCAAAGCGTCGTCGTCCGGCAACGCGTAGTTTTCGTGTTGTGCCCGCAGTGCGTTAACTCCTAGCGGTGAGCGATTCATTCCAAAGGGGCTGAACAATTTGACATGGCCCCACCGCAGCACGTTGGCGGCTATGGTGCCTCGTTCATAGACGGCAACCTGGTACCCTAGAAACCTCGCATAAAGGGCCGCTTCCAAACCGATCGGCCCGGCTCCGAGGATCGCAATAGTAGCAGGGGTATCGACGGCCATCAGTGGGGGCGGCAGGGGTTACGCGGTCAGCGACCGGCGAACTGAAGTTCTCGGTCCAGTCGGAATTCGTCCAAATCAAGTCGCGGCGATTCGCCAAGCAGCAATTCGCTCATTACCGTAGCCGTTCCCGGAGAAAGGTACAGTCCCCAACGATAATGGCCGGTCGCAGCGAATGCATTGGTGATTCCGGGAACCGGGCCGATAAACGCTTCGCCTTCGCGTGCGCCGGGCCGCAGTCCAGCCCAACATTGCTCGACTTCGGCGTCGTCCAACGCCGGAATACACGACGTGGCAAAATGTCGCAATTGATCGATGGCAGACGTGGTCGTTTGCTTGTTGAAGCCGACGTCTTCCAGTGTCGAACCGGCGAGCACTCGACCGTCGTCGCGTGGCACGAGATAATGCGGTCCGTTATGGATCACGCTTTGAAAGAGCCTTCGTTT
Source organism: Pirellulales bacterium (assembly GCA_046582885.1). Taxonomy (GTDB): domain Bacteria; phylum Planctomycetota; class Planctomycetia; order Pirellulales; family UBA7805; genus JAYZEI01. The sequence goes on along the minus strand of JAYGDO010000456.1, from coordinate 3,761 downwards.
CGCGCAAAACAGCAACATTTGGCCACGAATCGGCTTAATGGGTAGATGGCAATCAAGTCGCTGTAATAGCCCGCCACTCCACGCCCCGGCGCACACGCAGTAGTTTGCCGCGTGAAACTTTCCGGCATTAGTAGAGACGCCCGTTACCCGGTTGCGGGCGACATCAAACCGAACATCTCCAACGTCGGCCACAATGCGGCAGCCACGGCGACAGCAGCCGGCGACGAGCGCTTTGAGGTGTCGTGGATTTCGCAACTGGCCCGAATCGGGCACAATCCATGCGGATGGTTTGCATTCGGCACTGGCATGGATTTCGGGCTCGATTTCTTTCAGTTGCTTCGACACCTCCGCCGTCGCGATGTTGCGGTCGCTCAAACAGTTGATTTCACTTTGGGTTGCTGCACGGGTTGCGTCGTCATTCGCGATGTAAAGTTCGCCACAAATCTGAAAGCCATTGTCAATACCGGTCTCTTCACGCAATCTCGCAGCCCATTGGGAGTGCAGTTGGTAGCTGAGTCCGGCGAGTTGGTGATAGGCCGAATCTTCCGGTCGCAGACTGGCGGCTGGGAATATGCCCGCGCCGGCCCACGACGCTTCTTCGCCGGGTTGTTGTCGATCGATGACCGTCACCTCCGCACCGCGACCAGCCATTTCGTACGCGATCGACAAACCGACCACGCCGGCACCGATGATCAGACAATCATCCATGTGTACGACCCCCCTTCGAGGCAGTCGTGTATGCGTCAGAAAATTTGGTATTGATGGCCCCGCTGCGGAAGCGGCATCGTCCGTCAGCTTATCGTGAATCACTGCCGAGTACTACTTGCCGCAGGTCGGCGAATTTGCTGTCGTGGGCAAGTTGTCCCGTCAGTTCCTGTCGAAGTTGCGCAAACGATTGGTGGTCGTCGACGTCGTACCACGCCGCAAGTCGATAGAACGGAATGTCGACCGCTTCAAGTTGGGCCACGGTTTGACTCCATACGGCGGCGGTACTCCACGGAATACCGTCGAAGATCTCAGGCAGACACCGCGACAAGCCGACCAAATAATAACCTCCATCGGTCGTTGGCCCCAACACGGCACGGTGCGTGTCGAGTGCAGCAAACGCTTCATTTATCAGTTCTAGCGGCAATGTCGGAGTGTCGGCCCCAACCAGCACGACCCTACCGTCGCGGTCGCGCAGCGCGTCGTGAAAAAAATGCTGCATCCGTTGGCCCAGATCACCGTCAGATTGCCGCCGAAGTTCCCAGTCGCCGCCGGCCAAGTTAGCAAAGTCGTCTCGCCGATCGCCCGGCGTGTAGGCCACCACGCTCTTGTCCGCAACACAGGCGAAACGTTGCAGCGAAGTTCGTAGAAATTCGTGATACAGCGCAGCCGCTCGCGCCGAGCCTTCGGTTTTGGCCAGCCGCGTTTTAACTTGGCCAGCTTCCCAATATTTCGCGAAGATGCCCAGCTGTTGCATGGTTCAGAATTGGGAGATCAGGCGGCGTAAAAGTACTTCGTTGACGCGGCCGCGGAAACGAATTCTTCCGTCGATTTCCACCACCGGCACGCAATGGTCGAATTGACCGAACGCCGCTTCGTCCTCGTCAATATTGACTTCGGTCACAGACAGCCCGTGCGCGTAGAGCACCGCTTTTGCCTCATCGCACAGGTGGCACCCGTCTCGCGTGTAAAGTACGACGCCCGGGTACGACATTTTGTAACCTCAGAATTAGGGTGTGCGACGGCGACCGCGGCCGGTCGGCGGACGGATTTAACCTGCACAAGTGTTTTAGTCGATCCAAATGGTTCCAGCCTTGGTGATGAAAGGTTACACTTTGGGACGGAAAAACGCTAGAAAAAGTTGGGGTTTTGTGATAGCTTGGATTGTAACCTTCTCTTTCAACCGGTTGCTGCTTCCACTCATCAGGGCATGGCTAAGGTCAGCGTCGAACGACTGCTCGAACTCGTAAAACGCTCTGGGCTCGTTGAAAACAAAGACGACCTGGTCAAGTCGCTCAGCGCGCTGAAGGACAAAGACGATGGCAAGCTTCCGGACGACCCAAGTGTCGTCGCCAAGCATCTGGTCGAGCAGGAACTGATTACCCAGTGGCAGGCCGACAAACTGCTTGAAGGGCGGCACAAAGGTTTTTTCCTCGGCAAGTACAAGCTGTTGGGGCACCTGGGCCGCGGCGGCATGAGCCAAGTCTATCTGGCCGACCACATCATGATGCGGCGGCGGGTCGCGATCAAGGTATTGCCGCAAAAACGCGTCGAGGACTCATCCTACCTGGCGCGGTTCCAACAGGAGGCGCAAGCCGCAGCCCGGTTGGATCACAAAAACATCGTTCGCGTTTACGACATCGACAACGACATGAACATTCATTACATGGTGATGGAGTTCATCAATGGCCCCGATTTGCAAGTTGTTGTCAAAGACAGTGGGCCAGTCGATTGTGAGACAGCGGCCAATTACATGGCCCAGGCGGCTGAAGGATTGGAGCACGCTCATCAGCGAGGGCTGATACACCGCGACATCAAGCCGGCAAACTTGCTGGTGGACGAGAAGGGTGTCGTCAAGATACTCGACATGGGATTGGCCCGATTTATGGATGAAGACGAATCGTCGCTGACCGTTGCGCATGATGAAAACGTCTTAGGAACCGCGGATTATCTGGCGCCAGAACAAGCCATCAACAGTCATAACGTCGACAGTCGGGCCGACATCTACAGTTTGGGATGTACGCTCTATTATTTGCTGACGGCACATCCCCCCTTTCCGGAAGGCACCCTGCCGCAACGATTGTTGGCGCACCAGACAAAGAAGCCGGAAAGTATTTTGAAGGACCGCCCGGATGCTCCGGCGGACTTTGTTGCACTCTGTGAGAAGATGATGACTAAATCGGCCGAGGGCCGACAGCAAACGTCTGCGGACGTTGCCCAAGACATGGCCGATTGGTTGGCGTCTCGAGGAAAGGACTATCATTTCAGTAGCGAAGGTGGTGACAGCAGCGGCGGCGATTCGGGGCGACTGACGGCTGCGGCGCAGGCTGCAGATCGTGTGGCGCACGGCGCCAAACCCGCAGCGGGCGGTTTGCGGCAGGCGGCGGCGGCTCCCAAGCGGCAACCGACCCAATCCAAAAAAGAAACCGTCATCGGTTCGGCACAGGAAACTTTTGCCGGTGCAACCGCACCCCCAATTAAAACAGGCGTGCCCGCGGAGCCAAAAAAGGCGGCGCCGGCGTCGAAGAGAGCCGCTGACCGCCCCTTTGTCATTGATACCAGCGGCGGCGCGGAACCCAGCCGCCAATCGTCGCTGTCCTCGCAGCGGCAGACACGGCGGCGATCAAATAAGGCGCCGCCGATTTGGATTTGGGTAACGCTCGGAGCGGGTATAATGACTGCGATTGGACTGCTGATCGCTATTCTTGCCCGCAGTTCGTAGGCCGAATTTTCCCAGTTGCCGTCGCGGCGTCCTGGAAACTGCGTGGGGGCTGTCGGCACGCTGTCGAATCATGAATCGTCGGCATCGTCGCCACCGGCCCTGGTGTGCATGGCCTGCCAGACGCCGGGGTCGGGGCCGCAGGCGTTCTTGTCCGCTTTGCTATCGACGTTGTTGTTCACAAATCGCACGGAGCCGTCCAACATCAGGACGTGGACGCCCCCGGTGTGCGCACTTCGGGGCGCCATCTGCCCGGTACTGTTGCTGTCAAAGCAGCCCATGCCGCGGCTGCGGTCGCCGGCCAGGCCGGCCGCGGCGCAGTTTTCCATGTCATCCG
>JAYGDO010000529.1:0-20592 GCA_046582885.1 Pirellulales bacterium | reverse complement strand
GTGGCGTTTGCAGAACACAACTGGCACGTTTACAAAAGTCACGAGCGGCTCGTGCGGACCGGCGATTGGCTCTATATCCGCAACAACTTTCCGGCCCGGCAGAATCTCTGTGTCGAAGCCTATCTCGGCGGCTCGGGCCGGGAGCTTTGGGACGCCCATCGCGCCGGTAAGCTGAACGCCGCGCAGAAGAACGTTTTTCGCAATCCCTGTCCGGCCGAAGAGTTGTTTCACGTTGGCCGCGATCCCGATCAACTGCATAACCTGGCTGCAAAACCGGGCCACGAAGCGGTTGTGGCGGAGATGCGAACTACCCTTGCGCAATGGGCCGAGGAGACTGGCGACACCGTACCTAAGAATCCCACTCCGGATCGCGATGCACCTCCCGGGATGCCGCCCAAAAGCCGTAAGGGATTCAAGCACCGTGAAATGCCCGGGGATGCGCGCCGATCGCAGGAAATCAACCATCCCGGGCCGGTCCACGTCGATTCTGCCAAAGGCGGCTAGTACCTTCGGCGGGATTTTTACATGTTGGTTGCCAGTGAATTGCAACCTGCCATAATGGCGAGTGTTTGATTTGCCGGCTTGAGGCTTTCGGGGAGAATAATGTTTCGCATCTTTCGTGCTTTGTTGCCTCTAGCGGCGCTGACGCTCTTCGACAGCCCGCTTTGCGGCGAAAAATTATCCGAGCATCTCTCCTGGCAACCGGGGCCGGTTAACGGCGTATTAGTCGAACAGGACGGCGCCCACTTGGCCATTTACGGCTGGCGGCAGGGTGATGCCCGAGAAGTCGAGCAAGTCCTGCTGACCCATTCGCGGCGCGATGTCGTTTGGCTGGCGCGGCCTTTAATTTCCGCCGGCGCGAAGGCGACGGCGCCGGCGCGGGAATTATTTTACCTGGAAAAGCCGCAGGAGTTTTGGGACGCATTTACCGAGACTCGATTCCACGACTACGCGCAGCAGACAACGAAAATTCTGCCGGCGGCGTTGGCCGTCGATCGTTGGGTCAAGGACGGCGAAGTGGTCGAGTGGCGCGGACATAAAATCCGCGTTGTTGAGACGCCCGCTTTTACGCGCGGCAGCGCCAGTTATGTTGCCGAGATAGACGGCAAAAAAATCGCGTTTACGGGCGACCTCATTTACGGCGACGGAAAAATTTTCGACCTTTATAGTTTTCAAGATGCCATCCCCGAAGCAAACGTCGGCGGATATCACGGTTATGGCGGCCGACTGGCGGGATTGGTCGCGGCCCTGCAGAAGATAGCGGCCGAAAAGCCGGATTTGATCGTGCCCGCGCGGGGGCCGCTGATTCGCGATCCGCAGCGGGCGATCGAAAAACTGATCGGCCGCGTTCGGGCGCTTTACGGCAATTATCTTTCGACGAATGCCCTGCATTGGTATTTCAAGAAGGATCGGATGACGATCTGCGGCCGGCGTGTGCTGGGGGCCGATGCGGAGGTTCAGTTGATGCCTTACTCGCGGCACGAGGCGACGCCGAACTGGGTGTTCGAGAAGTCGACGAGCCGCCTGCTGATTTCTAGCAGTGGGCGCGGGTTTCTGCTCGACTGCGGCGGCCCGCACGTGCTGGAAGCGATCAAGGAAGTCGTCGCCAAAGGAATCATCAACCGGGTAGATGGAATCTTTGTGACGCACTTTCACGATGATCATACCAACGCCGTGCAGGCTGCCGCTGCGCATTTTAACTGTCCGGTTTACGCGACCGCCGAATATGCCGACGTGCTCGAGCGTCCCGGCGCGTATCATCTTCCGGCGATGATCGAGAACGCGATCAGAAATGTGAAAGTGGTGAAAAACCGCCAAAAAATGAAGTGGCAGGAATTTGAATTTACGTTTCACTTCTACCCCGGCCAGACGTATTACCACGGTGGTCTCTACGTACGCAAGAAAGGTGAAAGGCCGATCTTTTTTATCGGCGACTCGTTCGCGCCTTCCGGGTTCGACGATTACTGCGTGCTCAATCGCAACCTGCTTCACGAAGACAGCGGCTATCTGCTCTGCCTGAATAAGCTGCGGGAGATCGAAGAGGACTTTTGGTTGGTCAACGAGCACATCCCGTACGTTTTTTCGTTTTCGCGAAAAGAGATGGACTATTTAGAGAATCGCTACCGGGAGCGTATCAAAATTCAACGAGAGTTGTACCCTTGGGACGATCCGAACTATGGCATCGACGAGCAGTGGGCCGTGTTCTATCCGCATGGTGTGACGGTTGCCCCCGGCAAGTCCGCCAAACTCGAAGTCCGCATTACGAATCATTCGCCCGTTCAACGCACGTTTGTCATCCGGCCCCGCACGCATGGCGGATTGAAGCTGGGGGTGTCGCAGGCAAATATCACGCTGGAGTCTCGTCGATCTGGAAGCATCAGCGTACCGGTGACTGCCGGAATCCGGCCGGGCAACTATCTGGTGACTGCGGACGTTGACTCCGACGGCATGCACTTCCGTGAGTGGATCGAATCTTTGGTGACGGTTGAGGACTAGGTGTGCAATTGAATGTCCGGCTTACGTCCTAGTTTTGGCCGCCTGTTATGCATGGCGTTGTGTTTAAGCCCGTCGGTTTGCGGCGCCGCGCATCCGATTTCGGTCACCAAGACGTACGCGTACGTGTCACAGGAGAAAGTCTCTGCCAAGATCGAGGTCTTCGTCGAGGATCTTTATCTGTTTCATAAGTTGCAGCCGAATGAACAGGATTTTTTGGAGCCGGATGTCGTTCGTCGCGGTATCGAACAGCACAAACAATTTTTGCTTGAGCGGTTTGTCATCCGCGATTTGTCCGGCGAGCGACTCGCGGGCCGCGTTGTTGAGATTAAAGAATGTAAAATGGACGAGCGAGGTGTGGCCCTAGCGGCATTGATGGCCCATACGATTGCCTTCGAAATTCAATACGAAACGCCGACACCACCCGAATTTTTCACCTTCAGTCAGCACTTTACGGACGAGCAATCCACGCTCCCTTCGGAGATGACGCTGATTGTCAAACAGGAAGGTGCGGGCGCGGCCATCAACGAGGTGCTCAAGCCCGATGAGCCGCACACGATGCGATTTAGCTGGGACAATCCGCCGCTCTCGGCCGAAGCATCGCGGGAAGAGCAGCAAAAATGGCTTGCCAAGCGTAAAGAAGAAACGCTCGGTATCACCAGTTATAGTTCGGTCTATTCGTTTTTGTATATTGAAGATCACGAGGTACGGCACGAAATACTGATCCCGCTGCTGACGCTGGAGGAGAGCGTCTTGATCGCCCGCGACGACGATGATTTTTTAGATATCGCCGAGCAGGACGCTGCGCGGCAGCAGATTGATGCCTATTTTGCGAGCGGGAACCCGATTGAAATAGACGGAGACCGCCCGCGACCGATTGTGCAGCAATGCGATTTCTACGGGCTCGACATTAAGGATTTTGCCAAGCGAACCGAGCGGCGGCGTGTGAGCATGGCCAACGCTCGTGTGGGCATCATTCTTTCCTATCCGACACCCCGGACGCCGGAGACGGTGAAGGTGACCTGGAATCGCTTCAACGACTACGTCTGGGCGGTCAGTATGGTCGTTTATGCGTTCGAAGAGGCCTCCAGAGTGACGCTTTCGCGACTGGGCGGCAACAACGTCTATGCATGGCGGAGTCCCGGTCGGCCCCCAACACCGGCGCTGAAGCAGGCCCGCTTGCTGCTGCCGCCGTCCGTGCGGCAGTCGATCCCCTTGATGACGGTGATTTGCCTGATCGCGGCGCTGTTGGTAGCACTGGCGATGAGAGGGTTTGGTGTAGCAGCCCGTAAGTGTCTGATCGCCGCCGCGATCCTGGTTATTTGTGCGGTCATCGCCTGGCCTCACTTTCGCTGGGAGGCAGCAAACCCGTTTTCCAAAGCGATGGTTGTTTCTGACGATCGCGCGAATGACATCTTTGCGTTGCTGCACGAGAATACCTATCGCGCGTTCGACTTTCGCACCGAAGACGAGGTCTACGACGCGCTGGCGACCAGTATCGACGGCGAACTGCTGAACGATTTGTATCTGCAAATCAACCGTCGCCTGAAGATGGAGGAGCAAGGCGGTGCGGTGTCGCGGATTCGCGATGTGGAGATTTTGGAGGGTACGATTCAACCGATTACCGTGCCTGAAGCCGAGGACAAACGAGGCTTCCAATATCGCTGCCGCTGGAACGTGAGCGGCACGGTTGAGCATTGGGGTCACGTTCACGCCCGAACGAATCAGTACCAGGCGGATTTTATGGTCCAGCCGCGGGCCGAGTTCTGGAAGATAACGAACATCGAGTTTCTTGACGAACAAAGAATTAGTTTTGAGACAAAGCCGCGGGGGCTGTAAGGCGTCGTGGCGGCAGAGCGACCGCTATGCCGAACGGCGACATTGAGGCCATTTTTTGCAGGAACGTCGATTTCCGGTTTCGTTCCCCGGTTCTGCAATCCCCAGATTCAACCCGCTATAATGGCGGTGTCTTTTCAGGAGCAAAATGATGTCGCAGGCCGCCGTCGTAAATTATGCCGCCGAGCCGGGTAGCGTCGAGTTGCGAGAAGTGCCCGTCCCGGAAATCGGTGACGAAGACGTATTGTTCGAAGTTGCCGCCGTCAGTGTGTGCGGCAGCGATTTGCATATGTGGACCGGCCAGCAAAGTTGGCCGATGCGCTACCCGGTCATCCTGGGGCACGAATTCGCGGGTGTCATCAGGCAGGTCGGCCCGCGGGTCCGCGGCTGGAAGGAAGGCGATCGCGTCGTCAGTGAGACGCATGCAGTGGTCGATCCCGACAGCCCGCTGACGAGGGCGGGCCTCTACAACTTGGATCCGGGGCGTTGCGGTTACGGTGCGGTGATCGATGGTGCGATGACGGAGTTGGTCCGTGTGCCGGCCCGGATTCTGCATCGTGTTCCGAGTGAATTGAGTCTCGAAAAGGCGGCTTTGTGCGAGCCCTGTTGCGTTGCTTACAACGCCGTTGTCATGAATGCCGAGATTCGCCCCGGTGACCGCATTGTCGTACTAGGACCGGGGCCGATCGGTATTCTGTGCGCCGCCGTGGCGCGATTGCGAGGCGGCCAAGTGGCCGTAGTCGGACTCGATCGCGATCGGGCTCGGCTGGAAACCGTCAAAGCATACGGTTGTACGCCCATCGTGGGCGACGCGGCCGAGTGGGCCTGCGGCGGCGATGGTTTCGGCGCGGAAGGCGTCATCGATGCGACGGGTGCATCGGCCTCTTTGAAAATCGCGATGGAACTGGTGCGACCGGCGGGTTGGATCAGCAAGGTTGGCTGGGGGCCCCAGCCTTTGGATTTTAATATCGACCCGCTGGTGCAAAAGAACATCCGTTTGCAGGGCAGTTTTAGCCACAACTGGCCGATCTGGGAGCGGGTGATTTCGTTGCTCGCGTCAGGACAACTCGACATTGGTCCGATCATCGGTGGCTGCTGGTCGCTGGACGACTGGCGGAAAGCGTTCGAGACCATGCATGGCGGCGAGATTGTTAAAGCCGTCTTGAAACCGAATTGCGAAAGCACAGATTGATGCGCGCCTGGGCGACGAGCCATTCAATAGTGCCCTATGGCATAGTGGCCCATGGCATAGTGGCCCATGGCATAGTGGCGGGACGGGCAAATTTCGGGGCCTGCGGGCTTCGCTTGGGCGGCGGGCTGCTGCTGCTGGTAGCGGCAGCGGTCGCGGTTGCCGATGACTCAAAGCCGGTTGGCGTTCAGGGTCCCGTGGGCTGTGGCAAGAATCCAAAAAAAGTTTCGCGGCTGCAAATCACCAAGGCGGGCGTGTACGAAAATTTTCTTGTGGATAGTCATTGGGCCGACGGCAATCGCGTGAAGATCACGGCCAACGATGTGACTTTGCGCCATTGCGAGATTCGCAACGCGGGTGGAAACGGTGTCGGCGTCTTTGGGATGAACGTGTTAATCGAGGGTTGCAAAATCCACCACTGTCTAGCCGGTACCTTTAAGCAGCAGCGCGATGCGCACGGCATCACGGGTCGCTGGGGCAACGTGACCATTCGGAATTGTGAGATCTACCATGTTTCGGGGGATTGCATCCAATTCGACCCCGACCGCCGATCGGCGGGGCGACTGTTGGTCGAGAATTGTACGCTTTACGCGGGTCCGCTGCCCGCCGATTCCGCGGGTTTCAAACGCGGCCAGCGGCCCGGCGAAAATGCGTTCGATTCCAAAACTCCGCCAACCGGGCCGCGTTGCAAACTTGAGTTTCGCAACTGCCTGATGCACGGCTGGAATCAGCCGGGGCAGATCAGTTTGTTGGCCGCTCTGAATATCAAGGAAAATGTCGATGCGGTTATTACGCGGTGCCTATTCCGAGACAATCAAGTATGCTTTCGCCTCCGCGGCCCCACCCGCCGTGGCGGTGCGCAGGTTTCAATCGACGACTGCGCAATTTACGATTCCATGGTCGGCGTGAGGATGGAAGACGGACTCCGCAACTTGCGGATCAATCGGCTCGGCGTCGGCAGCGGGATCGATCGCAAGATTCACATGCTCAACGGACCCTTTCCAGGTTACCGCAACGCGGGCGAGTACAAACCGCCGGCGTTTGAAACACTGCAGCGTGATGGATTTGGTCCTTAACAGACGGCCGGTGTGCGGCGGTCGCGGACTTTGGCGGCAGCGACGTTTCGCACGCCGCTGGCCCGAGCCGTAAGGCGGCGGCCCGCGAGGGAGTCGGTGCAAAGACCTCTTGCCGGGCGTTTGCCAATCACTATACTCAAGGGTTTGCAGAACCACGCCAGGATGTTTCGGAGCGGATGCCCCATGGCACGTGTATGTGAAGTTTGCGGCAAAGGCCCTCAAATGGGGAACAGTGTCGAGACACGCGGTAAGGCTAAGTATCTTGGCGGTGTCGGCACGAAGATCACCGGTATCACCCGTCGCAAGTTTAAACCGAATCTTCAGCGCGTCCGCGTTGCGACCCCCGGTGGTGGTGCAAAGGCCATAAAGGTCTGCACGCAGTGTCTGCGGAGCGGCGCGGTGCAGAAAAAGGTGAAGCAGCAACCGTTTGCTTTGCCTAAAGATTAGACGCGCCTGTTTCTTGTCTTTTCTTGATGTTCGCCGATGAGCCTGACGCGCGAAGAAATTGAAAAAGTTGCGCTGCTCGCGCGGCTGCGTCTGTCGCCCGACGAACTGGAAACGATGACGGTTCAGCTCAGCCAGATCGTCGAGTACATAGAGCAGCTTTCCGAGTTGGATACTGAAAGTGTGCAGCCGATGGCGCACGCTGTCGATGTCGCCAATGTCTTCGCCGGCGACGACGTTCATCCGAGCTTCGAGCGGGATGAGATGCTTGGTAACGCTCCGAATCGCGACGAGGAATGTTATCTTGTGCCACCGGTGCTTGGGAGTTGAATGAGCGGTTATGTCGATCATCCACATGTCGGCAACCGAACTACTCGCTCGATTGGAGGCCGGCGAGCTGACCTCGGTCGAGGTCGTCCGCGCCTTTCTGGACCAGATCGAGTCGCACGACGCTGAGATCAAAGCGTTTATTCATGTGCACGCCGATGCGGCGGTCGCCCGTGCCGAGGAAATCGACGGCCGCCGAGCGGCCGGCCAGCCGGTCGGTAAGCTGGGGGGGCTGCCGGTCGCGGTCAAGGACGTCGTTTGTATTCGCGATGAATTGACAACTTGCGGTTCCCGAATGCTGGAGGGCTTCCGTCCACCTTACGATGCGACCGTTGTCGAAAAATTACGAGCGGCCGGCGCCGTGCTGCTGGGCAAGACGAACATGGACGAGTTTGCGATGGGCGGCTCGTGTGAAAACTCGGCTTTTTTCCCGACCCACAATCCGTGGGACGCCGAACGTATCCCAGGAGGATCCAGCGGTGGGGCGGCGGCTTGCGTTGCCGCACGGATGGCGCCGCTTTCGATCGGTAGCGACACGGGGGGCTCGATCCGACAGCCGGCCGGGGCCTGTGGCGTCGTCGGCCTGAAGCCGACCTACGGCCGCGTCAGCCGATACGGCTTGGTGGCGTTCGCCAGCAGTCTGGATCAGATCGGGCCACTGGCTGCAACGGTCGAGGATGCGGCATTGTTGCTCGAAGTGATCGCGGGCCCTGACCCGCGCGATTCGACTTCAATCAACCGGAGCGTGCCGGCTTTTTCCGCGGCGGTGGCCAGGCCGCTCGAGGGGCTGCGGTTAGGCCTCGTCCGTGAACATTTTGGTGAGGGTCTCGACGGCGAAGTCGAAGCGGCGGTCCGTGAGGCAATACGAGTTTACGAGGCGCTGGGCGCGACGATCGAAGATATTTCGCTGCCGCATAGCAAATATGCGATCGCGACCTACTATATTATCGCACCGTGCGAAGCGTCGAGTAATCTGGCCCGGTACGACGGCGCCCATTATGGCTATCGGACCAATTTGAAAGAGATGCAGGAAGACGCGGACGGTTCGTTGATCGGCATGTATCGGCAAACGCGGGCCGAAGGTTTCGGCGCGGAGGTCAAGCGTCGCGTCATGCTCGGCACGTACGCGCTGAGTGCCGGCTATTACGACGCGTATTATCTGAAGGCACTGAAAGTGCGGCGGCTGATTGCGGAGGATTACATCGATGCTTTCAAAGATGTCGATTTGATTCTCGGCCCGGTATCGCCGACACCGGCCTTCAAAATTGGCGACAAAATCAACGATCCATTGTCGATGTATTTGGTGGATCTTTATACGGTAAGCGCAAATTTGGCGGGCGTTGCGGGAATCTCGGTTCCGTGCGGTTTTAGTTCCGGCGGACTGCCGATTGGATTGCAACTGCAAGCACCGCCACTGGAAGAAGAACGACTGTTGCGAGCCGCCTACATGTTCCAGCAAGCGACTGACTGGTATCGGCGGCGGCCACCCTGTGTTGACGGCCCGAGTTGAAATGGACACGTCTTACGAAATCGTCATCGGCCTGGAAGTGCACGTGCAACTTGCCACGAAAAGCAAGTTATTTTGCGGTTGCAGTACGCAGTTTGGCGGTCTGCCAAACACGCAGACGTGCCCGGTTTGTACCGGCACCCCGGGCGCGTTGCCGGTGTTAAATCGCCAAGCTTACAAACTCTCCATGCGGACCGCGCTGGCATTGCAGTGTGAGATTCTGCGGTTCACCAAGTGGGACCGGAAGCAATATTACTATCCCGATTTGCCGAAGGGCTACCAAATTAGCCAGTTCGACTTGCCGATGTCGCAGAATGGCTACCTGGAAATCAGTGACGCAAAAGGCGCTTTTGAGCCGAAGCGGGTCGGCATCATTCGCGCCCATTTGGAAGAGGACGCCGGAAAGAGCCTGCATGACGAAGCCGCTGGAACCGCCGACAGCCGAATTGATCTGAATCGGTGTGGTACGCCTCTGTTGGAAATCGTAAGCGAACCCGATATGCGTTCGCCTGCGGAAGCTAGAGTCTATTTAACGGAGTTAAAACTTCTACTGACGTACCTGGGTGTGTCGGATTGCAATATGCAGGAAGGCAGTTTGCGGGTAGACGCGAATGTCAATTTGCACATTGGCGAGGGCGACGACAAAGTCGCTACGCCGATTGTCGAAGTCAAAAACATGAACAGCTTTCGTGCCGTGGAGCGAGCGCTGGCTTATGAGGCCGAGCGGCAATTTGACGAATGGCAGGATACGGGTCGCAAACTTGGCGACCCGGGTGTGACCAAAGAAACGCGAGGGTGGGACGAGCCGTCGCAAACGACCCGCGCGCAGCGCGGCAAGGAAGAGTCGAGCGACTACCGCTATTTTCCCGATCCCGATCTCGTGCCGGTGGTGGTGACCGACGAGGAGGTTGAAAAGACACGTGCGGAACTGGGGGAGTTGCCGGCGGCGTTGCGGGTACGCCTAGAGCAAACGCATGGTATCACGGCGTACGACAGCGATGTGCTGGTGAACCAGGGCCGCGCTTTTGTCGATTACTTTGGGGAACTGGCCGACTCGGTCGGCGACGGCAAGCAGGCCAGCAACTGGATGCAGCAGGACGTGCTGCAATACCTCAACGAGGGTGCCGGGTCGATTGAGCAGTACCCGGTTCGGGCGGCAGTGCTGGCCGAATTGCTGAAGCAGGTCAGCGGAGGTCAACTGACCCACAGTCGAGCCCGTGAGGTGCTTGCGGAAATGGTGGCAACCGGCAAGTCGGTCGCTGCCGCCAAGCAGGCCATGCGGATCGAACAGGTTGACGACAGTACGGTTGCCGATTTGTGCCAGCAACTGCTTGATGCCAACCCGCAAATCGTCGCTGATGTGCAAGGTGGAAAAATGCAGGCTGTCGGCGCGCTCATTGGCCAAGCCAAGAAGCAGAATCCCAACGTCAACCCGGGCCAAGTTCGGCAGCTCTGTTTGGAATTGATCAAAAAGATGTGAACCGTGGCCAACGCCGCTTCGAAGGCGGTCACTTTGAGACATCCTGCCGCATTGCGGAGAATGCAATTATGCCAAGCAGGATCATTTCACTGACGACCGATTTCGGCATAGGCAGTCCCTACATCGCCGAGATGAAAGGCGTTATCTATTCGATCAACCCCAATGCGACAATTGTCGAAATTTCCCACGCCGTTGCCGCGCAAGATATTCGTCAGGGCGCACTCGTACTGCAAAATGCGACCTGCCGATTTCCAGCGGACACCATTCACGTCGCGGTGATCGATCCCGGTGTCGGTACGCAGCGCGATATCGTTTACGCCCAATTCGGCAGTCAGCGATACATCGCCCCCGACAATGGCCTGCTAGACCGCTTGGCCGCCGAGGAGACTCCAAGTAGAATGGTCGCCCTGTCGAATCCGCAGTATTGGCTGCCTGAAGTCACATCAACGTTTCACGGGCGCGACATCATGGCGCCTGCGGCCGCCCATTTAAGTTTGGGGCTGGACCCAGCCGAGTTGGGCGATGAAAAATCGGAATTAGTTCGTCTGCACTGGCCGGAGGTTCAAGTCGTGCCCAACAAAGTCACCGGATCGATTCAGTCGATCGATTCTTTTGGAAACTTGATTACCGACATTACGGAAGAAATGCTGGCAGCCGCGCCGCGCGATGATTCGGTTCTGGTTCAGTGCGACGACCACCAGACCAACGGCATCTTTATGACCTATGCGGACCAACCGTCGATGACACTGATCGCCGTGATCGGGTCGGGGGGGCAGTTGGAATTGGCCGTCGTCGATGATAGCGCCAAGATGATACTCGGCGTCGCCGTGGGTACACCTGTGACGATTAGCTGGTAGAAATGCCGCCGGCTGTGGCGGTACTTGGATTTCCTGACAGGATGAATCGTCACATCCTCTACGGCAGGTGAGTCGTGCTGAGTTCCTTCGGGGAGACGGATGGTCAACGAACTTAAATATCTCCTGCTGCAGATCCGCAATCCCGGCGACCCAATGCAGTCGCAAGAGATCGCGTGCTTCTCGCGGGCACTCGGCTGCAACGCGGATCGGATCGATACCTGGGATTTGCTCAACTCGGCGCCGACACCGCGGGACTTCGACCGCTTTGACATGGTCTTGCTGGGCGGTAGCGGGCACTATTCGGCAGCGACCGGTGATTCCTGGATCGATCCCATTTTGGATTCGCTTCGGGAGATTCACCGGATGTCGAAGCCGACATTTGCCTCGTGTTGGGGGTTCCAGGCGATGGCCCGTGCGCTGGGCGGCCGCGTTGTCAGAGATCCCGACCGCGCCGAACTCGGCACCCATCGGTTGCGGCTCACGGACGCGGGCAAGGTGGATCCTTTGTTCGCACCGCTGGGCGAGACGTTTGGCGGACAGATGGGCCACGAAGATCGTGTCGATATTTTGCCGAGCGACGCAGTGCTGCTGGCATCGACCGATGTCGTCGAAAATCAGGCTTATCGCTTTCAAGACAAGCCGATTTACTGCACGCAATTCCATCCGGAGTTGAATCGCCACGACTTGATGGGACGCGTGATGGCGTATCCGGAGTACATCCATCGTATCTGCGGCCTACCTCCGGAGCGTTTTGGCGAGTTGTTATCGGATACGCTGGACACCGAATCGCTATTGCCGCGGTTTGTGGAGACGATTTTTTCGTGATAACCAAGCCTCCGGCGGCCGCCTGGCGGCTTGAACGGCGGTGTCGATCGCAAGTTTTGCAGGAAGTGGCAAACGGCTGCGGCAACCGATTGGTCTCTCGGCACACCGGGCCCCCGCTGGGTGGCTTATTCGGCGATGTGTACGGTTTGACTCGGCGTATCTTTCACTGAATTGCGTAAAGCCGTTCATAGGCTCGCAGGTAGAGCACGCCGTCGCTGATCGCGGGCGTTGCGTAAAACGTGCCGGACAACTTGTTTGTAGACAGCACTTTTGCTTCGCTACCGGCCTGCATGACGGTACAGTTGCCTTCGATGCTCAGGCAGTACAATTTGCCATCACCCGCCACGATCGAGGCGTGAAATGGTCCCTTGCCGAGTCGTTCGACCCAATCGACTTTCCCGGTTCCCAGGTCGAGGCAGGTGACGATCCCGGCGTCGGCCAGGGCGTACACTTTGCCGTTGACGCAAACGGGCGATGCGGAATCGGGCGTCGATTTTCCGTGCTTCCACAGTTTTGTGGCACGCACGTCGCCCTGCCCTGGCCGCACGGCCATGATGTGTCCTTTGCCGGCGCCGGCCGGGTTGCCCGACGTGGCCACGACAACGCCCTCCTCGGCGACCGCCGACGCGATGATGCGGCCATAGGGACTGTCGATCATCAGCCCGTCGGTGATCCAGAGTTGTTTTCCGGTCAGCAAGCCGTAGGCGTTGACGTGGTCCGATCCGGTGACGACAAGTTGATCCTGGTTGTGGATATTCAGCACAACGGGTGTTGAATAGGCGTCCGGTCCGTCGTCCTTGGCGGGGAGTTTGCGGTCCGTTTTCCAAATCTCTTTGCCGGTCTTTTTATCCACGGCGACGACGTAGGAGGCGCCCTTAGTCATGCAGGCGATGTAAACCGCGTTACCCCAGAGTCTCGGCGACGAACCCATGCCGAAGGTGATGTTGTATTTGCCGTAATCGGACACCAAATCGCGGCGCCATTTCATTTCGCCAGTGCCCGCGTCGATGCAGACTAATAGGCCCGTGCCAAAGAACGCCCAAATATTGTCTTCATCACTAACCGGTGACGGCGTGGCGGCATTGTGTCGATACGCGTAGAGTTTGGCCGGGCCCGTTGTCGCCAGCGTGCCGCTGCCAACTTTCAGTTTGCGTACGATCTTGCCGTTCCGGCGGTCGATCGACACCACCCAGAGCGAATCGTCCGGCATCTGGGTGGTTAGATCAATGCGGTTCTTGGTGACGGCCGGGGATGAGTTTGAGCGTCCGGGCAGATCGGTTTTCCAGAGGGTGCCTTCTTTTTCCGACCACTTGGTGGGCAGATTGCTCTCGGCCGACAGTCCGTCGCCGCGCGGTCCTCGAAATTGTGGCCAGACATCGGCACGGCCGATGCTTGTGGTGAAGGCAACGACGGCGAAAGCGCTGAGAGTCCATTTCAAAGGGGCCATGAAATCCTCCAGTGGGTGTGATTCGACATTCGTCCGGATCGTGGTGCAGCGATGTGCCCCGCGCGTCAGGGAGAGGAAACGACGAAAAAACCCCCCGGCACGGCTCGCCGCGCGGGGCGGTGGGGTTGATACGTGAAAAGTTTGTCTTACAGAGCCCATCCCGAACGATATTCGCGCTTGACGATCTTTTCCAGTTCCGGTCGGTTGGTGGGCTTCATGTTCTTGGCATCCCATTCGACGCGTTCGCCCGACCAGACGGCCAGGTTGCCCAGCAGAATCGTTTCGGTCAGCGGGCCGGCGTAGTCCGGGAAGTTCGACATGGCGGCCTTGCCGGTCTTAATCGCGCGGACCCATTCTTGAAAATGGCCGGGAGACTTTTCGAAATCCACCTTCGGCTTCTCGGCCTTTCCGAGCAATTGATAGCTTCCGCCGTAATCGCCCGGCGAGTAAAGTTTGCCCTTGTCGCCGATGACCAAACTGCCGCTACCGGCTGGATTCTTTCCGTCCAGCAGTGCCTTGTCCGGTCGCTTGCCGCCGTCGTACCAGAAGCACGTTACCGCGCCGCGCCAATCGTTGGCGGGGAATTCAAATCGAATCTTCGACCACTTCGGATAGCTGTCCTTGTTGTGGCCGGAGTGTTCGGCTTCGACCGAAGTCGGGTCTTTTAAATCGACTGCCGCGAACGGCAGGTTAAAGGTGTGGCACGCCATGTCGCCCAAGGCACCCGTGCCAAAGTCCCACCAACCACGCCACGAAAACGGATGATAGCCTTTTGCGAAGGGGCGTTCGGGGGCCGCGCCCAGCCAGAGATCCCACTTCAGGTGAGACGGCACGGCCGATTCGGCAGGTCGCGAACCGCCCTGCGGCCAAACCGGGCGATTCGTCCATACGTGGACTTCGGTCACCTTGCCAAGTCCGCCGGCCTTGACGATCGCAGCACCCTCGCGAAGCCCCGAGCCAGCAGTACCCTGGTTGCCCATTTCCGTTTGCAGCTTTTTTTCGCGTGCCAGCTGGCCCATCAGCCGAGCTTCGGAAATTGAATGTGTCATCGGCTTTTGGACAAAGGCGTGCTTGCCTTTGCGCATGGCCCGAATGGCTGCCGGCGCGTGGCTATGATCGGGGGTGCTGACCGTGACGGCATCGATCTTGTCGCCGAGTTTGTCCAGCATTTCGCGGTAATCGGTAAACGCTTCCGCTTCCTTGAACCGCGATTTAGCACCGTTGAGGCGATTGGTGTCGACGTCGCAGATGCCGACGACCTTGCCGTTCTTGCCCGCATCGCCCGAGTCGCTGGAGCCTTTGCCGCCGATACCGATGCAGCCAAAGTGGACGGTTTCAATCGCTGCGTTGCTCTCTTTAGGCTGGACGCCACCGGCGACCCAAAATCCGGCCGTCGTCGCGGCACTGGCTTGTACGAAGGTTCGACGAGTAAGTTTTTGTGACATCTGCATAAACTCCTAAAACGAGGTGCGTTGGTTGGCGGTCTTCGAGGCCGCAGAGCGCGGGATACGGTGAGAAAACTGGCCGTGGCTTGGCTCCGTCCACTGTATGGCTGTTCGTCCTCGATCTTCGGATATAAAGAATAACGTGAATGCGGTAC
This sequence comes from Pirellulales bacterium, assembly GCA_046582885.1. Taxonomy (GTDB): domain Bacteria; phylum Planctomycetota; class Planctomycetia; order Pirellulales; family UBA7805; genus JAYZEI01. Next base: position 5,511 of record JAYGDO010000529.1, on the reverse strand, counting down.
TTCTGCAATTATCGGGATCAAAAAAACCGGACTTTTCGGGGCCGGTTGAGATCCGCACCGGGACGATGCGGTGTGGCGCAACTGCCGAGAGGTTAAGAATTAACGCCTTGCGCCGCAGAAGGCGATGCGTATAATCCCTACGGGTTTCGCCATAATGTTCGGACCGAAAACGACGGAGAATGCTCGATATGAATAAGCGGCTAATGCGTTTGGCAATCAACTTTTTGGCGGTCTTTGTGATTTTGTGTGCGGCCGGTTCGCAGGCTTTGGCGGATGCGAAAACCGCAGCTGCCGATTTGGAGAAGTTGGGCGGGAAGTTGGTCCGCGATGCCGGTGGCGACGTCACAACGATCGACATGTCGGCTGCCGAATTCGGCGATGCTCGCGTGCCGCTGCTATTGAATTTTCCCAAGGCCAATCGGTTAATCCTGTGGGGCGCGGGAATTACGGACCAGGGGGTCAAGCAGCTAGCAAAACTCCAAAATCTTCAGACATTGGTTCTGGAAAACACCGAAATTACCAACGAAGGTGTGGCGTGGCTGGCAAAAATGCCACAGCTGCGGGTGATTAATCTCCGTCGCAGCACCTATCTCGACGATGACGCACTCGCGAAGCTCAGCGGTATGAAACAGCTGGAGCAGCTGATCCTGCTTTACAACAACTTCACGGACGAAGGGCTCTCTCACCTGAAAAACTTGAAGAAACTCAAGTTGATTGATCTGCGCGGCTGCTCCTTGATTTCAAATGAGGGCCTGACGCATTTGACCGGCCTGCCAAACCTGCAGCGGCTCAAGCTGCGGTGTCCGGCGGTGGACGACGTGGGCATTGAGATACTACGGAAATTTCCCAAGCTGCGCGGCGTGCTGCTGGAGGATTCCGCGATCACCAATGAAGGCGTGAAACATCTGATCGTGCACGATAAGCTCGACGAACTCAGCCTGTTTCGCACGTACATCAACGACGATGCGCTGGTGGCGCTGGCGCCGATGTGGCGTTTGAAGCAAATCTCAATTCGCGATACGCCCATCAACGGCTCGGGTCTGGTAAATTTAAAAAAATCCGCCGAGTCATTGCGGATCATCGATGTCAGCGAAACACAGACCAATGACGCCGGTCTCGCCCATCTCGCGCCGATCGTTAATCTCGAGCGGCTCAATCTCTGGCACACTCAGGTGAGCGACAAAGGCTTAGCGCATTTGGCCGGCCTCAAAAAACTGATCTGGTTGAACCTGCAGACGACCGGCGTCACGGACCAGGGGCTTGCGCCGCTCGGCGGCCTGACGGCGCTAAAATATTTAAATCTCGGCGAGACGGCCGTCACCGACGCGGGGCTGAGGCATCTGGAGGGCCTGAAGCATCTCGGCGAATTGCGTCTTGAATTCACCAAGGTCAGCGACGCCGGCGCGGCGCAATTGAACAAGGCGCTGCCGGAACTGAAAATCTACCGCTGAGCGGCGGCGGCCGCCGGGTCAAAGCGAAGTTCTCAACAGCCGCGGCTACGCCGGAAAATACTCGGGCTCGTGGCCCTCGCGCCATTTAATGTTGCAGCCGACGCTTGGCTGCTGATCTTCGGTCACGGGTGTTGAGGCCAGCACCGCGTCCAGTGCGGCGCGGAGATCGGTGCCAGTGACCGGGATGCCGGAGTCCGGGCGACTATCATCCATTTGCCCCCGGTATGCGAGTCGGCGATCCTTGTCAAAAACGTAAAAGTCGGGCGTGCACGCCGCGCGGTATGCCTTGGCGACTTCTTGCGATTCGTCGTACAGATAGGGAAACGAGTAACCTTGTTCTTCGGCTTCGGCGACCATTTGTTCCGGAGAGTCCGCCGGATGTGTTGCTACGTCGTTGGAACTGATGCCGACAACCGCGACATCTTGCTGTTGGTACTCCCTGGCTAGGTCTGCCAGTCCTGCCGCGATGTGCTTCACGAAGGGGCAGTGATTACACATGAAAATGACCAGCAACGCTGGCGCGGCGGAAAGGTCGGCAAGGGAAACCACCTTGCCGTCCACGTTCATCAACGAAAAATCGGGGGCATTCGTCCCGAGCGGCAGCATGGTGCTGAGTGTCTTGACCATTTTCATATTCTCCATTTAGCAGGACAGAACCGCCCGATTTTAACACGCAATGACAGTACCTTGAAGTAGTCGCGAACCTGCGTAAGTTGCGGCCACCACCAAGGTTTTCACCGAAGCAGCCTTTCGCAAAGCTGTCAAACTGGAGGAGATGAGAAGCGATTTCTGGTGGTGACGGTTTTTGCGGAAATGCGGGTTATGCGGGCCGATACTAACCGGCAGCGCTGGAGATTTGTCAGCGCCGGTAAATACGTACTCAGCGGCTCCGACCACGAGGATGGAAATGAACGACTCCAAGGGGGACAGACCGCGACCCGCGCTGAGGGCGCTGGTTATTGGAATTGGGATAACCTCGATCCTGGCGACCTTAACCGCGACAAGAGCGGCTGATGGTTGGCGGAGCGCGAAATCCGCGGATGACGATCAGCGCAGCAATCCGCCGGCCACTCTTGAGCCTGCTCTTACGTCGGTGTCGAGTTTGGAACCTCTTCGCCCAACAGACGCCGAACAAGGTCCTGAGATCGTCCCCGCCACGCTTCCGCGGGGAGAAGGCGAACTCGAACTGCCGGAATTGGACCAGGAGGATTTTGACGAGATCGCGCCCGTGCCGAAAATACGCTCGTCCGCGGGCAGCCGCATACGACGAACCGTACGGCTCCCCGAGCGATCTTCGGCCACGGATGGGGCCTATCGGAGTTCTGGTTACGCTGCCGCAGACAACACCGCGCAGATCGGTCGCGATGCGGTTGGCGGGTACCGTGCAACTGGAAATTGTGGCGGCTGCGATGATCCGTGGTGCGGAGGCTGCGGCGGATTTTGTCGGCCCCAGCGGTGCGGCCCGCCGGCTTGCCTCTGGGTGCGGGCCGAATATCTCTTGTGGTGGACCCAAGGAATGAACACCTCCCCGCTGGTGACCACGTCGCCGCCCGGCACGCCTCAGTTTGTCGATCCTAATGCGAGCCTGCTTGTGCCGTTCGCTGGAGCAATCGGCCAGCCCGGAACACAAACGCTGTACGGGGGAGAGGATTTTTTTGACCAGGTAAGATCCGGCGGGCGATTCACGGTCGGCACGGGGATCGACTGGTGCCACGGCCTCGCCTTGGAAGCGGAGTACTTCGGACTCGGCCAAGATCGCGAACGCATTATCCGCAGCGGTGTCGACGGCAATCCGATTTTGGCAAGGCCGTTTTTTGACGTTGACTTTGACGGCGGCACAGGCGGGCAGGCATCTCAATTGATCAGCTTTGAAGAGATTGCGGGCCAAGTACCTTTTGCGATTTCCGGCTCGGTCCGCGGGATCGCAAAAAGTTCGCTGCAATCATACGGGGTTCGATTTCGGCAGAATCTCTGCTGTGAGGATTGCGGTCGGACCCCATGTTGCACGGCTTCCTGTTTGGATCGCCGCTGTTCCGGTTGCTTGCCCAGCGGTCGCATGCGTTGGGATTTTTTGCTGGGCTATCGTTCGACGAGATTAAATGACAGCGTGGGCATCCGGACGAATCTTTTTCCGAGCGACTCAGTGACGAGCGAAATCGCGGTCCGCGATAGCTTTACTTCCCGCAACGAATTTCACGGCGTCGATCTCGGCTGGATGTATGAGTTCGAACGATGTCGCTGGAGCGTCGAAGTACTGGCGAAAGTCGCATTCGGCAACAACCGTCAGCATGTCCGCATCCTTGGCAGCACGACCACGACCGCGGTTGATACAACCAGCCGTTCGGGCGGGCTGCTGGCACAAACGACGAACATCGGCGACTATTCAAACGGTACCTTTTCAGTGATTCCGGAAGCCGGTGTAACCCTCGGCTACGCGTTGTCGTGCAATGTCAAACTGACGGCCGGCTACACCTTTATGTACTGGAACAACGTGGTCCGCGCCGGCGAGCAAATTGACTTCGGGGTCGATTCCCGATTGCTGGCGGACGAAAACGCCCCGGGTGCCACCCGGCCCCGGTTCGTATTTCGGGACGGCGATTTTTGGGCGCAGGGCCTGAACTTTGGTGTCGCCTGCCGATGGTAACGACCGGACAGGACGATGTGGGCAGAGCCCGCATCGCCCCGGGCTGGTGTGGTTCTTTAGCGGTTCGCTGCGCCATTTGCCGTGGGCATTTCACGAATTTCAAGGCCCTTCAGTGCCGGGCCGGCCTTGGCCTTGCGCAGTTCGACGTCGATCGTTTTTCCGGACACGTCCAGGGTGGTCGGCAATTGCCAAGCGCGGTCGGCGCCGACCCGAGCAGCCACGTCAACGTTTGCGTGCGCTTGCTTACCGTTAATAAGGACGTTGAACGTCCGCTTGCCGGCGACTGCATAGATTTTGTTTGTTTCGGCAAAATGCAGAATTACGACATAGCGACCGGGAGTTACGTCAAATTTGTAGGAGAGTCGGTTGTAAGACCATCGCTCCGACTGATAGATCGCCGGGTACTCACCGCCGTCGGCGACCGGCTTTTTAATGGCGAAACGCCCCGTACCCGCGCGGTTGGCCTTGTCGGCTTCCCATGGAATCCCGTCCGAACCCGTCACCGCGTCACCGCCACAATTAACACGGCGGATGTAGAGCCCCGGGCGTACGAGTTGGGGCGAACTCGCGTCGCTTACCAACTTTCCACGATCAACGAGCCGCACCGCATAGCGGTAGGTTGCGTCTTTGGCGAGGCTCTTGTCAACAAAACTGGTCGCCGTGAGGTCGTCGACTTTGTGAACGGACTTCAGTTCGCCCTGTTCGCCTTCGCCGCGGAGCAGTTCAATGGCGACAACATCGGGCTCGATGTCTCCCGACCATTTTAAATAGGCCTGATTACCGGCCGCCAGCGCGGTCAGCGTCAATTTGTTCACGGGCGGGCGATTCGCGGGTACGTCGATTTCCAGATAGGCCACCGCGCCGTTCCGGCCGGCGTTATCGAGCGCTTGTACGGCATACCAGGCAGTCTTCCCGGACGGGGGTTCATCGTCGACCGTTTGCAGCACGCTGTCGGTGACCGTTGCGAGCGCTGAATTGTCATCGCAGGTGAAGCCCTTTTCCGCTCCGCGAAAGACGCGATAGCCGGCGATTCCGTGATCATCCTTGGCGGCCTCCCAATTGAGTGTTAACGAATAATCGTTGACATTCTCAGCGCCAAGTTTGGTCACGGCCGACGGCGGCGCCAAATCCAGTGCGACTTTGATTGGCGAGGTTGCGCCGCTGAGAGGAAACCGGGAGACGGGCTGGCCTTCCTCCTGAAATTCAGCATAAAATTCGAACGGCTGCGAGGTTCCGGATGATGGAATGGTCGCCTGAAAAAAACCGTCCGCCGCGGCCTGCAGCGGCACGTTTTGAAAAGGTGCTTGGCCCACGGCGCGGTAATGGACGCGGCCCTGCCACTTGGCGTCGGGCTGGCGGTTAAATGCGATGTCCCGCAGCACATACGGCTGGCCCGCAATCGCAATTGCCGGGTCT
>JAYGDO010000410.1:0-6397 GCA_046582885.1 Pirellulales bacterium | reverse complement strand
TCAGCTTGCTTTATGCCTTTACGGAAAATTTCTGCTTACCGTTTTCGCACGACGAAGTGGTCCACGGCAAAGGTTCCTTATTGGATCAAATGCCAGGCGACCTCTGGCAGAAATTTGCTAATCTGCGGCTGCTTTATTCCTATATGTGGACACATCCGGGTAAAAAATTGTTGTTTATGGGCAGCGACTTCGGTCAGTGGAACGAGTGGAATTACGACGGTGACCTGCAGTGGGATCTGCTGCAGTGGGATTCCCATCGAGGACTACAGAAGTGCGTGGCCGATTTGAATGCCATCTACCAACGGGAATCGTCCTTACATGAAGACGAATTTTCCCACGGCGGGTTCGACTGGGTAGATTGCCACAATCATGAAGACAGTATTCTGGGCTATTTGCGCCGGTCGAAAGATAAAGATGACTTCCTCTTAGTGGTCTTGAATTTCACACCGGTCGTGCACAATTGCTATCGCTTAGGCGTGCCGGAATTGACCTGGTACGACGAGATATTTAACAGCGATTCGCAGTACTATGCCGGCAGCAACGTCGGAAATGGGCTCGGCGTTCAGGCGGAAGCAATTCCCAGCCAGGGGCGGCCTCATTCGATCCAGATCGCACTACCGCCGCTCGGCGCTGCGATCTTTAAGCCTCGCGGTAAGACGTAACACCACTGGCTCTAACTGGAGTTTCGCCGACCGTCTTTTTTCTGGGAAAGTTTATAAGCGGACACCGCGATCGCGGCAATGCTGATGGCGACAAGTGGCTGTGACAGCCAGTATCTAATCGCGGTGTTTCCCGAGGCGACCGGACCCTGGGTGACGATCAGAATTGATTTTCTCGCGCTCGGTGGCGCGGTCGCAGTCGCCCACATGCGGCACACGGCGGCCCCCCGGTCGGTCATGACGCGATAGACGCCGCCCTTAAGACCGGCAACATGGAAATTTCCTTGCAAATCGGTTTTTACTTGGCGGACAATGTCGTGGTGAAGCAGCACGGTAACCGGAGTATTCCGGATGGCCTTGCCTTGGCGGTCGACAACGCGACCTGTGAATAGTCCGGCATCATTAAGCGCCACGTCCGTGATTGCCGGGACAGTTCCCGGCAGCCCTTTCGCTTCTACAGCTCGGGCGCATTCGCCGTTGGCAAAGATCGTGATTAAGGAAATAGCCGTGGCCACCAGACGCGGCTTACAGACTGCTTTCATCGGAGAACCTCTTCGAGATGATGGAGGAATTGTAACGGTCGCCGTGCGATCGGAAATTTGGCGTTTGGAGGCCGACCAACCGCGCCGAGATAAGGGACGGGGATGCTACCGATTGCGGCGGGTCTCGTAAACAGCAGTTGCGCGACCTGCTGACACGCTAGCTTCCGCGCAAGTTGGCGGAGAATATCGAGTTTTGTGATTTACTCGAAGCTGATCGAGGGATCGGTGATCTCGAAAACTTGCTAGCTTCCGCTATTGTTGACTGCGATTGGAATCAACACAGCTGCTGTGATGACGGCGGCGGCAACCGCCGGCCTGCTGAAAAAGGCCGCCGGGTTTGCACACCATTGGCCACGAACGATATCCTGGCGGATAACCATCACGGCGTCCGAAATTGCAGACGGAGGCGCGGTCCTGTTGGTCCAGATGCGAAACAGTGCGACCCCGGACTCACCAGTGGGGCAAGAGGCGACGACTTGATAAAGACCACCTTTTAGGCCTTTAATCGCGAACTCACCGCGGTGGTTGGTTTCGGTGCTGAGGACGAATTGGTTTTGTTGGTACACGGCGACACGCACGCGACTTTTGGAGGCGGCGCTTTGATCCACAATCTGGCCACGTAATTTTCCGTCTCCGTCAAGTGCGACGTCCCGCCAGTGAACGGGCCGCGACGAAGCTGATTGGTTGGGAGCTGCCTGTGGCTCAGACGCGAGCACCGCTTGCGCAGTAATGCTTACTAGGAAGCCGGCGGACCATGCAAACGTTTGAATTCGTGGTTTCATAGGATTGACAGTGGCGTTGGGGGATTAGTGGATGAACCACGGACTCAGCGACGCCCGAGCATCGGTCTAGCCGTGGACGGTACATCTATCGGTTGCAGGTCTGGTTTACATAGAAAATAAAATCAAAATATTCGGCAAACTTTGCCAAAACCCTCCGGGTTCACCGCGGAAGCAGAAGGGGGGGCAAACTGGAGAGGCGGGGCCGGGTCTAGAACGCCCTGGATGCTAGCCATGCAGTGAATGCGGCGATTTCGCGAAGGTCAGCCTTCGAGTAGCCGTCGTGGGTTGTGATACGTCAGTTGTTCAACCTGGCTGTGGGATAGCCCAACGCAGTCGCGGAGATTCCGATCTGCCCGCGACATGATTGTTGCCGAGCCGACAAAATGGGTGCGGTCGTCGGCCCAAGGTACGAGGTCATCCCCAATATTCACGGTCTGTGAGCCGACTGCATAGGTTCCCGGTCCTAAACCGGCAGCTGAAATGGCATCTGTGACGATGAGCGAGCGTTCGAACCCGGCGCACCGCAGGTAATTCCCCAGCGCAGGAAACGGAATATGCGCTCCGTCTGCAATAAAGCTGATCCAAAGGCGATCCGCCAGACTCAACACACGCTGAACGATGTTGTCATGGCGGTGCATCTGCAGCGGGCAACCATTGCCCAAATGCGTGAACATCGATAGGCCGCTGTCGATGGCCTCCTTCAATTGTTCGATCGTCGCATCGGTATGACCGGCGGCCACCAAAATACCACGATCGCTTAGTAATTTGGTGACGCGAGCGCCGCGATCTTGTTCGGGGGCTAACGTGACGATTTTGGTCAATCCTCCGGCCGCGGCTAACAGCTGTTCCATGTCGTCGGCGGTTGCCGGCCGCACGGCAGCAGGTGGGTGTGCGCCCACGTAACCAGGGACAGCGCTTATAAAGGGTCCTTCAATATGGATACCGTAGATGGTTTCCTGGCCGAGCGAATCCTGTTCTCGCAGTTGAACAAGTCTTTTCAGGCGATGTTGCATTGCTTCAATCTTGTCGGTGATCACGGTCGCCAAGATCGATTCGACACCGTCAGCCCGCAGTCGCCGGCAGGCTCGGAGAAAGTCTTCGGCCGACAAGCCATCCTGATTAAAGTCGACGCCTGCATAGCCGTTTACTTGAACGTCGAAGTACTTCGGATTATCGCTCATCAGGGGCTCCGCGGGGCAGTGGCGACCGTATTTAAGGCTGATGTTGGCCGAGAATCAAGACATCTGCTTAACGCGTTGCCGTGTCTGGGGCGCCGAAGTACGATGGGCTACGATGACGCCGCTCGAAATAAACCAGAAAGTACTGGCAATTAACGGGGGGACTCCGGCGCTGCCCGACGGGCCTCCCCGCTGGCCGGTGGCGGACGACACGGTTCGCGAGGCCCTGGCCGCGGCTTTGCGGGACGGAAGCTGGGGGCAATATCACGGTTTAAATTGCGAGGGGTTCGCCCGGCAATTGGCCGACCTATTCCAGCTTGAACATGTCCTGTTGTGTTGCTCAGGAACCTACGCAGTGGAGGCGGCACTGCGGGGTCTTGGAGTGCAGGCCGGCGACGAAGTTGTGCTTGCAGGTTACGATTTTCCGGGCAACTTTCGTGCGATCGAATTGATTGGCGCCAGGCCGGTTGTGGTCGACATCGATCGGTCTAATTGGTCGCTGGCCCCGGGGCAACTCGATCAGGTGTGCGGCAAGGACGTGAAGGCAATCGTCGTTTCTCATTTGCACGGTGGCATTGTTGACGTGCAGGCGGTGACGCAATGGGCTGCCCAGCACGGCGTTGGGGTGGTGGAGGACGTTTGCCAATCGCCGGGCGGTCGGCTCGACGGGCAACTTGTCGGCACATTCGGAGACGTGGGCGTGTTAAGTTTTGGAGGCAGCAAACTACTGTCGGCGGGCCGGGGCGGCGCAATGCTGACCAACAACGCCACGATATTTCAGCGCGCGAAAATCTACGGGCATCGAGGCAACGACGTTTTTCCTCTCAGCGAGATGCAGGCGGCCGTATTGCGGCCACAACTGGAGCAACTCGATGAAAGAAATCGGCGGCGCTTGGCCAGCGCGAATCTGCTGGTTCAACAACTCCAGGGACTGCCTGGCATACGACCACTCTCGAACGGCTCCATCCAATGCGAGGCAAGTTACTACAAAATGGCCTGGGAGTTTTGCGGCGAGACATTTCACGATATTTCACGAAATCAATTTATTGCGACAATGCAGGCCGAGGGTGTGGCCGTTGATGTTGGCTTCCGCGGATTCTCCAGTCGTAGTCTTCGCCGTTGCAAACCGATTGGCGATTTAGAATACAGCCGAAACGCTGCCGAGAAGACCGTCCTGCTGCACCACCCAGTGTTGCTGGAGTCGAGCAACGTGATAAAAAAAGTAGCCGCGGCCTTTGCAAAAGTCTTAACGACTTTTGCCCCTAGGGGTAGGGATTAAACGGCCGCGGCTTAAGTCGATGTTGGTGACCTTAATGTGGGGCAGGTTGGCCCCGACTCTGTCCCACAGCAGTCACCGCCTCACACTTATCTGGCCCGCCGTGGTGTCAACGAAATGGTCTCCAGTTTGAAATCGGGATCGGTCTTTTCGGGGATAGCGACGGGTTGCTTGCGCCGTTGGGTTACCTCGATGGAGTCGTCGTCTTCGAACAACTTCAACTCCCCTCGAACAATTCGCATGCTGCGGGGGGCGCGCAAACCGATCGTTACCCGATTGCCGGCGATACGATTGATGACGACGGTAATGCCGTCGCCGATCTTGATCGATTCCCCGACTTTTCTGCTGAGCACCAACATGACTCGTTTTCCTCCCTGATTGAGAACTGACCGGAGGCTTCCCAAACGCATGCCTCGTCACGATCCAGTTGGAGGGCAATCCCGATGCCAATTGCATGAATTGACGATGTAAAGCGTTTTACATAAGGTGGTTGCGTGGAAATAATATAATTCAGGGCAGATCCCGTTTACCGGTTGTTTCGGTAAAGGTGCTCCAGCTTGAGACGCCGCGTCTCGTTTTGAGGCACAGGGGGCAGGCCGCTGGTGGAGTTTCGAGACGGAACTGAAAAATGGGAGAGGCTCGGCGTTGGCTGGGCCATTAACCTCCAAAGCGAACGGGCGGAACCCTCGCCTCGCCAATCCGCCGGTGGAAATTCAGGGCCGAGGTGGCGATAGCCGTTAGCTTGAACAGGAGAAGATGGAACATGCCGCATCCAGGTACCGAAGTCGATTCAACCTATTGCCGAGCGCGGCAGCAGCGTGTTTTGACGTGGATGCATTCGCATCAAGCCGACGTGGCGATTTTGACTCAAATTGAACATGTTCAGTATCTCGTTGGGCCTCGTTTTCGTGAAGTATTCTGTCCGGCAGTTGTCGTCGAGAGCAACGGGCACGTAATGTTGCTCGCGCCGGGACGAACACCAACGGTGTCCGCCGCAGATGAAATCTTGACGTACGAATCAAACTGGCACTCCACCTTGCGCAACGATCAACGGCGAGAGTGCTCGCGCGTACTATTGCAGTGGCTGGCGGGTCGTCGCAAGCCAAATAAGATCGCCTGTGAGTTTTCTACGTTTCCGCCACACCTGGCGGGAGATCTGGCCTGTGAGTTGCTGGATATTGAGCCCGAACTGTACCGGTTGCGTCGACAAAAAGATCCGGACGAGTTGGCTCGTCTAAACATCGCGATCGCCGGCACGGCGGGCATGCACCGGCGGGCCCGCGAGATTGTGGTACCGGGGATCAACGAATTGGATGTTTACAATGAACTGCAAGCAGTGGCAAATCGTGGATTTGAAGAGGTGATGACGGGGACGGGAAACGACTATGCCAGCGGTTCACGCGGCGGGCCGCCGCGGGATCGAGAAATTCAGGACGGCGAACTCTATATCTTGGATCTCGGTCCTGCTTACCGCGGTTATTATGCAGACAATACGCGAACAATCGCAGTTGGCAATCAACCAACAGCAGAACAGCAATTGGCTTGGCAGCACTGTATCAGAGTGTTTGAGTTGATCGAACAAGAGGTTCGACCGGGCAAACAATGCCGTAGACTGTTCGAACAAGCGCAGGCTATTCTCGACGCGGCGCCGATCGGAAAATTTGATCATCATCTCGGGCACGGCATTGGTTTGTTTCCGCACGAAGCTCCCCACTTAAACCCATTCTGGGACGACGAATTTCAGGTGAATGAAGTCTTCGCGGTTGAGCCGGGTCTCTACGCGCCGGAGCTAAACGTCGGTATGCGATTGGAAAATAACTATTTGGTCACCAACGACGGCGTCGAACTGCTAACCGATTTTCCGCTCCAACTCTGATCTGAGCACAACGGGCACCTTAGCAAGTCAGCGACGGCCGCTGCCGTCACTGCTGTCGCCGTTTCTGGGCTGGCATCGTTTTTT
>JAYGDO010000382.1:0-3907 GCA_046582885.1 Pirellulales bacterium | reverse complement strand
CATCAGGGAAACCTTCAGGCGTCCGCGAAAATCGATGCTCTGTTTGGGAATCTCTTTCGGCAAGCCGCCCGGAATCCGCAGCGTCAAGGTGTCTTTCGTTTCCGCGATGACGAAGCCCGTGTGCAGCGTGCCTTCGTCTGTCACGACACTCACCCCCTCGTAACCCAGGCTGATCGTTTCGCTCGGTTTCAGGATGGCAGAAAATAGTTGCTTCGAAGTGAGCCTGATACCGACGGCGGAGAGGGCCGGGCCAAAATCCTGACCCCGCTCACCAATCTCGTGGCATTTGATGCAACCGCCCTTTTGAAATGCGGCGAACCCCTTGGTGATGTCGGGCGGGGTGGCCAGCAATTTCTCCAGGGGCCAGCGACCTTCCGCCGGAACGAGCAGATGCACCTTGCCGGCGGCAAACATCCGTGTCTGGGGGTTGGGGGACAATGTCAGTGCCCGGATGGCGGGAGCCAGGAACTCTTTTGGCAGCTTATTCTGCTGGACAAGCCTCACGAGTTCTGCGGCTGAATTCGAGGTTTGGCCCATCGCCGCGATCGCCAGCAATCGAGTCGCCTCGGGCTGCGATTCATTGGTCACGACGCCGGTCAGGTAATTTTTTGAATGCTGATTATCGACGTAACCGAGCGCCTTAATGAAAGCCGCCGAGCGACTCGGATCCGCCAGGGCTGTCCAGATGGGATCCCACTGCTGAAAGGCGATAATCTGCCCGACCGCCCGAATGCCCGCTTCTCCTTCCCCGTCACTCTGCACCATGTCCATCAAATCGCCGATCAGGTCGCGGCGATTGAACCGCGCCACCAGTTCTACGAAGGTGACCGTTCCCTTGCTGGCGAGCAGGGCGGGCTCCACCCGCTCCATCACCTCCGGATGTGCTTTGAGCCATTCCGGCGTGGCCCGCTGGAAAGCTTCCAGGTAGGTCGCCGGGTTGCGTTTGGAATCACCCTCGAGAACCGCCGTCAGCGCGGCTTGTTTTTGTTTTCCGCTATGAAAATCCAGAGCCCGCAGCAGGCGTGGATGTTCCGCCGCCGGCACATCGGGATCGAGCAGCAGCCCGGCGAGCAGCGTGGCGGCCTGCGGCGCCCGCGACCGCCAGACGATCATCCGCCCGGCCGGACTCTTCCAGGCATCGCCAGCCCGCTTCAACCAGGCGTCGAGGCAGGCTGCTTGCTTGCCGGCCTCGCCAATACCAAGCGCCTCTAGATACCAGCGGTCTTGGCCGTCGTACTGGGCGGCCAGTTCGACCCACAGCGAAACGGATGCCGGGGAATCGAGCCGGTGCAAAGAAATGGCGCATTCGCGGCGGACCAGGGCCGACTCGTCTCGAACCAGCCGCCGCACGAGAGATTCCACGGGCAAGCGATGGCGTCGTGCGATCCGCAGTGCCAGCGCCCGCACCTCTTCGGATTGATCCCGCAACGCCATCTCGATCGCCCGGCCGCTACCATCCCCCAGGGCGGCCAGCAGCCAGAGGGCCCGGGCGCGAAATCGCGGATTCGGATCGGCCGCCATCACTTCCAGCGGGGGACGAGCGCGGTCCTGCATCCCGGCCAGGGCGGTCCAGGCCCTGTAGCGGGCGGACAGGTTCGGACTCCGCAGCGCCCGCACGGCGCCGGCGGGGGTTCGGTAATCGTAGCGGTGAGCCGTGTAGGCATGCCCGGGAGGAGCAACGCGAAAGATGCGTCCCGCATCGTTGATCGTGCGGTGGCAGCAATCGACCGGGTCAAACCAGTCGGCGATAAACAGGGAACCATCCGGGGCCACGGAAACGTCCGCGGGTCGGTAGTCGCGGTCCACGTCGTTGCGGGCAAGTTCAATAATCTCAGCGGAATATCCCGCGCCGACCTTTTGGGTGGAAAACGCCCACACCATGTTGCGGCCCGGCTCGGCATGAATCATCTGCCCGCGAAATGGCTCCGGCAACAAGTCGCCTTCGTAAACCAGGATACCGGTGGGCGCACCCGAACCGGTAATCAGCAGGTTTGGCACGACGCCGGGATCGTTCTGGTGCCACATCCGCCGCTGCATGGCGGCTTCCATGTTGGTCCGCCGGACCCGGTAGTCGGCGCCGGTTTGCTCGTCGCGATAACCGTAGTTTCCATACTCCATGACGAAGTTCACGCGGCAGGAGCTCGACCCGTTGTCGTTGTCGGACTGCCACAGCGAACCGAAGGAGTCGACGGTCACCTCCCAGTTATTGCGGAAATTGTGCCCCAGCACCTCGACGCGGCTGCCGTCCAGCTCGCAGCGAATGACCATCCCCTCCTGGTAAGGCCGGCGGCTGTTATTGACGGGATTGCCGAAAACATCCTTGACCAGCGATCCATCCTCGCGACGCAGTTCCGCGTTGAAGTTGCCAAAGTTGAAATAGAGCCGACCATCCGGTCCGAACATCACCGCATGAATTGCATGGTCGTGCTGCCCGACAACCGGGTGTAACACTTTTCCCGTAAACAGGATCTGCTTCTGGTCGGCCTGGTCGTCTGCATCGGTGTCGGTGAGCAGGAGAATCCTGTCAGGTGCGGAAACGATCACCTTGTTGCCCAGCACGCAGACCCCGTGCAATCCGTCGATGTCGGGATCCTGGTAGAAGACCTTGGTCTTGTCGGCTCTCCCATCGCCGTTGCGGTCCTCGAGAATCAGAATACGGTCACCCGCTCGACGGACCTTCTTGCGGTAATTGAACGCCTCGGCGACCCAGATGCGGCCACGGTCATCGACATCAATGCTGGCGGGATTGGATAGCTGGTAGGTTGCAAACGGTTTGACCTCCAGGCCTTCGGCGACGATGAACGGCGCGGGCTTGGGCGGCGGCAACTTCTTCAGACGTGCGAGCAATTGCGGTTCGTTCAAACCGGCCAGCTTGATCGCCGGAGCGGGCGTGAACGCCGCGACGCGGTACCGCACAGTTTTCGGTGCTCCTTGATTGATCTCCAGTGCAATCTTCCCCGACAACTCGCCCTGGGGATCTTCAATCGCGGTACACAGCGTGCCGTTAACCGCGGTCCAGATTCGATGCCCGACGGCCAGGATCTCGTAGCGATTCCAATCGCCGGGCTTGACGACCTTGGCCCCGTGCGTATTCCAATCGAGTATTCCACGGCCACCCTCATGGAATAACCGACCCCAGAGGTTGCCGTGCCCGGCGACGTGCCCCATGTCCGCCTGGTACCCGATTGCCAGGCCCGGATTAGCGCCCGGCCAGGAGCGAAATTGAATGGCCCCGTTGGAGTTGTGCGGCGTGAGCTTCACGTCCAGGGCAAGATAAAAATCCTCCAGCTCCAGCGTGGACCAGAGCAGTTCATTGCCCGCCAACGCCCGGTCGCTACGACCGACGATGACCCCGTCCTCGACCGACCAAAAGTTGGCCTGCGTCGTCGACCATCCCCGGAGGTCCTTGCCGTTGAAAAGAGTGGTGTCGGGGTGAGTCGACGGTTCCACCGCCCGCACCGGGTCGACCGCAACCAGGATTACCAGCAATCCGGGCAGGACTTTTCGGAAAAAAGCAATCGGCAAGCTCATCAAATCGTCGGGCAGCCTATCGTTGTCGGATGTCGTGATTGTTACCAAACCTTGAAATTGCCGCCGCCTCGTCCTGTGGGATCACATGTTGATCTCATACCCCTTGCGGTTTTCCCTCGACAGGAAGGTGCTCGCTTCGGCATCGCCCACAATTTCACGTTTGACCGGATCCCACTTGAGCTCACGGCCCAGTCGCATGGCGATGTTCGACAGGTGGCAGATCTCCAGCATGCGGTTGTGAGTCCACACATCGGAAATCGGCTGCTTGCGCGACTTGATGCCGTCGATAAAATTGGCCGTGTGGTTAGCGGCAACCGGCCCACCGTAAACTTCTTCAATCGCCCCTCCCAGAAGTGGATTCTTTTTCAAATCGTCG
>JAYGDO010000429.1:0-3150 GCA_046582885.1 Pirellulales bacterium | reverse complement strand
GATAACGCGGTTGCCGTCTATTTCGCGATTCTGGTGGCGGTAACGCGCGCCGACCCAGGTGATTGGTACTTCCCCGTTCTCAAAATCGAATTTCCAGGGCAAATCGGGTACGACGCGAATCCGCGCACTGCCGGTCAGGTCGCTGGCTTTGAATTGAATGGTGGTTGCCGTGTGCCCACCACCGCTGGCGGCGGTGTAAACGCCGTCGGGCGTGATCTCGCCGGGACCTTCGAGCGTGAAACTCGCCTCATTCGTCTTGATCTCGGCCGCCTCAAGCGGTTGGCCGGTGGCATTGAACAACCGCACCTTGAACGTTTGCTTTTGTCCGGGACGCAGCAACACTTCGGCCGGTACGATCTGGATATGAGCCGGTTTTTTCCCGCCATCTTTTTCCGCCGGCTTTTTGGCGACCGCCTTGACGTTCGCTTTTTTGGCCTTGTCCGCAATGCAATACATGTGGTCAGCGGTCGGCAGGTAAATTCTACCGTTCGCGACGATCGGTGAGCCGTGGCATTCTTCGCCCAGCCGGGCATTGCTGACTTGTTTCAGTTTGTCGTTCTCGAGCGCATAAACGTTGAAATAACCATTGGCCGTGCAAAAGTAAAATTTTCCGTCGGCGTAAAACGGAGTGGAACGCATCACACGGCCGGCTTTTTTCTTGGTGATCACTTCGCCAGTCTCAGCGTTAAGGACCCACACCGTTGCGCGGTCGTCAACCGTGATTAAACGGTTGCCAACCATGATCGGCGAACTCTTGCCGGACATGGTTTGTTTGATGCGCCACAGTCCGCCAGAGGGGGTGAGATCCAATTCGCCGGTCTTGGTCGGCGCCGCCTTTGCCAACGGATCAATTGCCACGACTGCTCCCATCGTGTTGTCATTGACGTTTTCCTCGCTGTGACTGGCAAATACCAGATTGCCCACGACCAGCGGCGAGACGTTGAGTCCGCGTCGGGAGAACTGGTATTTCCAAACCCCCTTGCCGGTTCGTGGCTGCATGCCCCACACCGCGCCGTCTCCCGAACCGAATACGAGCAACGCCTGCCCATCCACGATCGCCACCGAAGGGGTGCTGTAGGTCGTGTCGTAAGGCAGTAACCGCGTGCCGTTGAACCAGACGACTTCTCCCGACTTCTTATCAAATGCCAGGAACCGGTGAGCGGGTTTGGCCATGTCGCCCCAGCCGATCACGATCGCGCTGATAATTACCAAATCCTCAAAGATCACCGGAACGTTGGTTCGACCGCCGTACGTGCTGAGCAGCCCGAACTCTTCGTGTAGTGACCGCGACCACTTGGTTTTACCGGTTTCGCCATCCAGACATTGGAAATAGCCGCACACACCAAGTGCATATACGTTCCCGGTTTCCGGATCGCCGGCGCAGCACGACCAACCGACCCGCGTGTCGGGCACGTCGGACAAGTACACGTTGAAGCGGTTTTGCCAGAGGATCTTGCCGGTTGCCGCATCGGCACAAATCACCTTCTCGCCTTCGCTCGGGGTTTCCGCTTCGCTGCGTGTCAGTGTGTACAACTTGCCGTTCATGACGATCGGCGTCGAGCGGGTCGCGAGTTCGGCGCTTTTCCACAGCACGTTCACCCCCTTACGGGGATCAAAGCCGTCGGCCAGTCCGGTTTCCAAAGACGTCCGGTCTTGCTGAGGGCCTCGCCAGTTCGGCCAGTCGGCCGCCACCGCGCCGCGGGCAGTTGTCATCACCGCCAGTACGACCGCGAGCCGCACTAAGCGGTTGCAATTCGTCGAGCAAATCATAGAGAACCCCATTGCAAACAAGTAGGAAACGGGCGGGAAAACGGAAGGCAAACGCCCCATAAGGATACACTGATCACGGCCTGATGAGCAAGCATGCCACCTTGCCCGGCAGAAACTTCACCGCATCGGCGGCGGCGGCAGACGATATTGACTGCGGTGGGCGGTTGGCGTAGTTTTCGTCGCGTTCGCTGGACAAAATGCGGCCAACATCCGTCTGCCGTTCTCGAGGAACCTGAATGGACACAAAAGTTACCTTGAACCCGACACCTGTCCCGCTGCTTGATCTCTCGCGCCAACTCGGTCCGCTCCACGACGAGATCATGGCGGCGATCAGCCGCGTCGTTCAGAGCGGACAATTTGTGCTGGGGCCGGACGTTGACGAATTTGAAGCGGCGATTGCCGACTACTGTCAAACCAAACACGCAATCGGTTGTGCCTCGGGCAGCGAATCGCTGCTGTTGGCGCTGATGGCGGCCGACATCGGGCCGGGCGATGAAGTGATCGTGCCGAGCTACACGTTTTTCGCCACCGCCAGCGCCGTGACCCGGCTGGGCGCGAAAGTCGTTTTTGTCGATATCGAACCGACGACGTTTAACCTTGATCCGCGCGAAGTCGCTAAGGCCATCACGCCCCAAACTAAGGCGATCATCCCAGTCCATTTGTACGGCCAGTGCGCCGAGATGGATGCGATTTGCCAAATCGGGCGAGAGCATTCACTGATGATTGTGGAAGACGCTGCGCAGGCGATTGGCGCCGAATACAAAGGCCGCCGCGCGGGATCGATCGGCGATATTGGTTGCTTCAGTTTCTATCCGACAAAAAATCTTGGCGCAGCCGGTGATGCGGGCATGCTGACGACCAACAGCGACCAGCTTGCCGAGCGGCTTGCACTGTTACGGGGCCACGGTATGCAACCGCGGTATCATCACCAGTTGGTCGGCATCAATAGCCGGATCGACAGCATCCAGGCCGCCGTGCTAAATATCAAACTGCGATACTTGGATGCGTCGACGCGGCAGCGGACCGACAACGCGATACGATACGGTGAACTGTTTGCCGCCGCGGGGCTGTCCACCGCCTTAAGCCTGCCCCAAGAGGTAACCAGCGGTCGTCACGTTTGGAATCAGTACGTCATTCGTATCCCCGGCGGCCAGCGCGACTCCTTGCGACAACAGTTGACCGAGAACCGAATCGGGACGGAAATCTACTACCCGGTGCCGCTTCACCTGCAGGCATGTTTTGCGGATCAAGGTTACGGCCCCGGCAGTATGCCGCGCAGCGAAACGGCCGCGCGCGAAACGCTGGCGCTGCCCATATTCCCGGAACTGACCGACGAAGAACAGCGATCGGTTATCGGCTGCATCGGGCAATTTTTTCAAG
>JAYGDO010000152.1:0-12401 GCA_046582885.1 Pirellulales bacterium | reverse complement strand
GTATGCAGGAAATGAGCATGAACATCTCAAGCGGCATCAGTTGATGTACACGCAAGCGATGTGCGCATTCGCGTTGTCGGAGCTGTTTGCCCTGACAAAGGATTCGTCTTTGCGCGGTCCGGCCCAGAAGGCGATCGATTTTCTCGTTGAGAGACAACATCGTCACGGTGGGTGGAAGTATGGAATGGACGGCGACGCGCTTAATAACAGCGGTTCCGATTTGTCTGTGACCGGCTGGGTGATGATGGCGCTGCAGAGCGGTCGGATGGGCGGATTGGAAGTGCCGCAAAAGACGCTGTACGGCATCGACCGATTTCTGGACAAGGTGGCGCGCGTTGGTGGGCGATGTTACGCGTACGACATATTTCGTAAGCAATGGAGTTTGGCAATGACAGCCGAAGGGTTGCTCTGCCGCCAATACCTCGGTTGGAACCGCGACGACGAACGAATGACCGCCGGCGCTGACTTGCTGACGGAGAACCGGATTAGTTTTCGGGGCGAACGCCGCGACGTTTACTATTGGTACTACGCGACGCAGGTACTGCACAACATGGAGGGTGACCATTGGCAGCGATGGAACGAGGCTATGAAGCGCGAGCTGGTTGCCCAGCAGGAAGGTGAAGGCGAACAAATCGGTAGCTGGAGCCCGGAAGGCGATGCGTGGGGCGAATACGGCGGGCGGCTCTACACGACGTGCCTTTCCGTTTTTATGTTGGAGGTATACTACCGCCACCTGCCGATCTATTCCCAAGATTTTGGTTTTGCACTGGACGGCGAAGCGGATGATGAATCATAGCAGCGCCTCATATCAGTATCGGCGCCGCGTTTAACTGGCCGACCATTGGCGGACCGCCTCGTAAGCCACGACGGCCACAGCATTGGAGACGTTCAGGCTGCGAACCTGATCGCGAATTGGAATCCACAGCGCCGCATCGCCCGCATCGGTTAGCATGGTGTTGGGCAATCCTTGAGATTCACCTCCGAAAACCAGTACGTCCGCCTGCTTAAATTTAACGTCGGTGTAATTTCGCGTGGCGTTTTTTGAAAAGTACCATAGCCGCTTTTCCGGGAAATTCTCCTGCAGTTCCTCCCAGCTATCCACCACCTGCCACTCGAGAAACTGCCAATAATCGAGGCCTGCCCGCCGCAGATAGTAATCGTCCGTGCGGAATCCCAGCGGGCGGACCATCCAGAGTTTCGCCCCGACGGCGACGCACGTCCGGCCAACACTGCCGGCGTTTTGAGGAATCTCCGGTTGATAAAGCACAATGTGTAGTTTCGGGTCGTACGACATGCGCGTGGATGACGATTGTTGCCAGGCAGTGACATTGCCTCAGCTGTTGCCGTTAGTGACAATGTCGGGGTCGGTGGGGTGTGGCTCGCACCGCGGGGAGGCCATTTCCCATATTGTTATTCCAGTCCCCCCTGTCCTGCTTCGATGACGATTTCAATTCAGCGTAACGAGACGCGCCATGTTCGGATAGGGTCGATTTCAATCGGCTGCGAACATCCTATCGCGGTGCAGAGCATGACCGCGACGCCGACACAGAACATAGACGCCACGGTGGCGCAGGTGACGGCACTGGAGGAAGCCGGCGCAGACGTTGTGAGAATCGCCGTTGATAGCAGCAAGGACGCGGGAGCGGTCGCCGAGATTCGCGCGCAGACCAAGGCGAACCTGGTTGTAGATTTGCAGGAAAATTATCGGCTTACATCGGTGCTCGCGCCGCACGTCGACAAGGTCCGGTACAACCCCGGGCACTTGTATCATCACGAGCGAGAAAAGCCGTGGCAGGAAAAAGTCCGGTTTTTGGCGGAGACTGCAGGCGAACACGACTGCGCCATGCGTGTGGGCGTCAATTGCGGCAGCGTGGATCCGGTGAAGGCAGAAAAATACGCAGATGGCGATTCGATTACCCCGATGCTGGAAAGCGCGTTGGAGCACTGCGAGTATTTGGATCTGCTCGGGTTCGATCGCTACTGTGTGTCGCTGAAGGATTCAGATCCGGAAAAAGTAATCGAGGTCAATCGGCGCTTTGCCCAGCGGCGTCCTGACGTGCCGCTGCACCTTGGAGTAACGGAAGCCGGCATGCCGCCCGAGGGGATCATCAAAACGCGGATCGCTCTGGAGCAGTTGATTTCCCGCGGAATCGGCGACACGATTCGTGTTTCGCTGACCGTATCCAACGACCGTAAGCCAGAGGAAATCGAATCCGGAAAATCGATTTTGGACGACATCGCCGCCGGTCGCGTCCGCAGCGTCGTCGATTATGGACTGTCGACCCTGAATATAATCAGTTGTCCGAGTTGCTCGCGGGTCGAGAATGAAACGTTTGTCGAGCTGGCGGAGCGGGTCAAGGAAATGACCCGTTATGCCGAGGATCATTCGGTCACCATCGCGGTGATGGGATGCCGCGTTAACGGGCCGGGCGAAACCGACGATGCCGACTTGGGCCTGTGGTGCGGACCGCACCACGTCAATTTAAAACGAGGGGAGGCCTTGGTGGGTAGCTTTGCTTACGACGAGATTTTGCCGCGGTTGAAAGAAGAGCTAGATCGGCTGATCGCGACGCTGCCGGTCGAGGCAAAATGACAACAACCGCATTCCCGGTCGGTGGGGAGCGTCTCCGCACTACAAGTAATGTCACGCAGTAATCACGGATGATCGCCATCAGCAACAAAAACCTCGCGGTGTTTGCAGTTCTACTCGCGGGCTGCACGCGATTCCAGCACCCACCAACGCTGCCCGTTTCGAACAGCGTTTCGTTTTCGCAGTTAGTGATCTACAGTGATTGTGACTTGCCGCGAGACCACCGGCTCCTGCGCGAGTTGAATTCGATGCGAAATCACATCAGCGAGACGTTGGCGCTGCCGGTTTCCGAAGAGCCGATACACGTTTATCTGTTCAAAACCGCGAAGCGGTACGAAGCCTTTATGCGCAAGCACCATCCGAAGTTACCGGACCGACGCGCATTTTTCGTCGAGACCGACACGCGGCTGAATGTTTACGCGCAGTGGGGAGATCGGATTGGCGAGGATCTTCGGCACGAAGTGACGCACGGGTATTTGCACGCCGTCACGCATAACGTGCCGCTCTGGCTGGATGAAGGATTGGCGGAGTACTTTGAGGTAGGCCGCGAGCCGCAAGGCTTTCATGCCGGCCATGTGCGCGCGCTCGACGAAGCCATGGAGTCCGGCAATTGGCGACCGAGCCTCAAGCGAATGGCGAAGTTGCACGACGTCGCAGAGATGGAGGAACTGCACTATGCCGAGGCCTGGGCCTGGGTGAGATTTCTCCTGCACTCGAATACCGAGCGTCGCGGTGCGTTGAAAAAATACTTGCGCGATACGCACGAACATCTTAATGCGGGCGGCTTGCGCCAGCGTTTGCTGGCCGCCGAGTCGGATGTAGAAGTGAGATTGCGCGACTACGTCGAGCGAATACGGCGAAAGGCTGACGATTCACTTCCTTAAAACCGTGCCCGTGTCAATCTGGTGAAAGCCGAGTTGTGCGAACAGTTTAATGGCCGCGGTGTCTCCCTGCATGGCTTGGCCCTCGATTCCCGTTGCGCCCTGCGCGGACAGGTGTTTCATGGCCTCGGCCACCAGAAACTGGGCAAGTTGGTCGCGGTCTTTCTCGACCGAAACAACCGGTCCGGACATGCCTAGGGTGCAATGTCCCCAGACGGCCGGCAGCGGTTCCATGTTCCAAAATGCCACCTTGGCCGAGATCGTGTTGTCACCCTGCGATTCCAGGCGGTACTCGATAAGTTCGAGGTTGCCGCGAGTGCAGCCGTGCCACCAATTGTCCGCCGGCGCGTCAATGTCGCGATGAATTGACGACGTTCGCCGCAGCGAGACGGATGCGCGGTCAACCGGCGGTCGAAATCCGGCCAGTTGCCGCTGAAAGATTTTGACTTGGTCGATCTCATCGTAACCTGCGGCGCGAAAGATCCTCTGCCGCCATTCATCGGACTGAAGTACGCCGCACAGATCGCCACCGCCATACAAGCCAAGATAAAAAGGGCTGAACTCACCGACACCAATCGCAAAAATTTCCTCCGCCGTTGCACTGAGGTAGTCTTCGCCGCGACCCAGCAATTCGGCCCCGATTTCATCGTCGTCGTCGTGTTCGACGGTCATCAGCATCGCGATGACGCCATGCCGCCGGTCCAAATCGTCAAACGTGTCGTTGGGGCCGAAGGCGGCGTGCACGAAGCCGACCGGTCGGTTGTCGTCCAGCGCAATGATCAGGCCTTTGCGGTCGAAGTACGGTTTAGAGAGCACGAAATCGTCGAGCAGTAAAACCGACGTGCGATCCGGGAGTCCGCGCGTCGCCGGTGAGTAGCGCCAGATTTCGGCGAGCGCCGGCGGATCGCTATTGCGGTATGGCCGAAAGGTGATCAACGTGGTGTATCCTGTGAAGGCGGCATCTGAATCCAGACTGCGCCATCTCGGACACGGACGGGATATTGTGGCTGAACGACGGACGTACTGAGTTGGCTGCGGCCGTTGCGGACGTCAAATTGCCATCCATGCCAGGGGCAGGTGACAATGCAGCCGTCCAGTTCCCCTTTGCCCAGCGGACCGCCCTGGTGCGGACACACACCGTCTAGGGCGTATAGCGTGCCGTCCACGTTAAACAGCGCGATCATTGCCTCGCCCGCGACCAATTCTAGCGATGCCCCGGGAGGGCATGCCGACAGTTCGCAAATACTCTTCCAGTCAGCCATTACTTGCCTTCAGGCCGCACGCTTGTTTTTGATTTTGCGCCGCCGCCATTTGGTGGGGTGTTTCCATCGTCGATGGAGCCACCAATACTGCTCGGGCGCGCGGCGGACCGCCGTTTCCAGTTGCTTGGTATACCACACGGTCAGCTGCCGGACGTCGCGGCAAGTTTCCGCTCCGCTGGCGGGATCAACGCTGGCCTCGCACCCCACTTCGAAAGTCATCGGTTTCTTCAGTCTTTGTGTATAGGTGACGACCATCGGAGCTTCGTAGCTTAACGAGTACAACGCCATGGCTTTGTGCGTCGACGCGGGCCTGCCGAAAAAGTCGACCCAGATGCCTTTGCGGCCCGCAGCCTGATCGCCTAGCACAACCAGCGCCACGCCGTCGTTCATCGACTGCTCGGCAATTTTTGAACTACCTTTTTTGGGCAAGATAGACTGGCCGTTGGCCGAGCGAAATGAATTAATAAAACGGTCCAAATACGGATTATCCAACGGCCGTGCGATCGTGAATGTTGGAATGCCGAACTTGCCCAGTACCTGACCGCCAACTTCAAAGTTGCCGAAATGGCCGGACAGCAACACGGTCGGACGATCGCTCAGCAAGTGCTGCATGAGTTCCCGCCTGGCGCGAAAGCGGATGTAATTCCGCCAATTTGTCAGGTGTATTTTCCGCTCGGCGTGGGCGATCTCGATGATCATCAGAAACAAGTGTTCCCAGTGGCGCCGCGCTAGGCGGTCCACTGCGTCGCCACGCAGTTGGGGAAACGCGTGCCGCAGGTTTTCGTCCAATACGTCGTGGCGAATCCGTAAGACGTCGACCGCCAGCCAGACCAGCGGCCGCGAGATCCGCTGGGCGGTCTCGATGGAGATGGCTTGGATAGCCGCGAACAGCAGTCGGCAGACGAGAAAGACGAAGTAATCTGCAAGTTGCTTCATGATCACCGAATGCTGCGACCGAGCGTGGACTACCCAGCAAGCGGGGCATTGTCGCAGGAAGCCCTGGCAACGCAAAGGCCGATTACCCGCCGGTCACAGTTCGGCCGGGCACGTCCGGCGAAGCTGCTTGCCGCGGCCGCAGCAAAACTATTCCCGGCGGGCCTTGAGCACCGGATCTTTCTTGAGCGGCAGCTGCACCGTACGGCCCGTTTCCGCGGCCTTGTAGATGCCAAGAATAATTTCGACGCTCCGCCGCCCCTCACACCCATCGATTGCGGGCGCCTCGCCGGTTTTGATTGCTTTAACGACGTTGCGGAATTGCAAGGTATGGCCGTGGTGGCCGATGGCGGAAGGGTCGCTTGCGCCGCCGCCGCTGCTTTGCGATTGCGCCATGCGGCGTCTAACCGCGACGTCACGAGGATTCTTTTTGACAAAATCCCAGACCTTGATGTCTTCTTCTTCCATGATGGCCGTACCTTCCGAACCGTGGATTTCGATTCGTTTCAGATAACCGGGATAGGCGGCGGTGCTGGCTTCGATGACGCCAATCGCTCCGTTGGCGAACCGGAGCGTGGCCACGGCAGTATCTTCCACCTTGATCCGCCGGTGGGCGAGCGTCGCGGTCTGGGCGCGGATTTCGACAACGGGCCCCATCAACCAAGTCAGTAAATCGACGCTGTGGATCGCCTGATTCATCAAGGCGCCGCCGCCGTCCAATTTCCAGGTTCCCCGCCAGGCGCCGCTATCGTAATAGGCTTGGTTGCGAAACCATTTGACGTAGGCGTCTCCCATCGTCAATCGCCCGAACCGCTTACCTTCGATGGCGCGCCGCATTTCGACGCTCGACTGGTGAAATCGAGACGGGAGGATCGTCGACAGGACAACGCGGTTGCTTTTGCAGGTGTTGATAAGCCGGTCACAACGCCGCAGCGTGATCTCTAGGGGCTTCTCAACGATCAAATGCTTGCCGGCGCGGGCCGCGGCCAGTCCGGGTTCCAGATGCGCGCCGCTAGGCGTGCAGATTGTCACCACATCGACATCGGGAGCAGCCAGCATCTTCTTCAGATTGTCGTAAGCTCGGCAGCCGACTTCAGCGGCCAGTCGTTCGGCCGCCGTACCGAACGTGTCAAAGCAGGCGACCAGCTTCGCCCCGCGCACGTCCGCGATTGCCTTCGCGTGGAATCTCGCGATCATACCGCAGCCGACAATTCCAAATCCCATCGCCATGTGGTTGCTCCTGTTTCCAAGTCGCCCAGTCTCACGTCGAGCGGGCCAGCGAGCTGCGATTATAATGCTGCCCCAGTGAGGAAACAGGGGGCCGAATTTGCGTTAGGGTGCCACGGCTTTGTTGACGGTGACGTACCACAGGGTGGCCATGCTCAAGCCGTTCAATCCCATGTGGACGACGAGTGAAGGCAGCAGGCGATGGGTGCGTTGGTAAAGGTAGCCAAGTACGAGCGACAGAAAAAACAGTGACACGGGGGCTACGCCGTGCCCCCAGTGAAAAAAAGAAAAGAACAGTGAACTTACGATGATGGGTGCGATCATCGGCGGTTCGGGAATGCTCTCGTCCGGTTTGCTGCCTGTAGTTGTCGCAGGAGCCTGTTCATCGGCAGGCACCGCCGCCAAGGAAGTTCTCTGCTCCAGGGTATTTGTGGAATCTGATTCGGAAGTTGCGGTAAAATCCTGGCGCTCTCGTTTGGCTTCAATCGCCCTCGTGGCGTGCGCGAGTTTTTCGAGCCATCCCTGGAGGACGCCCCGAAATATGAACTCTTCGACTACGGGGGCGACGAGCACGGCGGAAAATGCATTCCAGATCAGCAACTGGGGTGATGGGTTTAATTGTGAGTCTCTCGCGATGGGGTGCGCTGCCGGATCCTCGCCGGTAACCAAACGGTAGGCGGCCATCAATAAAAAGTTGATCGTGAGTACTACCGGGACGATTGCTAGAAACGCGACGATGCCCGTCATCACATCCCTGCCGATGTTGCTGCTGGAACATCCCATGTCGCGCAGCGAGGCTTTCAAATCGATCCTTAGATAGGTCCCGATCAAAATAACGGAACCGACAGAGGCGAAGGAAAATGCCGCGACACCCAGAATCTTGACTTCCAAATTGTCCAGGGGTAGCGGTTCGTCCGCCGCAATCGAATATTTCCATCGAATCGCTAGCTCGCCTGCCAGTTGCAGCATCAGCCAGATCACAAAGGCGACGGACACGTGCGTTCCCCGCCAGGGGATGTCGCGTCGAGGTTCGGCCTCAATGAGCGGCAGACCGTGTTTCGATTGGCGGTAAACGAACCACCAGACGGACAGACTCAGAGCGCCGAAAATGGCGTAGGTAACACTCAGTGCGGTTTCATTCATGTGACGGTGATAGCGGACTGCAGCTATTGGCGGAGTAGTCGGACCGCGGCAAAAATGTAGATAATGCCAGAATAGACCGTGATCAGCACCGTTCCCCAGGCGAGCACCAACACCGTTCTGTCGAGCCATGCTGGAGCCGGCTGATCCGTATAGCTGAGCAGCCACAGGCTCCCCACGACGGTCGCACATTGGACGACCATCTTCAGTTTGCCGGGCATGTTCGCAGAAAAGTCTTTGCCCTGCTGCTCGAGGAAGCCCCGTAGTGCCGTCACCAGCAACTCGCGGCCGACGACGACCACCGCCATCCAGGCCGAGATCTGTGATTGGTCACTTGCCACCAGGAAAATAAACGAACCGCAAATGATGAATTTGTCCGCAAATGGATCGGAAATTCGTCCGAGTACCGTGACTTGGCCGTATTTCCTCGCCCAATAGCCGTCAATCCAATCCGTACCCGCCGCCACGAGGAACAGAACCAGTGCGGCGGCGAATAGATTTGACTGTAGCGCCGGATCCGATCCCAAACTTTGTGCAATTCCAATCACGATGAATAGAACGACGGACAGCACCAGCCTCGCTGCGGTGAGCTGGTTCGGTACGTTGAGGATGGTTCGCGATTTGGACGAATCGTCTGGATTGCTCATTGCGGTTCACCCGCAGCCACGGCTACAAGGTCGTAGTTGTTGTAGGTAACAATTTCGCAAGGCACGATATCGCCCGGCCGCAGCCCTTCCGCCGTGACATAAACCAAGCCGTCGATGTCGGGCGCATCGGCAAAACTGCGACCGATCCACACGTTTGGCTCGTCCGGATGGGGTATGTCGATCATGACGTCCAGCACCCTGCCCACCTGCGATTCGTTCCATTGGAACGCAATGGGCTGCTGGACTTCCATCAGGCGATTGCGGCGTTCGGCCTTTATGTCCTCCGTCAAATGGTCGGCGAGTTTGGCCGCCGGCGTGTCCGGTTCGAACGAATACGTAAATACGCCGAGCCTTTCGAACCGCTGCCGCTGAACAAAGTCAACCAGTTGATCGAAGTGTCTTTCGGTCTCGCCCGGAAAACCGGTGATCAGCGTTGTCCGCATGACAAGACTGTCGATCCGTTCCCGCAGCTTGCCCAGCAGTTCTTCCGTTTCGGCCAGATTGACGCGCCGCTGCATCCGCCGCAGCATTGTGTCGTTGGCGTGTTGCAGGGGCATGTCGAGGTAAGGCAGTATGTTTTTCGACGACGCGATCAGGTCGATCAGGTCGTCGTTAAAGTGCATGGGGTACAGATAAAGGAGCCGGATCCATTCCACGCCCGCAACCTGCTGTAGTTGTTCGAGCAGTTGCGTTAATCGAGGCTGCCCGTAAATGTCCATGCCGTAGTAGGTCGTGTCCTGCGCCACAATATTCAATTCGCGTACTCCGTCGCTGGCGAGTTCCTCGGCCTCGCGGAGGACTTCCTCGATCGGCTTGGTCACATGTTTGCCGCGCATTTTTGGGATCGCGCAAAATGTGCAAAGGCGATCGCAGCCTTCGGAGATTTTCAAATAGGCGAAGTGTCGAGGCGTGATCCGCAGTCGGTTCTTGTCGTCGAGCGGTTGAGAAGGCGCGGGCCGAAAGACCGTCCGCTGTTCGGTCAGGCCCCCGATTAAACGGTCGGCGACTTTGGTGACTTCTTCGCGACCAAAAACTCCGACGATGTGATCGATTTCCGGGCGCTGTTTGAGTAGCTGTTCCTGCTGCCGCTCAGCCAGGCACCCGGACACGATCAAGCCTTTTAAGTGTCCTTGCCGCTTCAGATCAATCATTTTGTCGATTGCGCCAAACGACTCCTGCCTCGCCGTTTCGATGAATCCACAAGTGTTTACGACGGCAAAATCAGCGCCGGCCGGATCTTGGACCAACCGGTAGCCGTCAAGCTGCAGCAGGCCCAGCATCCGCTCGCTATCGACGAGGTTTTTGGGACAACCGAGGCTGACAAAGGCGTAGGTTCCCTTAGGCTCGGTTGGTGTCGTCGTTACGATCGGCAATTCCATTTGGTCGGCACGTCCGGTTGCGGAGAAATGAAAACACCATGATAGCTCATGACTGTTAGCGTGACGAGTCCGTCGCGGTTGTTGCGTCAGGCCACGCAACGCGCGGAGGGATCGGCCATATCTGTAATCAGTTGGTCAAGTTGAATAAATAAGTCGCCCAGCAAAAATGGAACGGAGGTGACTGCCGCAGCACCATTACGCATTAGAGTTTCGACCTCGTCCAATCGTGGGAAGTCGATCAATGCTAGAATGGGCACCGATGGAAGTCGTGCAGAGACGGTGGATAATTCTGAGAAAGCCTCTCCGGTGCCGTCCCAAATAACAGCTTGTGCAGCGACGATGTGGAACGGTCGCCGAGGGTCAGCCCAAACCGGCAAGTGGCCTTCTTTGGCGCAGGCGTCACACAGCATGTCTGCCATGTCGTTCGACCGGCTGTAGATCGCGATCAGTTTGGGGGTCGTGTGCGGGCGTGTTCCAAGCCCGCTCATGATCCGCTCGTCCTCGGTGCAAGTGGTGGGAAGTCCCCACAGAGGTAGTCGGTCGGCGGCAAGTCGATCAAATTGCCCCAGCCAGCGCGGCAGCCAAGCATGCCAATACGTGCGGAGCATTCCCGGCCAAGGGTGCCCCGTCCGCGTCTCGCCCTCGCACCAACTTCCTTGTACGCCCAAGATTGGGGCGAGCGGCGCGGCGCGGCGCAGCCGTTCGAATGCCGGCGCGGCGATCTCTCCCGGCCGCTGTTGCGCGACGGCAATGACGTCCGGCGGATGTGCGGCAGCATCCATTGCTCTGATTGCCGCTCGTGCATCCGCACAGTCCGTAATGTCCCCATAATCCGATAGCGCGGCACGAATCGCCGCGAACTCGCGGCGGGCAAAGTCGCCAATCAGCAGTATTTGGAGCTTTGTCATGTTACGGCTGTAGATTCGCTTCACAATGGATCAACAATCGGTATGCTTCCTCCGCGTCGTCCGCTGATCGGATGCCTGGCAAGAGGCCCGCATCGTTCACGAGCCGCGCCAGCCGTGCCAGCGACTGCAGGTGCCCGGCGTCGGAATCGGAGCAGAGCAGGAAGAACACATCCGTTAACCCGCCGTGTTCGCCACCAAATGGAATACCTTGTGTGGTCCGTCCCAGTACCACAAATGGTTGTGCAATGATT
Source organism: Pirellulales bacterium (assembly GCA_046582885.1). Classification (GTDB taxonomy): domain Bacteria; phylum Planctomycetota; class Planctomycetia; order Pirellulales; family UBA7805; genus JAYZEI01. The sequence goes on along the minus strand of JAYGDO010000152.1, from coordinate 1,183 downwards.
TGCGGCATTGGTCTGCGGGGGTGCAGCATGGCGACACCGCCGGTCAGGGCGGTGCTGTGCATGTCCTCTCGAGCGCGAACGGCTTCGGCCATTTTGTCCGGATCCCACAGCAAGCCGGTGCCGGCCGCCAGCTCGACGATGCGATCAATCACCGAGCCCCGGGTTCGTGCATTCAACGGAATGGCGACATGTTCGACCGACATCAGGGACTCGACGGTGTAAGCTGACTGCTCCGGTGGTGAGCCTTCCTGTAAAACACCTTCCATTTCGGCCAGCTCGCCATCGTGTTCGATGGCTCCGATTCGCGATTCCAGCCAGTGATGGATTTCGGCGCGGGAAAATCGCCACTCGCCGCTGACTTTTCGGCCGGGCAATTTACCACGGTCCGCCATCCGCGCGACTTGTTGTGGCAGCAGGTGCAGATAGGCCGCCAGGCTCGAAATGTCAAAATCGGCTTCGCTCATTGCGGGCATCTTTTCCCAAACGGTGACGCTTGTCCATATCGACTTGACACGACGATGCCTTTTGAAACACGATAGGCGTCCAAAGTGAAACCCCGCGTACGGGCAAGGATGCCACGGACGACCCACAACTCGGCGGCGCCAGCAGTGCTTGCTGGCCCTGGCTGCACAGGCAAGGAGGCCTGCTCTCATGGACGCTCCCGCGCTCAAGGTCTATAGGAATCATTTGGCTGACGTGCTGCCCCATGGTCAGATCGTTGGCGGCGACGACATTCACTTTACTTCCTGTTCTGCCGATTCCCGCGTTTGCCGAAGAGGAGACGTTTTCGTCGCCATGGTCGGTACGCAGAGCGACGGACATCATTTTGTTGCGGAGGCGGTTCGTAACGGCGCGACGGCTATCGTCGCCGAACGCCTGGTGCCGACGCACGGGACGCCGGTTTGCATCGTACCCGACGCTCGGGTTGCTTACGGCCAGATTTGTCAGCATTTGGCGGGCAATCCTAGTCGGCGGATGAAGCTGGTCGGCGTCACGGGGACAAATGGTAAAACTTCCACAAGTTTGTTGATCCAGTCCGTGTTCAATGTCGCGGGAATCCGCAGTGGTGTGATGGGAACGCTGGGGTACTTTGACGGCGGACAAACCGGTACGGCGGTACTCACGACGCCGGGCGGGCACGTGTTGGCCGACTATTTGGCGAGAATGTTGGCCAATGGTTGTA
>JAYGDO010000121.1:0-2589 GCA_046582885.1 Pirellulales bacterium | reverse complement strand
GTCCGTCCGCCGCGGCGGCGCTTTCAATGACGTCGGGATAAAGCGTTCCCTGTGCGAGGAATTGGGCGCCGTCGATTTTGGTGGCCTCGGCTTTAAAGCATTCGATAAACTCGTAGCCGATCCGCCGCCGCTTTTCCTCTGGGTCGGAGATGCCGGCCAGTGCCGTGAGAAATTGCGATTCGGCCTTCACCACGTGCAGATCGGTTTTAAAATGCCGGGTGAATTCACGGATGACCGATTCCTCTTCGTCTTTACGCAGCAGACCGTTGTCCACCAGGATGCAGGAAAGTTGCGAGCCGATCGCTTTGTAGAGCAGTGCGGCCGTTACGGATGAATCGACGCCGCCCGATAGTCCGCAAATAACTCGTCCCCCGCCGACCTGCTCGCGAATCGCGTTTACAGCTTCGTCGGCAAAATCGTCGATTCGCCAACGGCCTGTAGTGTGGCAAATCGATTCGAGAAAGTTGCCGAGGATTTGGCTGCCTAGTGGAGTATGCGTCACTTCGGGGTGAAACTGCAGTCCAAATACCGGCAGATCATGGTGCTTCACGGCTGCGATCGGACAGGTATCCGTTTCGGCCAGCGGCACAAAGCCGTTCGAGACTTGTGCCACTTGGTCGCCGTGACTCATCCACACTTCGGTTTCTTCGGGCAAGCCGGAAAACAATTCGTTATGCGAAGTGATGCGACAGTGAGCGCGTCCGTACTCGCGGGTTGGCGTGTTGGAAACTTTGCCGCCGAGCGCTTCGCAGGCCAACTGCATTCCGTAGCAGATTCCCAACACGGGAATGCCGAGCTTAAAAATTTGCGGGTCGCACTTCGGCGCGCTGCCTTCATATACGCTGGCTGGGCCACCGGAAAGGATCACACCCAACGGCGCGATCTGTTTAACGCGGTCGGCAGATAAATTGTGGCGGACAATTTCACAATAGACATTATGTTCGCGCACGCGCCGCGCGATTAGCTGCGCGTACTGTGAACCAAAATCGAAAACAAGGATCTTCTCGCTGCCGAGCTTGTTGGTAGTCTCGCGATCAGGTTGCAAGCTGGTTGTCATTTGTTGCCGACTCCCACAAACGCCGCCTTCGCGCCAAAAACAAAAACAGCCCGACAGGGCGGGCGTAAACAGGGGATTTTAACGCGAGCGATGCCCGTACGCAAAGGGGCCGCTTTAACGGATATTCTTCAGCGGGCTTGGGCGGTGCGGGCGGTGGAGATATAAAGGGACAATCACTATGCAGATTTTGTTGACCAACGACGATGGGATTTACGCAGCCGGGCTGGCGGCGTTTGAAAAGCAACTTCAGCGACTGGGCGAAGTCTGTGTCGTCGCCCCGGCGACCGAGCAAAGCGGCGTTGGCCATTCGATCACATTTCTCAACCCGCTGATTTGCGAGGAGGTTTTCGACGGTGGCCGGCGGCGAGGCTGGGCGGTCGAAGGCAGCCCGGCCGATTGTGTGAAGATCGGCATTTTCGAGTTTTGTCCACGGCGGCCCGACCTGGTTGTGAGTGGAATTAACGGCGGCTTGAATGCCGGCATCAATGTGCTTTATTCCGGTACGGTTGCCGCAGCGATCGAAGGTGCGTTTTTCGGCATCGATAGTATTGCCGTGTCCTTAGAGCACGAGGAGCAGGCGAATTTTGAGAAGGCCGCTGAATTGGCCACGAACGTCATCGAGCAACTTCTGGCCTACAAAGGTTCGGAACCGCATCTTTATAATTTGAATATTCCCACCAAGGCGATCGAGGAGGAAACCGCATTGCAAATTGTGCCGATGAGCGTTGCGCGGTATGGCGAGGGGTTTGAAAAACGGACCGACCCGCGCGGACGGAGTTATTTTTGGGCAACCAATCTGCCCGCTCCGCCGTCTGACGGCCAAGAAACCGACCTGACGGAGCTCAATAAAGGCTTCATTACCCTGACCGCTCTAGATTATGATATGACGAAGCGGAATTTGCTGGATGAAATGCGACAGTGGAACCTAAATCTGGCTGGACATTCAACGACCGTTGAGGATTCGCGATGACCAAATTTGGATATCGGCGACACCCCGGGGCTGTGCTGACGGTGGTCGTCGCGGGCGTGGTTGGCTTAAGTTCCATGTCTGGCTGCGAAATACCGGCGCCTCCGGACGAAGCGGTCGCTCGAGCAGGACCGCCCGAACCGATCTATTTGAAAGAGGGGTCTGAAGAGGAAAAAGAGTTGCAGGAGGCTGAGGCGGCGCAAGAGGAAAAGGATCAAGTCAAAGCCGGAGCCGGAACGGGCGCGAGAGAACCGTCGCCGAGCGGTATCATTGCAACGCCGATCAATGTTTATTTTACGGTTAAGGAGAGAATCGTATTTCAGCAAGTCGAAAATGGATTGAAGTTCTTTTATGCGACCAAGGGCCGCAAACCAAAGGATTTTAAAGAGGTATTTGCTGCGATCATCAAGATCAGGGAGTTGGCGCTTCCTAAACTAAAGCCGGGAGACGAGTATGTCTTCAACCCGGACGAAGGCCGGTATGGAGCGGTGATGATCCAGAGTTCTGGGACGAACGCCGCCGAACCCACCGACGAAAAACCGTGAAATCCCATTGTCTGCTGGCG
>JAYGDO010000068.1:0-3896 GCA_046582885.1 Pirellulales bacterium | reverse complement strand
CTGTAGATCAATGTCGGCGACAGCCGGCGGCCGAGCCACTCCTCTAAATCGCCGGAAATTCCAACGGCGGCGGCCGAATCAATTCCGAAACTGGCGAACGGGCGCTCGACGTCAATCTGTGCGCGATCGATTTTCAGCAGGGAGGCCAACCGATCGACGAGCCACTCTTGAATTTGACCAGCAGAATCAGGCCGCGCGTCATTCCACGCAGCCTCGTTGTTGATCACTTCGAGATCAGGTGTATCATCGCCGCTTTCGCGAACCCACTGGTGCAACGATTTGAGTCTACTTGCGAGAAAATCGTCGCGGCAGGCGTGGCGCGCGACCTTGCCGCTGGTCGTACGCGGCAGACTGCCCATTTTGATCAGCGCAATCGCATGAACATCGACGTCATGGTTTTCTAGCGTTGCCTGTCGGATCGCAGAAAACACTTCGTCGGCGTTCAAGTCGCGATAGGACCGCTGAATTTCGTGAATTATGACCAGTTGTTCGTCGTCATTCACGTCAATCGAAACCGCCGCGCCGCCGACGCCTTGCAGCGAGGGATGGACGCCTTCGACCGTACGCTCGATATCTTGCGGATAGTGATTTGTGCCGCGAATAATGATCAGGTCTTTGATCCGCCCGGTGACGAATAGCTCTCCGTCCAGCAGAAATCCCAGATCGCCGGTCCGCAAAAATGGGCCTGCTTCCGAATCGGCCAAATATGCGTTAAAGGCGTTTTCGGTTTCTTCGGGCTGTTGCCAATAACCATGCGCGATGCTGGGGCCGCTGGCCCATATTTCGCCGATTTCGTCATCGGCCTGTTCGATCCGGCTTTCAGGATCGACAATTCTCACGGACTGATCTGGCAGCGATTTTCCGCAGCCGACGAGTTGCTGCGTTTGCTGTCCGGGCTGAGGCGGCAGCGCACGGTTTTTGGCCAGCGCCCGTTTGTCGAATTTTTTCACGACCGGTTGCTGCGGAACAAATCCGCCTGTAACAATCAGCGTCGCTTCGGCCATGCCGTAGCAGGGATAAAATGCCTCGCGGCGGAATCCGCAGGGGCCGAATTTTTCACAAAATCGGTCGATCGTTTCGGGCCGCACCGGTTCGGCGCCGTTGAAGGCAACCGACCAGCTACTGAGGTCGAGTTGCCCAAGCTGCTCGGCCGTGATTTTTTCGGTGCAAAGATCGTAGGAAAAATTTGGCCCGCCGCTGACCGTGCCGCGGTACTTCGTGATCGCCCTGAGCCAGCGAAACGGTTTTTGCAGGAACATCATCGGGGACATCAGCACGTTGGGGCGACACATGTACAGTGGCTGCAAGATGCCGCCAATGAGGCCCATGTCGTGAAAGTTCGGCAGCCAGAAAACGCCCATAACGCTACGCGTGTTCTCGAACGCCAGATTGATGACCGCCGAGTTGTGCATCAAGTTGTCGTGGCTGAGCATGACGCCCTTGGGCGTGCCGGTGGAGCCGGATGTGTATTGCAAAAAGGCCAGCGTGTCGGACGAGACGTCGGGCATTTTCCAGTCGTCCGCGGCGCTCGGTTCGGCTTCGTCGTCGGTGGCGTGCCACGGCAACTTCGAAAGACGCGGCGACTCACTCAGTACGGGCTCGACGCGGCCGAGGATTTCCAGCGTGGTCAGCGCAACCTTGGCGTCCGCGGCATCAACGATCGCCTCGATCCGTGAAAGCTTGGCATTGCGGCTCGGCGGGTTGGTGGGGACGGCGATGACGCCAGCATAGAGGCAGCCGAAAAACGCCGTGACGAATTCCATGCCCGACGGATAGAGCAGCAAGGCCCGCTTGTTTGCGAGTCCGCGCGATTCGAGCCAGGTGGCAACGGCCCTTGCACTGGCGTCGAGCTCTGCATAGGTAACGTTCAGCTCTTCGTCTTCGCCATCGACAAGATACTTGAACGCAACGTCGTTCGCCTGATGCTGCGCGCGATGGCGCAGCAGATGGATCGGCGTCTCCGGGTAGAAGAACGATCTAGCCTTGTCAGAGCGTTGCACGATTCGATTCACCACAGCGAATTGACTCTTGTAACAGGTGATGCACTGGCGCGGTCAGCCGCGCGCGTAAGAATTCCATTTGGTTTCAGCAACTTTGCCTCAGCCAGCCGGCGAACTGGGGAAGCTCGCCGCTGGCCCATCGATCCGTCGCAAAGGGGTGCACTCCATCTGGCGCGGGTGGGCCATGCAAGCTAACACCAACCATCCTAGCCATCGCCGCGCGCGATTTCAACCGTCTGGAGACGAAGACCCTCCGATAGTAACTCCGGAGCAGCGAGAGACTTAGCATCCGTCGTCAAGGTTTACCTGATCGGTAGAGTCGCAGGCTCAGAGGAGCGGATTAACCTTGTTGGTTTTGCAGCGCGCTTGGTAGTTTTCCTGTCGCGCAAGATGTGCGGGCAGTTGCCAATTGTCGCAACAAACGCCGTAGTTCCTGTTCCGCCGATTTGTGTGGGTTTAGAATGTAACATCTTGAGAGATAACGGGAGCAGATAGGATCACGAAATGGACTTACTGAGCCGCGTCAGGTCGCTTTTCGGCGGCGGTAAGGTTGATATCCACGACCGTTTTGAACTGATACGCGAAGCGGTCCACGGTACGATGTCCAAATTCTACATGGCTCGCGATCGCCAGCGAGGAGAGGTCGTCGGCCTCAAAATTTTGGATCCCAAAAAGACTGTCCAAGTCGAAAAACGGTTTAAAAAGCTAAACAAACCGAGCGAAGGCCAAATCGCTTCGTCACTTTCGCATCCGTCCATCGTCGAAACATTCGAGTATGGAATCACAACAGTCGGCGAACCGTACATCGTGATGGAGTATCTTGAGGGTCAGGGCCTCAACACGCTGATTCAGTCGTGCGATCAGCGCACCGCCGAGCACCGCACGCATCTAATGCGACAAGCGGCTGAATCACTTGCGACTGTGCACGAAGCCGGATTTGTTCATCGCGACATCTGCCCGAGAAACTTCGTCGTCTCGGCGGACCGGCAAACACTAAAACTGATTGATTTCGGCCTGACCGTTCCCGACACGCCGGCATTTCGTCGCCCCGGCAACCGGACGGGAACGCCGCGTTACATGTCGCCCGAAATCGTCCGTCGCCGCGCGACCGACCACCGCGTTGATGTTTTTTCCTTCGGCGTAACGGCGTACGAATTATTCGCCTTCACATCACCGTGGCCCGGGACGGTCGCGACGGCGAAAAAAGCGATGGAACACGACAAACCGCCGATTCCAATCACCGACGTTTGTTCGGAAATCGATCCGAAACTGGCCGACGCAATCCACGCCTGTCTCAGTGCAAACCCTGGTGATCGCCCGAACACGATGACCGAGTTTATTCGGCAATTGACGTGAGTGTTTCTTTTCCACTCCACAATCAATGTCGGCACTAGGTCGTCGGCACTAGGTCGTCGGCACTAGGTCGTCGGCACTAGGTCGTCGGTACCGGGTCAATGAGCCCACCGCCGGACTGCGGAGATTTAAACCGGCGGTGCCGATCACGCCTCCCATAATACTGGGCGTTAGCGGTTAGCAGTCAAGTCGGTTCGGCCGGAGAGGCCGTACAGGAACTTTGGTGTAAATGCACCCTGTCGCTGTGGCGCGCACTATCGAAAGAAGTGATTGACCTGCAACATCAGTTCGCCGTCGAACGTCCGGTCCGGACGACGGCGCAAAGGCGCGACACCGGCGACTCGCAGCGCCGTGTTTTCGAACAGTTGAACGTGCAGGCCGGCCGTGAGGTCTAGAAAATCCTGGCGATTGAAAGCATTCCCCAGCGTCAATTCGCTGCCGCCGGGCACGGAACCGGAGACGGTATCCGCATCTTGAATCGTCGTGATGTAATGCAACTCCACCACACCGGCAATTCCTCGAATCGAGCCCGCCGAAGGATTT
>JAYGDO010000494.1:0-6598 GCA_046582885.1 Pirellulales bacterium | reverse complement strand
GACGCATTGCCGGCGATGGTGCATTCGCAGACAGGGCGGGTTCACGCTTCATTTCATCAGGTCGTCGCCGCGACGGGCCGGCTAAGCTCAAGCGACCCGAACTTGCAGAATATCCCCATTCGGACGGCCGCGGGACGAGAGATTCGTTCGGCGTTTCTACCGGGCCAAGATGGTTGGCAGTTGCTGGCAGCCGATTATTCGCAAATTGAATTGCGCGTGCTCGCGCATTGTTCGGGCGACGAAGCTTTGCTCGCCGCTTTCGAAAATGACGAAGATATTCACGCCGCTGTGGCTAGTCAGGTATACGGCGTACCGCAATCCGAAGTTACCCCGGCCATGCGGCGCAGCGCCAAGGCCGTTAACTTCGGTATCATCTACGGCCAAAGCCCGTTCGGTTTGGCAAAGTCGCTGGACATCGAACACGACGAAGCTGGCGAGTTCATTGATGCTTATTTTGCACAATACCCGCAAGTCGACCGGTTTCTGCGCGACGTGTTGGAACGATGTCACGTTGACGGGTTTGTGTCCACGCTGTTCGGACGACGGCGGGCGATTCGAGGCGTTCGTCAAAACACGCCCGGATATTCTCGAAACCTGCCGGAACGCACGGCGGTCAACACGGTCATTCAAGGCACGGCGGCCGATCTGATCAAAAGGGCCATGATCAGCGTTCATCGGCGATTGAAGGACGAGAAGTTTTCTGCAAGGTTGTTGCTGCAAATCCACGACGAGTTGGTATTCGAGTTTCCGGATGACGAACAAAAACGGCTGACCGACTTGGTACGTAAAGAAATGTCCGGCGCTGCGGAATTGACGGTGCCGCTGAAAGTAGACATAAAAATAGGGGCAAATTGGTCGCAAGTTTAAGTCCGCACGTTGACTGCGGTATGCGACGGTGAATCTCTTCCAACCTAATCCCGACCACCACCACGTGCACATCATCGGAATCATCGGCGGAATTGCGAGCGGCAAGTCGCTGGCGACCGAGTATTTTCGACAACTCGGCGCGGCTGTTCTAGACGCTGACGGTGTCGCTCACGAGGTCCTGAGCGAGCCGGACGTCGTTGCTGCGCTCCGGGAACGTTGGGGCGATGAGATCTTGGATGACGCCGGACAGATTGAGCGAACGGCGCTGGCGGAGATCGTTTTCGGTTCGTCTAATTCCTCCCGAGAGGAGTTGAAGTATCTCGAAAAGCTCGTTCATGCCCGTATCGGTGACAGATTACGACAAGAGTTGGTGGGGTTTGATGAGAGCCGTGTGGTGGTACTCGACGCAGCCGTTATGGTGAAAACGGGCTGGGACAAATTCTGCAATCAAATCTTGTTTGTTGACGCGGGCCGCGAATTGCGGCTCCATCGTGCTCGGCAACGGGGCTGGGATGAAAATGAGTTTAGCCGCCGCGAATCCGCGCAGGAATCACTTGAGAAGAAACGGTCACTCGCCGATTTTGTACTGGAAAACAACGGAACGCTGCCCCATCTGCAGAGACAAATTAGCGATTTTTGGGATTCACATTTGGACTTGGACATGCGAAACTGAGTGTGATGGCAATGGACCGCTGTCCAATCCACCAGGAAAGGTCACTCCTCACCTCTCCGCTTTTGCGGTTTTCGGTTTTCACGGTTTGTCCATAATCGTCACGCCGTCCAAAGGGACAGGCTCCGCTGGCGTCTTCAGCACGTTGGCAGCCTAAACTCACATCAGGGAGCCCACACCATGTCAGATGGAAGAAGCACAGGAATCCGCAAGGAGCCGCCGCAGTCTAAACGTTCGGTGGACGATTCACCGGATACCGATTCGTGGCAAGAGAAAAAGGCGGCTCTCGACGCGGAGTTGGACGAGGAGCCGCTCTCGTTGGCGGAAGAAATCGTCGCCGAAGCAGGTGCCGGGAAACTCACAACGCAAGATCGCTACGATGAAATCAAGCAGGGCGACGTCCACATCGCCGAGTTGCAGCGGATGTCGATGGGCGACTTGATCGGTCAATCGCGAAAAGTGAATCTTACCGATATCGCCGGCATGAAGAAGCAGGATCTGATTTTCAGGATCCTCAAAGAGCGCGTGAAAATGAACGGGCTCATGTACGGCGAAGGTACGCTCGAAATCCTCCCGGACGGATTTGGGTTTCTCCGCAGTCCTGATTACCACTATTTGTCGTGTCCTGATGATATCTACGTGTCGCCGAGCCAGATTCGGAGGTTTAGCTTGCGGACGGGCACAACGGTTTCGGGCCAAATCCGGCCGCCGAAAGAAAACGAGCGATACTTCGCGCTGCTGCGGGTTGAGGCGATCAACTATGAAGATCCAGGTATGGCGGTCGAGAAGATCGACTTCGACGATCTTACGCCGCTTCATCCGATCGAGCGAATTGTATTCGAAACGGAACCGGAAGAAGTGGAGATGCGCGTCGTCGATATGGTTGTGCCGGTCGGATTTGGTCAGCGTGGTTTGATCGTTAGTCCGCCACGAGCCGGCAAGACGATCTTGCTGCAAAAGATGGCCAAGGGCGTGTTGGCCAATCACCCCGATGTCTACGTGATCATGTTGTTGATCGACGAACGGCCCGAAGAGGTCACCGACATGGAGCGACAAGTCAAAGGCGATAATTGTGAGGTGATCAGTTCGACGTTTGACGAGGCGTCGGCGCGGCACGTGCAAGTATCGGAAATGGTCCTCGAAAAAGCGAAACGCATGGTTGAGTTTGGCCGCGACGTGGTCATCTTTCTCGATTCGGTTACGCGACTAGCGCGGGCCTGGAACGCGGAATGTCCAAATTCCGGTAAGATCCTCTCCGGCGGCATTGATGCGAATGCCATGCAGCGGCCCAAACGATTTTTTGGCTCCGCCCGCAAAGTGGAAGAAGGTGGTTCGCTGACGATCGTCGCCACCGCGCTGATAGACACCGGAAGTAAGATGGACGAGGTCATCTTCGAGGAGTTCAAAGGCACCGGCAACATGGAAGTGGTGCTCGACCGCGCTTTGGTGGACAAACGCGTCTGGCCGGCAATCGATATCAATCGCAGCGGTACGCGAAAGGAAGAGATACTGATGGATCCGGAAGAGTATCGCCGCGTCTGTATCCTCAGGCGCGTGCTCAACGAAATGAATGGTCCGGAGGCCATGGAGTTGCTGCTGACGAGGCTGCAGAAGACCAAGACAAATGCCGAGTTCTTGATGAACATGAAGAGCTAGGAGTGAGTGCCCACCGGTTGGGGGACAGCCAGTCGCCCTTTCACTCCCGCACCCCTACCCTGTACCCCCGCAAAATGCCCAATTCTTTCTCCGGCGATACGACGACTGCCGACGGCCGATTCGCAATCGTCGTTTCGCGCTATAACGAATCGATTACGGTAAAGTTGCTGGAAGGCGCGGTACGGACGTTGACGTCCGCTGGTGTTGCTGACGGCGACATTGACGTTGCTTGGGTTCCGGGCGCGTTTGAGATTTCGCTGGCGTCGCTACGGATGGCGTCGAGCGGCCAATATCGTGCGGTGATCTGCTTGGGCGCGGTGATCCGGGGCGAGACGTCGCACGACCAACACATTAATCGCGCGGTGAGTCTCGGCATTACACAGGCCAGTTTGGAATCGGGCGTGCCCGTGACGTTTGGTATTTTAACGTGTGAGACGCTCGAACAGGCGATTCATCGCGCTGGCGGCAACGTCGGCAACAAGGGCATTGAGGCGGCAGAAGCGGCACTGGAAACGGCCAGTCTGCTCGATCAGCTGCCGGATTGACGCTGAGCGGCCTCGCCGCCGTTGCCTCGCCCGAGGGATTGCTATAATTCGTTAACCGCGCGAGCGAACCAACGAATTGATCGCCACGAGTTCATTGAAACCGCAAAAGTAACCATGTCGCGACGTACCCGAGCACGAGAAGTAGCGATGCAGGTCTTGTATCAGGACGATCTGAATCCGTCGGAGCATGCCCTGGACCCCGACGAGTTTCTGCAAGGCCGGTTGACGGCCGACGATCTTATCCAGTTTTCTCGTTCACTGATCGATGGCGTCCGGCGTAATCGAGCGGAATTGGATGAATTGCTATCCAGCACGGCCGACAATTGGTCGCTGCGGCGGATGGCGGCGATCGACCGCAATATCATGCGGTTGGGTGCTTTTGAAATTATCTACACAAGCACTCCCAATCGGGTCGCAATTAACGAAGCGGTCGAGTTGGCGAAACGATTTGGTACTCGCCAATCCGCCCAATTTGTCAACGGGGTTCTGGATCGCGTCCTGTCCGAACATGATGCGGCGGAGAATGACCAATGAACGGGCCCCAGGCTCGCATGACCGAATCCCAACGTCGGGAGGAGGTTTCTACTTAGGCGGTCATTGGGATTTGGAATTTGCGATCTGCCTACTAAACTTTGTCCTGATTTTAACCCCCTGAAATTCCCGATGGGCCTGCTAAGTAAATTTAAACAGGGCTTGCAAAAAACCGCTCGCCTCTTGAATACAGACGTCCGAGACGTGTTCAAAGCCGAAGGGCGGCTGGTTGACGATGAGTTTGTCGACGAACTGCTCGAAGCGCTCGTCAAAACCGACATGGGCGTAAAACCGGCGCAGACGATTTGCGACCGTGTGTTGGCGGATTTTCGCGCTCGGCGTGTGCAGTGGGAAGACGTGCTGGTCACGATCAAGGCCGAACTCAAACGACTGCTGGCTCAGCCCGAGGAACCGATCCAGTTTGCCGCCAGCGGTCCGACGGTGATCATCGTCGCCGGTGTAAACGGCGCGGGCAAGACAACGTCAATCGCCAAGCTGGCCAACATGTTCCGCGCCAGCGGTAAGTCCGTGGTGCTGGGAGCGGCCGACACGTTTCGCGCGGCGGCGGTCGAACAGTTGTCGATTTGGGCAGATCGGCTGGACGTGAAGATTGTCAAAGGCGAGCAAGACAGCGATCCCGCAAGTGTCGCCTACCGCGCGGTACAAACGGCGCTAGATGACGGAATCGATGTTTGCATTGTCGATACAGCGGGCCGATTGCAGACGCAGCAGAATCTCATGCAGCAGTTGGAAAAAATTCGCCGCATTCTCGGCAAGCAAGTCCCCGATGCACCGCACGAGGCGCTGCTTGTACTGGATGCCACCACAGGCCAAAACGGGATCAGCCAGGCGACGCATTTCACCGATGCGATCGGCTGCACGGGGATCGTTCTGGCGAAGTTGGACGGCACGGCCAAGGGCGGCGTTGTTGTCGCCATTCGTCAAACGGTTGGCCTGCCGGTGAAGTATGTTGGCGTCGGCGAGAAAATTGAAGACCTAGCGCTGTTCGTGCCCGACGACTTCGTCGATGCGCTGTTCGACGACATGCATTCCGCCGCAGACTGAAGCGGCCCGGTGACGGTTGGCCCGGGTTAATTCCTATATTCGATACAATTGGCATAACCCCCCGCCCGCTGCTGTCATTTCGGCAGCGGGTTTGGTTTGTATCGGTTATTACAGTCGCCCTCATAATGACTTTAATGATTCTGCCCCGTTTTTGCATTTAGCGGCGTATGCGGGCAATTTCGTAACTCATCCCGTCGATACACAGGTAGGCGCGGTCGTCGACGCCGCTTGCAGTGCAGAGTATTCGCGACGGTGCATGGGGCGGCTCTGCCGTTCTGCCCAAATCATTGCTCGCGTTCGTGTCCGCCGGTCAGGATGAACCGGACGGCGTTAGAAACAGGTCACTTGTAAAATACGGAGGTGAAATCATGCGGATCACATTGCTTGCGTGTGCAGTTGTTGCCGCGACGTTTATGGCTGTCGGCAATGCGTTTGCTCAGAACCAATGGATGGTGTCCCGTACGGCATTTGAGAATTACTATCAATCGAGTTCGGAAACCCCGCGAGGCGAAGATAACGTTGCCTCGCCCAGTGATGTGGCGGGTTCTTGCGACGACGGGGCCGAGGCCGACTGCGGTTGCGAAAAAAACAATTGCTGTTGTTTCGCGTGGGGAACGGACTGGTCCATTAACGTGGGCGCCGGTATCCGCACAAGTTACAACGCGATCGAGTTCGGCAACCCCGCGAATGGCGGTACGCGTCAGGACTTCAACCTCAACAACGCGAGGATCTACCTCAATGGCCAGGGCCACGAGCGGATCGGTTTTGAATTCAATACCGACATCAACAATGCCCAGGGGTTCCAGGACAACCATAACGGCAATCCCTTCGGCACGACCGAACTCGGCGAAATGCGGATTCTGGACGCGATTCTCAAGTTCGATATGGGCGGCAACACTCACGTCTGGTTCGGCCGATTGTTGCCTCCGAGTGATCGCTCGAATTTGAGCGGCCCGTTCTACCTGAATGCCTGGAATTTCCCGTTTGTCCAACTTGGATATGCGAACATCTTCCAGGGCCGCGACGACGGCGTCGTACTGTGGGGCGAAAGAGACTGCGGACGCATTAAATGGAGCATTGGCCTGTTCGACGGCGAAAACCTAGGCGGCCGGGACGTGGCTGGTCAACCGGGTGTCGATAACCTCGAAGTGGCCGCCCGCCTTACCGTCAATCTGCTCGATCCGGAACCGGGCTACTACAACTCCAGCACCTACTACGGTGAAAAAGATATTCTCGCCATCGGCCTGGCCGTGCAGCATCGCAG
>JAYGDO010000485.1:0-2506 GCA_046582885.1 Pirellulales bacterium | reverse complement strand
GCGGCTCAAAGCGGGGGACGATCGTCCCGCCGGGCGGATCCCGGCCGACGCGGATCCAGCTGAAAATATAATATCCCAACACCAGCAGCAGCCCGCCGAGGACGATCCACAGCGTGAGGTTTGCCCGGAAATAGAGCACCCGCCGCTCTGCCGCAGTGGGCTCGCGGATAAATCCCTTCGGGAAGCCGACTACAATCGTCAAGCCCTCGTGACGCCGCAGCGGTTTGGTCGTCTTAAAGTCGAGTGCGCCGGTCGCCGCATCCACTCTCGATGTGGAGTCACTCTGCTTGGAGCCCTGCGATCCGGTATACGCTTCGTGTGTGACTTTTTTGCGTGGGATGTCCGGCGGCAGGGCGACAGTGGCCGAGGCCTGCTCGATCGGAAAATCCCAGCCGTTGCCGGTCACATTCCAGTACAGCTCGTCGTGGGCATCGAAGTAACCGATCTGGAAATTGGTCGTGTAGCGAATTTCGTACGTGTACTCTCCCGGCTGCACGCGAACGTCCTTGCTGCCGATGTAGAGCCGCACGCCGTTCTCGCGTTTCTTCGTATGGTAGGGTTCCGGTTCGCCATCGCGGGTGACGGACAAGACCGTAAAGGGTAGTTCAATGCGGACGAGATATTTTGTCGTGTAGAGCGTAGAAAAATCACGATAGATGCCCGGCTTGATCTTGTAGCCCGTAGCGGTCACCCGGATCGTTTCGGTGACGGCGAGCGATCCATCCTGCTGCACACGGATATCGCTGTGGTAGTTGTCGATCCGCTCCTCGGTCGCAGCTAACGGTCGCCACGATGGAGCGGTCTGTGCGGGGGCGCCGCCCGCCACGCAAAACACGATTGAGATCGAAAGCAGAAGCGATTCCGCCGGTTGCCGGTTGGCATTACTCATTCGGACTGTCGTCAACCGCGATATGCGGGACCTCCCGTTCGGTGCTTGTAGCCAGTTCAAAAAAGTCCGCAGTACGGAATGCAAAGAGCTGGGCCACCAGCAGGGACGGGAATGACCCGACCCGGATGTTGTAGTCGCGGACCGTGGCGTTGTAATAACGCCGCGCCTTCTGAATGGTGTCCTCGATTTCCACAAGTTCCTGCTGCAACTCCAGAAAGTTTTGGTTCGCCTTTAGATCGGGATAATTTTCGACCACGGCAAACAACTGTTTCAGCGCAGCGGAGAGTGCATTCTCATCCCGCTGTTTGTCCGCAACGGAGGTATCGCCGAGCAGTTGTGTCCGCAAGCGAGTCACGTCTTCCAGCACGTCACGTTCGAATTGGGCATAGCCTTTGACGGTGCTGAGGAGGTTGGGGATCAAGCAGTGCCGCCGCTTGAGTTGGACATCAATTCCGCTGAAACCTTCAAGGACCAGCAGGCGGCTGCGGACGAGCCGGTTGTAGAGGATGATTGTGGCAATCAAAACAACCGCCGATCCGATCAGAATGGCGACAAGCGAAATGGTCGCGTTCACTTCGCACCCTTTCATTTTCTGCCGCCGCCAATGCGGCTGCATGCGTTCAGTCTTTGGCCGGCGGTTTGGATTGCTTGAGCGATTCTACCATTTCATCCGCCATCTGCTCACCCGTTCCGGATGCTCCGCAGCTGTGCCCGTTCATCCGGGCCCGGTAGCGGCCTCGCCCGTGCCCCTTGCGATCCGGCAGGTAGCCGAAAGAATCCCGTCCAAGCTCCGGGATGGCCGCAACCGCCATTTCAAATTCCGCTTTATCTGCACGCGGACGCGGCTCGGCCGGCGCAACGGACCGCAGAGCGTATCCGACTGCGATTCAATCGCCGATACCGTCAGGTCGCAATCCGCGGACACTTCCAAGTACTCCGTGACCGACGTAATCTCCGCGGCGGTTAAATTTCCAGATGCAAAATCGCCCAACGCGGGGCCGGCGTCAAATTCGCAGCAGGTTAATGAAACTGGCGATCAACATAAATCCGACGATGACGGCGACAACCTTCCAAAACCCGGGCACAAAGTAGCGGTGTACCGTTTCGTCCGTCTGATCTTTATCGTTCATCGCCCGGCGGTGCCACCAGTATCCCTTGAGCAAGAAGATGATGCCTAAAATGAAACAGGGGATCGAGTATATCGTGTAGCGAAGCGAGTCGTGGATTTCGCTAGCGAGACTCTCGGTCGCCACGGCGCCGGTGGCGGCGCCGTGAAAGGTCCGTATCATTTCGCCAATCGTGATCGTCAGGAACAGGCAGGCACAGCCAAGTAACAACGCGCCGCCCCACACGTAAAAACTCGGCCGCAGCCAGGAGGGTTCATCGCCGTCGATCCGCCTGTGCCGGACCGCACCGCCCGCACCGCCCGCGGCCAGCATTACCGGAATCTCCTCGTCCGAGGCGATGCGGCCGTCGTGTTGCATTTCGTCTTCGACTTGCGCGGCGAGTCTTTCCAGGTTGTTTGACGCGGCAAATGCCTGAAGTGCCCGGGCGACGTCGGCCGGCGAATTCGGGCGGTCTGCCGGATCTTTGGCAAGCAGACGGCGGACAAGGTCG
>JAYGDO010000383.1:0-3229 GCA_046582885.1 Pirellulales bacterium | reverse complement strand
AACCCGCTGCGGAAGAACCCGCCGCGGAAGAACCCGCCGCGGAAGAAGCCGCTGCAGAAGAAGCCGCTGCAGAAGAATCCGCTGCAGAAGAACCCGCTGCAGAAGAACCCGCTGCGGAAGAACCCGCTGCGGAAGAACCCGCTGCAGAAGAATCCGCTGCAGAAGAACCCGCTGCAGAAGAAGCCGCTGCAGAAGAAGCCGCTGCAGAAGAAGCCACCGGCGCGGACGCAGAATCCGACGATGCGGACAAAAACGAAGAATCGTAACGATCCGTAGAACGGGCCCGGCGGTCCTGGTCGTCCAGATGTAATGCCTGTTCGGGTGTTTCCTGGCGTCTGGCAGCGATGTTGATGTCACATCGTGATCGATTTGCATAATCCTCGCCCGCGGTGCGATTGCGATTTCGGCTGCAACAAGACGCTCACGTCTGTTCGATAAAACACGTCCCGGGTGCATATTCGCTGTACTTACTCGCTGCGCGGCATTCCTTTAGGCGGGCGTTCGTGTCGTCGATAAAACAAGTCGGAGCGTCGTATCAACACCGAATTGAGCCAACGGGTAGCGAAACACATGACGAGCACAAAGACAGAGAAAAGCCAGCGGCGGCGGGTGTCGGATTCCTCTTTGCAAACACCATTGGAAACATACCTGAAGGAAATCAACGAGACCGCGCTTCTAACGGCGGCCGACGAACGGGAACTGGCCGGAAAAATTGCCGAAGGTGATGTCCGAGCTCGCGATCGAATGGTCCGCGCCAATCTACGATTGGTGGTCAACATCGCGCGCGGTTATACGAGTAAAGGGCTGGCGCTTCAGGATTTGATCGAGGAAGGCAACCTCGGACTGCTCCGCGCGGTCGAAGGTTTCGATCCCGCGGTGGGCACCCGGTTTTCGACCTACGCAAGTTACTGGATAAAGCAATCGATCAAACGAGCGTTAATTAATTCGGCGAAGACGATTCGCATTCCAGCTTACATGGTCGAGTTGCTGTCCAAATGGCGCCGCGCATCGGCCCGATTACAGGAGGAACTTGGACGCTCGCCGACATCGGAAGAAGTTGCGCGCGTTTTGGGGTTGCCCAAGAAGAAGCTGCCGATCATCAAAAAGGCCATTCGCATTTACAACGCCACGCCGCAAACCGATCAATCCGAGGCAGGTTGGTCGCTAGGTGATATGGTCGAAGACGAGCGGATGAAGACTCCCGAAGATACGATGCTCGAGAACGACAGCTTAAAGCACGTCATGCGGATGCTGGAAGAAATGAACATGCGCGAAGCGACCGTGTTGAAAATGCGGTTTGGACTCGGTGATGGCGAACCACACACGCTCAAGGAAATCGGTGAATCGCTCGGACTGACCCGCGAGCGCGTTCGTCAAATTGAGACCGAAGCGCTCGGCAAGCTACATCACGGACTGCAGGAACCGAATGCGCTATAGCCGCCGCACGCTCGGCGTTGCCTGAACGCAAATCGCCGTAGCATTCGCGGCGCCGGGTGGCGACTCTTGACTCCGCCCGGTCGGGGTCTATACTCCCACGCATGGATGGGGACAGCGGATTTACGCTTACGGACTACGTGCGGTCGATTCCGGATTTTCCAAAACCGGGAATCCTCTTTCGCGACATTACGCCGCTTTTGGCGTCACCGGCCGCCCTGCGCGAGTCGATCGGTCAATTGGCCGAGCGATTTCGCGATCGCCCCATCGACATCGTTGCCGCCGCGGAAGCCCGGGGCTTTATATTCGCAACCCCGCTTGCCTTGGAATTGAACGCGGGCTTTGTACCCGTGCGCAAGCCGGGCAAATTACCGTTTCGTACGCACGCCTTCAAATACGAACTGGAATACGGTACGGATGAACTTGAGATTCACATCGACGGCGTTGAGGCCGGTCAGAATGTCCTGCTCGTTGACGACCTGCTGGCGACCGGCGGCACCATGGAAGCTTGCTGCCGACTGATCGAACGCACACGGGCGAATGTCGTTGCCTGTGCGTTTGTAGTGGAACTTACATCACTCGGTGGAAGCAAACGACTGCATCCACACGAGACAGTCAGTCTTATTCAGTACGACTGACCGTGTCTGTTTGCGGGCTGGATTCCCACTCGGCCTATATTAGCTCGGATGGGCCTTTTGCGACGAAGCGGGTGATGTCGGCCACGAACTCGTCGGGCTTTTCGAACGGGATCATGTGACCGCACTGCTCGAAGACATTCAGTTGCGCGTCGGGAATATGCTCGGCGTAATATGTGCCGTGAGCCAGTGGGATGAGTTTGTCTTCGCGGCCCCACATCACCAGCGTTGGACAAGCGACGCGGTGCAGCTGTTGCCGGAGCCGCGGATTGTGCATGTACGGATTCCAGCCGATCCGGGCGGTGGCTTCACGGGCGCGGATCCAGTTCAAAATTCGCTCGTCATCCAACGACGTCGGTACCACGAGTTGCAGAGCCTCGCTGGACGGATCGAAAAATAATAGCTCGCGGATCTGTTGAAGATCGTCGACAAAAATCTCGGCCATCGGAGCATCGGCCAGATGCAGGCCCGCCGCGGCAGCCAGCACCAAACGCTCGACACGCTCGGGGCGGTGAATCGCGAGTTCGACGCCCAGCCAGGCGCCGATTGAGAGGCCGATGATTGGTAACCGTTGTAGACCGAGCAAGTCCAGCAAGTCAACATAATGCCAGACCAGGTCGTAGATGTCCTCGATCTGGTCGAGGCCCTCGGAAAGTGCGAATCCCGGGTGAGCTGGAAGATAGACCGTAAAATCGTCTGCGAGTTGTTGGTGGAACGGCATCCAGTCTGTTTCGCCGCTGGCGCTGTGCAGATAGAGCAACGGCGGCCCGCTGCCGCCAACGGTTAATTGGGTTTTCTTGCCGCCTACATTGATGGTCTTTGATTGTGGCCTGGTGGCGGTCATGGCAGTTCCTGGCGGAGGTCCGGCAGCACATCGCCGGCGAACATGCGCAGATTTTTTTCGGTCAGGTCTGCGGGCAATGTTCCAATCTGGAATAGTCCCAGCAGGTTGCCGATGCCCAGGTATTTGACGATTTCGATCAACCGATCGCGGACCGTTGCCGGACTTCCGACGATCGCGTAGCCGCCCTCTTCAACTTCTCGGCGGGTTTCAATATTGATCAAAAACTTATCCATAGCCTGGTTGATACGCGCGATCGATCTCGCGGTGGTATAGCCGGGTGGAAAAAGGGCTAGGCCTTTTAACAGCTTTTTGGCGA
>JAYGDO010000380.1:0-3262 GCA_046582885.1 Pirellulales bacterium | reverse complement strand
TCTTTTTACGACATGCGCAGGTTGCCGCTAATCAAGCGGACATGTGCGCTGAGGAACCGAAAACCGAAATGGCACATGCCGTAAGATTATCTGTTGGATATTACGTATGCGCCGCGTCGGACTAATTATTGACATCAACTTCGCAAAACAACACCACGTCGGGATTGTCGCCGGCGTCCGGCGGTACGCACAGGAACAAGAGCACTGGGACTGCATATTTTCGCCGCAACTTTGCGAGACACTGCGTATTCCTGGAACACGTTCGCGCTACGATGGCATCATCACTCGCGTCACACCAAAGTGGGCCCGACTCATTAAGAAAGCTCGTGTGCCGCTGGTAAATGTACGACTCCAGACGACAGCGAGTGACGTACTGACTGTGGCACCCGACCGGCGGGCAGCCGGCCGCATGGCGGCCGAACACTTCCTTGCCCGCGGGTTCCGTCACTTTGGGTACCTGGGATTCCGCAATGATAAAAACTCGCGGCAACAATGTGCAGGTTATTGGGACACGCTTCAGAACGCGGGTTGGGATTGCGACATTCGTTTGACGAACGTCACGTACGATGAAGAGAGCCGTAAATGGCAGAGGTTTCTTGACGAAACCAACCGCTGGATCACTTCCTGGCCGCGGCCAATTGGCATCCTCGCCGGTTCTGATTTTCTGTGCCGTTACGTGGCCGATCTTTGTTTCCGCAATGGTCTCGACATTCCGCTGGATGTCGCCCTGATTGGTATCCAGAACGAGCCGATGGTGTGCGTTGAGCCAGCGCCGAGTCTGACGAGCGTCGACTTAGGCTACGACCGCGTCGGTTACGAGGCGGCGCGACTTCTAGAATCGCTCATGGATGGCCGCAAGCCGCCCAGCAAGATGATTACACTGCCGCCCAAAGGACTGATCGCACGGCAATCGACCGACGTGTTCGCCGTGGAGGATCCGCTTGTCGTACAGGCTATGCGTTTCATGTCCGAAAAGGGACACACTGGAATTGACGTTGCGACCGTCGCCGAGGCCGCTGCCACAACACGCCGTACGTTGGAGCGGCGATTTCGCGCGGTACTGGGCAGAACCATCGCCGAGGAACTAACTCGACTCAAGATTGAACGGGTCAAACGCCTACTCGTGGATACCGACATTGCCATCAAAACGTTGGCGTTGGAATGCGGATTTGTCGACGGCAAGCAGATGTCCAAGACGTTTACGCGAGTCGTCGGTATCCCGCCAACCGAGTATCGCCATCGCAGTCTTCTGAAATAACATTTTTTTGGGGATATTGCATCGGACATGGCTGATGTGAACAATCTGCGTAGCGTGTTCCCGTCAGTTCGCCTGTTGACGATCCCGTCCTAACGAAAACTGCCGAAGGTGTAGCTGGCTGAATAAAATACCGTTGTCGGAACAGTCCCTAACGGCAAGGCGAGGCCGCGGAATGAATAACAGGCAGCTTAAAAAAATGGGTTTAACGGGCGATTGCGCTCTCGCTGCCACGGTTGCCGCCCAAAATCTGGCGCGGTCCGGCGCGGACAGCGATGGCGTCAAACGTCGTATCCGAGCGGTTGTCGACAATCCCGACGCGTTTGTCGCCGACCGGCAGGTCGGCGACTTGGCCCATGCGTTAATCGCGACCCTTCAATGCGCCTCCGCCAATCCGATCGGCTATCGAACCTGGGGCGAATGCGGGATCGACGAGGAGTCGCACGCGCAGATGCGAAATGCCTGCTCGCTGCCGGTCGCCAGGGCCGCCGCTCTCATGCCCGACGCCCATGTCGGATACGGCCTGCCGATCGGTGGAGTTTTGGCGTGTGACAACGCGATCATCCCGTACGCGGTCGGCGTGGACATCGCCTGCCGCATGAAGCTTTCCGTATTGGACATTCCCGTTGATACGCTCGCCTCGAAGCCTGACCGGTACGAGAACTCTCTCGAACGTGACACCCGCTTTGGGGTGGGCTGCAGGCACGAAAAGCCACAATCGCACGCCGTCATGGATGCCGAATGGTCGGTAACACAAATTACCCGCGAACAAAAAAACAAGGCCTGGAAACAACTCGGTACATCCGGTTCGGGCAACCACTTTGTTGAGTTCGGACTACTGTCACTGCCCCAGCCGGACGGCCAATTGAAAATTGAAGCCGGTCAATACGTCGCGCTACTGAGCCATAGCGGCAGCCGCGGCGCAGGCGCGGCTGTTTGCTCTACGTACAGCGGCATCGCACGCTCAAAGCTACCGGCCAAATACGACAGCCTCGGCAAACTCGCCTGGCTAGACCTCGACAGCCACGAAGGTCAGGAATACTGGATGGCGATGAACTTAATGGGCGCATACGCCGCAGCCAATCACGATGTCATCCACCGCCTGATCACAAAACGCATAGGCGCGCAAATCATTGCCGGCGTTGAGAATCATCACAACTTTGCGTGGAAGGAAAAACACGGCCAGCGGGAACTAATCGTACACCGCAAGGGTGCGACGCCCGCGGCGGAGGGCGAGTTAGGTGTGATCCCGGGATCCATGGCAGATCCGGCCTTTGTCGTTCGCGGCAAGGGCAATGCCGAGGCGCTGAAGTCCGCAGCCCATGGCGCGGGCCGCCGCATGTCCCGGCGGAAAGCCAAAGACAAATACAACTGGAATGCGATCAAACGCGATCTGGCGGAAAAGGGAGTTCGCGTCCTGTCAGCCGGTGCCGACGAAGTGCCCGGTGTCTACAAAAGGATCGAAGATGTTATGCGTGAGCAATCCGACCTGATAGAAACGGTCGCGCGGTTCGACCCTAAAATCGTCAAGATGTGCGGTGACGGCAGCAAGCCGGAAGATTAGCTGACGGGGCATTCCGAGTGCGGCCCTCAAACTCACCCACGGAGGCCGTCCTGTCGGATAAATCGGCGGCGAGACGACCCTCTGCCGGCAAGCACGACGATTCGTGGCCGAACGCGGCTGATGCGGCGGTTGCCCGGTGGATGCGGAACGGTTCACGCTCGCCTTAGCGAGCGGCTCGGGACCCGTCAGATCAACAGTGTTTGATGGAACGACCCCCGCCGAATGAATTTCGAGCGATTACTTCGGCCGCACCCAGGTCTGGCCTTTTTTGTAGCGCTCGGCGCGGTCGATAACGGTGGCGTCTTTGCTGAGTTTGATCACCTTATCCAGGGCCTTGTGAAATTCGGCCTTATGCGGCTCCCGCAGACTGCGATGGTGGGCCAGTTCGACAACGCTATAGCAGGCCTGTTCGGTGAATTTTGGATCAGATCGGAAGAGCGTCG
>JAYGDO010000388.1:0-7035 GCA_046582885.1 Pirellulales bacterium | reverse complement strand
GTGACGTTCACGGCGCGATCGAATGCCAGCGCCTTTAGCGGAACGAGTCCCTGATCGTGGTACATGCAGACGTAACAGTCGGTTTTGTGCCGCCGGTCCGGGAGAAACGCGGTATCCGCAGGGAGCGGGCCTTCGACGTCGATTCCTACGTTGCGGGCGGCAACGATGGCCGGGGTGATGAAACGTTCCTCTTCATGGTTGCCGAATAAACCGTGTTCGCCAGCGTGTGGATTGAGTCCGCAGACGACTAATTTCGGTCGAATTTTGTAGAGTTGCGAGAGTGCTTCGTTGGTCAGTTCAATGACGTCGAAAATTCGCTCAACGCTGAGGTGACTTGCAACATCGCTCAAGCCCACGTGGCCGGTGACAAAGCTGCAACTGATTTCGTCGGAGGTGAGCAGCATGCAAGTCCGCTTTGCGCCGGTCTGGGCGGCAAACAGTTCCGTGTGCCCCGGGTAGGGGACGCCGGCTGCGCTGAACGCTTCTTTGTGGATGGGGCAGGTCACCACAGCATCCACGTGCCGGTTCATGCCGGCATCGATCGCAGCTTCGATGTATTTGTATGCCGCCCGACCGGTTGCAGCGTTCACTGCGCCGGGCCTAATGTCGCGGGCGTCAAGGACGCAAAGATCGATGACGGTCGCGCCATCCGGGCCGCCTTGCGCGGCCTGGAAGTCTTCGTGCGACACAACGTTTGCCGGTTGGCGCAGGCCCAATTCCGTTGCCACTCGGCCGAGCACGCCGGCATCCCCAAAAATCAGCGGAATGCAGGGTGAGGCCGACAGAGGATCGCTCAGCCAGCGCGCGCAGATCTCCGGCCCGATCCCGGCCGGGTCGCCCATCGTGATTGCAATCCGCGGTAAGGTGATGTTCTTCGTCATCGCTGCTCCATTGTAAACGTCCGCAGCGATTGTTATAAGTTCGAACGGAAGTCGACGGCCTTGACTGGCAACGGTGGCAAGATGCATTTTAAGGTGGGGGTAATTGGCGCGACGGGGTTTATCGGAGTTCCGTACCGCGCCGAGGTTCGAGAAGCGGCCGCCGACGCGGAGATCGTCGCGGTCTGCGCGCGGCGCCGCGGGTTGCTGGAAGCGGCCGCCCGTGAAGACGGCGCGACCGTCGCCACGGACGAATGGCGAGATGTTGTCACGCATCCGGACGTCAATTTGGTCATCGTGGCGACGCCCGACGCGCTGCACCACGAGGCGGTTCTAGAGTGCGCCGCCAACGGCAAGCATCTGCTTTGCGAAAAGCCGATCGGACTTAATGTGCAAGAGGCGGCCGATATTTGGGCCGCCTATCGTGACACGGCCCTGGCGCACTTTGTTCCCTTTTGGACTCGTTACGTGCCGGCCTTCGTACGCGGACGCGAGATCGTCCGTGCCGGAACCCTCGGCGAAATCCGATCGGTTGTCTACCGCTGGCACAATCCACGGCCGGCCGCGATGCCCTTCACCTGGCGGGACGACGCGACGCTGTCGTCGGCCGGTAGCATTGCCGACGTCGGATCGCACGCTTATGACACCATGCGTTGGATGTTGGGCGAGGACGCGGTGAAAGTCCTGGCCCACGCCGATGTCATTACGCCCGCCAAGCCGGATCTGGGCGACGTCAATCTCGATGAAGCGCTCCGCTGGGGTGGTGACCACGCTATCGATGACAGTGACGCGACACGGAAAGCGACAGCGTCGGACTACGCTGCGATCGCGTTTGAAATGGCGGGTGGAGCCGTCGGCTCACTGATCCTTTCGCACGCGCCGTTTTTGCGGAAGGGGCTGGCGCCGGAGTTGGAATTGCACGGCCGCGACGCGTCGCTGGCGGTCGATCGCATTCGGTCGCATGTCACCATCGTCCGCGCCGACGGTGAGCCCTCGGTTGAGCGTGTCGAAGATCCCGGTTTTGGAAATCGGTTTGCGCGGCACGTATTTCCGGCGCTGACGGCAATGATCGAGGAGGGCAGCACCGAGCACCCCAATTTACACGACGGCTGGCGGGTGCAGTGTTTTACCGACGCCGCGGCAATTTCAGCGCAGCGGGGCAGCTGGGTCAGCTTGGCGGAATTCGCATCGGACGATTAACCGACCGGTTCCGGCCTGCCGCTGCGGCCCGATTCGATGGCCGCTTCGACCACGGCGCAGATTGTGCGGCCGGCTTTCGCGTCCAGCGCCGTGTCGCCGTCGTTGTCGATCGCTTCTGCAAAGTTCTCCATCAACAGGAAATCGTTATCGATAGCGATCCGTCGATGGCGGAACTCATGCGGCGGTTGGCCCCGGTAGTAGACGGCAACTTCCGGTCGAGCTTCGTTGACGACCAGGCCGCCTTGATCCCCCAGAACATGAATCTTAATCTCGCCGATATCCGGATGGCTGGCGGCACCGATGCGTCCGATGCAGAGCGAACCGAGGACGCCTTGTTGCATTTCCAGTGTAACGCTGGCCAGGTCTTCCACCTCGTTGTCCGCATGGGCCTGATGAAAGTGGGCCTTGGTCCGCGCAAAGACGCGCTCGATCTCGCCGCCGCAGAGCGTGCGAATGTAGGCGAGCGGATAGATGCCCTCGACGGCCAATTCTCCCATCGGCACCTGGCCGACTCCTCCGTCCGAGCCGTCCGCATGGGCTTCGATTTGCCGCTCCAGCCAGTCGATCGGCGGATCGCCCGGTCGCCGTGATCCAATCGGCGGGCCGCTGTCTTTGGCAAAATAAAAGTCGACGTGAATAGCGAGGATTGGGCCAATTTCACCGGCATCAATGATCTGGCGGGCATGAACAATCGCCGGCAGAAAGTTGCGATTCCAGAGTAAGAACTTGACGCCGCTGCGGTTCACCGCCGCGACGACACGATCGCAGTCGGCGACGCAGGTGGACATCGGCTTGTCCGATACGACGTGCAACCCAGCGTCGACTGCCCGCAGGCTCAGATCGCAATGACGTTCTGCTTCGGAACTCACCACCGCGACTTGCACATCGAAGTCGCGCAAGGCCTGTTCAACATCGCGGACGTAGGGGATCGAGTGTTGGTCTGCGTACACTTGATTGCGCTGGTGAACCCATGCGGGCATGGCGTCGTCGTCCGCCACGACGACGGGCTCGAATCGCGGATGCGCCGCGACGCCGTTAGGAACGTACGCGTGTTTGACCACGCTCAACGCGGCGAACTGAAAGGTGTTTCGGGCGTCAGGCGAGTTCATAGGCGTTTCCGTTTCGGCGAACCGCCCGACGCTCGTGCATGGACAGAACCGCCTGAGCAGCGACCTCCAGCGCGTGAACCGGATTGAGTGTATTCTCGCCGGGGTCGTGCTGTGCTGCGACGCTCGCGACAAAGTTCTCCAGTTGGGCGAGCAGCTGATGCGCGTTTTCGCGCGATGCTACCGCGGCGGGTTTGCCGCCGGTATAGAGCAACTGCATGTCGTGGTGCTGGTCCGCGTAGGCCGCACCGAGCGACCCGATCAGCGAGAGTGAATAATAACCGTCGCCTGCCGGTAGGCTGTGGGCGACATCGATCATCGCCATTCCGCCCTTGGGATAACCGAGGTGCACCTGCAGGTATGTTGCCGGGGTTGAGACTTCGGCAGGTGGCTGCCCGCACCGGCAGTAAATTTCGGACGGCATGGAATCATAAAACCAGTTCGCCAGATCAACGTCCGCTGCGATTTGCGACACGTTTGTGTCCCGGTTGGTTTCGCGACCCGGATTTGAAAGAGGTTGCCAGCGGTGAATACGCAGCAGTCCGGGTTCGCCCAGGTCTCCGGCGGCGGCCGTTTCCTTGACGGAGCGGATTGCAGGACGAAACCGATCTGCCGGACTTATGACCAACCGCACACCGGCCTCGTTGCAGATCCGGCCCAACTCATCCGCTTCGCTGGGTGCTGAAAACGCGGCCAACTCGATCAATATGTGCCGATTCGCCGCCGCCGCGAGGCGACATGTTTCCAGGGGGTTCGCCGCGCCCGCGAGAACCGCCACGGCGTCTGGATTGTCGTTCTTTTCCACCACGGTAACGTCCGGCAGCCGCCCGGCGGCATCCGTAAAATGTGGGGCGCGGTCTGGATGGCTGACGAGAGAGAGATGCATCGGCGGCCGTTTTAGAGAATGAGATTCAGTCAACAAGTTGCTTTTCGGTCGTGTCCGGCGCGAACCAGATGACAATCATACCGAGTAAGAAAATCAGGCTCGTGACCCGGCCGAGTTGTGCATAATTCTCCCCAAAGTAAATCATCAGGGATCCGGCGGCGAATATATTGATGGCGGTGATGATCCGGCCAAAATTGAAACTAACGCCGGCACCCGTCGAACGCAGCCGCGTCGGAAACAGCTCGGGCAGGAACAGGGGCAGCCAGCCAAAATAAATGCCGCTGAAAAACCCCAGGGCACCGACCCAAAAGAGAAACCACGGATCGGTCGGCACGGTAAACCAAAATGCGAACTGCGCACAAAAGAGCGCTCCCAGGCTCACGAAGCAATACGACCGCCGCCGGCC
This sequence comes from Pirellulales bacterium, assembly GCA_046582885.1. Classification (GTDB taxonomy): domain Bacteria; phylum Planctomycetota; class Planctomycetia; order Pirellulales; family UBA7805; genus JAYZEI01. Next base: position 2,559 of record JAYGDO010000388.1, on the reverse strand, counting down.
GAACAAACTGGCAATCCAGCCGCCCAAAAAACTTCCGACGAGTCCCGTGAATGAACGCGCCTGACCAACCTGGGCCTTTAGGGCCTTGAAGGATTCGTCCGCTGAATCGAATTCCTCGCTCGCTTTCTCCGCCCAGGGAACCATCCAATTGGCACTTCCCCAGCCGCCGAACAGCGGAATTGTCGCCAGTAAAATACCGACCAGTGTTACGCCTAAAAGCGGCCTGCGAAACACTTCGGTTGTATCACTCGTTCTCTGCCCTGCGGCTCGCTCCCGGTTGCGGCTCGCCAGCCAGCGGGGCGACTCGGGCACGGCTACCAGGGAAAGGAGTCCCAGCACGACCGGCGCGGCGCCGACCAGCATGACCCACCGCCAGGACTCCGGGTTGATGTCGAACTTCGTGGCAATCGTTGACATCGTAAAAATGCCGATGTTGGCCGCGGTGCCGATCACCCCGGCGATCATCGGCCGTGACAGGTTGGACCAGGCCTCTGAAACCAAGGCCACGCCGTTCGGCCACATGCCGCCGACGCCCATGCAGGCCACGAACCGCAAAGCCAGCAACTGCAGCGGAGTCTGCGCAAAGTAGGCGGCGGCCGATACGACCGAGTAACAGAGGATGCTCGCGGCCATCGCTTTTGATCGTCCGATGCGGTCTCCCAGTCTGCCAAACATCCATCCGCCAGCCGCCGCGCCGAATAGGAAGGCGCACTGATACCAGGAGTACCACTGCCCGATCAGCGCTCCCCAGCCTTCCGCCGCGTCTCGATCTGCGTCGCCGAGGGTTTTCGAGGGGAGCACGCCGCTTTTAATTTTCTTTTTCAGGACAGTTACTTCCGTTAGCCGCCCGGCATCGATGGCCGCCGTGCGATCGAGCAAATCGGTTGCCGCCGAGCGCATGGCCAGCGATGTAATCGACATCTGCATGCCGGCACAGAACCAACCGAGGAAGGCGGTGGCGAGTATCAAATACCGCCCGGCCGCTGTGATCGGCGGCAAAGATTGTCCGGGCTCGTTAGCGGCTGTGCTCATGTTGAAATGCGCTCGACAAACCGGAGGAACCGGCGCGCTGCCGTTGCCCCGCGGCACGTTGCAGCGAACCGAATTAGCGATGATTATATCGAATTCGATGCGCTTTGCGCCGTGCCTAGTGCCGACTTGTCCCAAGCTCAGCTTTCGCTAAGATAACCGCAAGAAATTAAGCGCCCGTAGCTCAATTGGATAGAGCATCGGTCTACGGAACCGAAGGTTAGAGGTTCGAATCCTCTCGGGCGTACTGGAGTTGTGGCGATTCGCCTGCAGAAGTTTACTTCGAGAGAGTGTTCATTGGATTCAGCAACGGCGGCGAGCCTGACGCCGAGCCTACAGCTAGGGATGTTCTTTTTTTCCTGGCAGTAATTAAGCGTTAACATGGTTTGGCGGAGCGCTTGCCCACCACACGCCGCCGATCAATTCTCGACTAGGGGCCGCCTGAGAACTTTCGGGCGCGCGTCAATCCAAGTGAAATACATCCTATAAAACGGAGGTCGGGCCATGACGAAAATGAATGTAGCTCAAATTAGTGTTTGCCTGAAAAACCGTAGTCGAACTCGTCAGAGTTCGAGAAATCTAGAAGCCTTGCGACATCTGCTGCGTTTGAGTTTTGTTGTTGCATTCCTGCTTTCTTGTGTTCAACTTCCTGCGGCCGAAGATCGCGGCATCTTCGACTACAAAGCACAGAAAGCAGCCGACAAGAAAGTCAAGAAGATCGTGTTCATTGGTGACTCAGGAACCCATGGGCCGCTGGGCAATCACGAGTTCGTGGCCGGTTTCATGCTGTTGTCACGTCAGTTGCACGCGGCTTATCCGAACGTCCACTGCGTTGTGCACACGAGCAAAAAGTGGCCTGGCGATTTGTCGCACGCCGACGCGGTGATCGTTGGTTTGAATCATGGCGGGCGAGCGGCATCTGATGCGGACATTTTCAGTGCCGTGCGGCGCGGGGCTGGCTTCATGGCAGTGCACTATGGAGTCGAAGTGAAAAAGGGCGAACAGGGCAAGAACTTCACGCAGTGGATGGGCGGTTACTACGAGACGTCTTGGTCCGTGAATCCGTGGTGGACGCCGAAATTTGAATCGTTTCCCGACCATCCGGTTGCGCGCGGCGTCAAGCCGTTTAGTGTTCGCGACGAATGGTATTATCACATGCGATTCGTGGGCGACATGAAAGGCGTAACACCCATTCTCACCGACGTGCCGCCGCTCAATTCGGCAGGCGGCAACTCGGACGCTCGCAAAGCCGTATCGCAAAAGCAGCCGCAACATATGGCGTGGGCCTACAATCGACCTGACGGCGGACGGGGATTCGGCTTTACCGGCCTACACGCTCACGCCAACCTGGCAGACGACGGATTCCGCACCGTGTTGCTCAACGCCTCGGCTTGGGTCGCCGGTTTGAAGATTCCCAAAGATGGCGTGCCGTCGAAGGCTCCGAGCCTTGACGAGCTGAAAAAACTTGCCGTCAAGGCCAAAGCTGTGAGGGAAGGCAAATAGAAACCGTCGCTAATTCGAGACTGGAGT
>JAYGDO010000241.1:0-6884 GCA_046582885.1 Pirellulales bacterium | reverse complement strand
ATCCGTCGCGCTCGCCGTTGTTAGTTAGAATGTACCGTGTAAGCTAGCTGATGTGGTAAAAGCTAGACGTCGGACTCAATGCGCAGAGATTGAAAGATGTCTCGTCTGCTGACGATCTTCGTCTTCAGTGGTTGCCTCGCAGTCGGAAATGACTGGCTGCTGGCCGCCGACGAGGATGAGTTCTTCGAAAAGCGGATTCGACCGTTGTTGGCCAGTCGTTGCTGGAAGTGTCATTCGGCGAAAAAGCAGGAGGGCGGGTTGCGGCTGGATTCGTCGACAGCCGTGCGGAACGGCGGAGACTCGGGACCGGCGATTCAACCGCGGGATGTCGAGCGAAGTCTGTTGATCACCGCGGTCCGGCAAACGACCGAACTGAAGATGCCGCCCAAGGGCAAGCTGTCGCCAAAGGAAGTGGCGGCGCTGGAACAATGGGTCAAGTCGGGAGCGGTCTGGCCGGTTTCCGAGGTCGTCGAGGACAACACACCGACCAAGCCCGCCCGGCTTGGTTCAGCGATTCAAGCGCCCAACGATCCCGCCCTCGCCGCCGCTTTGCAACTTTGGTTGAAGGCAGATGCCCTCGGAGCTGATGACGGCGCACCGGTACACGTCTGGCCCGATCAAAGTGGCCGCGGACACGATCTGGCTGCGACCAAAGGCGTGCGGAAAGGCGGCACCGGCACAAGGTAGCGATGGCCGAGACCATCATCCGCACGCATTCTCGATGTGGATGTGCGGCGGCGGAATTAAAGGCGGCATGATTCACGGCGCGACCGACGAATTTGGCTACTACGTGGCCCGTGACAAGGTGATTATGCACGATCTGCAAGCCACGATTCTGCATCAGCTTGGACTCGATCACACGCGGCTGACGTACCAGCATGCGGGGCGTGATTTTCGTCTAACGGATGTCGATGGGGATGTCGTGCAACCGATTGTAGGCTAATCGCTTCGCGGTTTTAGTTCAAAGCCGGTGCGGAGTGGATCGCACCAGCCCCTCCCCATTAATAGCAGGGTAAATGATGCCAGACCTGATTCATCAGGGCCCGGATGTTCTATAATGGCAGTCGAGGCCTTTTCTCGTCAGGCTGCAGGCATGCGGACAAGCTGCATCGTCACAATCATGAATAAGTTGTTTTGCTTTAGCCTTGCCAGTCTCCTGCTGACGTCTGCGATTCATGCGGACGAAGCGGAAAAGCATTTCGCAGTCCGGGTGCTTCCCTTGCTGAAGACAAAATGTTTCGCCTGCCATGGCGGTGACTCGGATGACATCAAGGGGAAATATGTTCTTACTGGGCGTCAGCAGTTAATCAAAGGTGGTGAGTCGGATGAGCCGGCGGTTGTTGTTGGCAAGCCGACTCAAAGTCCCCTGGTTGAGGCAATCAAGTGGAACGACCTGGAAATGCCTCCCAAGGAAAATGACCGCCTCACAGTAACTCAGATTAGTTACATCGAAAAGTGGATTCGAACCGGAGCGGTCTGGCCGAAAAAAGAAACGATCGCCCGTTACCAGGCCCAATGGGCGAAATCACAAGCCGATGGCATCACCGTCCAGACCAGCGGTGGGCTGGACAGCACCTGGACCAACAGACGTTACGTCCCCGGCGACCTTTGGGCCTACCGTCCGATCAGCAATCCTCCGCTTCCGCTGCAGGGACTGCACCCGATCGACAGCTTTATCCAGGCTAGGCTCAAGCAAAGGCAGCTCGCATCTGCTCCGCGGGCCAGCAAGGCAATGCTGCTGCGACGGATTTACTATGATTTGACGGGGCTTCCTCCCACGCCGAAACAAGCGCAGCAGTTTATGGCGGATGATCGGCCACAGGCGGTTGAGTTGCTGGTTCAACGTTTGCTCGACAGTCCGCGTTACGGGGAAAAATGGGCCCAGCACTGGCTGGACATTACTCGCTACGCCGATACCAGCGGTTTTTCCCGTGATGATCCGCGGCCCACTGCCTGGAGATATCGTGATTACGTGATTCGAGCATTTAACGACGACATGCCTTTTGATCAGTTCATTGTTGAGCAAATTGCCGGTGATGAATTGGATGAATCGAATTCACAGTACCAGATCGCGGTCGGTTATCTGCGGATGGGGCCGTACGAGCATACGGGGATGAGCGTGGCGGCGGTGACTCGTCAGCAGTACCTCGATGATACGACCAATGCCATCGGTGAAACGTTCCTGGGTCAGGTTCTGCGTTGTGCCAAGTGTCATGACCATAAGTTTGACCCTATTCCAACCCGTGACTACTACCGCATGGTAGCCATCCTGGCGCCGCTTCATCCGGCAGACCGCCAGACAAAATTCAGCAAAGACGAAAACACCGCCGGGTTTGATTTATATCGACGGCGCCACGAGCAGCTACTTGCTAGGGCCCGGGCAGAGAACAAGGAAATCAACGATCGCGGTTACCAGGCGAAGGCTCAATTCTTGCAGGATAAGGGGATTGTAACCAAGGGAAAGAATATCGGGAAACTCATCAGCGCACTCCCCAAAGATCAACAACCTCAGCGGCATCTGGGCCTCTCCTACACGGACCTGGGTGTCCTGAAAGTGCTCAAGAAACGGGTCGAGTATCTCAGTCGCATGTTGAAGACGTACCAGGGACAAAGCCTGAGTGTCTATAGTGGTTCTTCGAACCAATACAGTTCCAATAAAGAGTGGAACGCCGTCCCTCAGAATCGAAAAGGTACGATTGTACCGGTCAGTATTCTGACTGGTGGATCCATTCAAACCCCTGGCGAACAAGTCACACCCGGTATTCTCTCGGCGGCTGGATTGCAGCCGAAAGGGAACGCGACGCACATCGCCACCGAGATGACAGGGCGTCGCGTCGACCTGGCAAAGTGGATTGCCAATCGAGACAACCCGTTTACCGCGCGAGTTCTTGTCAACCGGGTCTGGCAACACCACTTCGGTAATCGTGGGATCGTCTCCACACCGAATAACCTTGGTACCACCGGTAGCCGGCCGACACATCCGGAACTGCTCGACCACCTGGCCAGCTGGTTCATGCAGCACGGCTGGTCAGTGAAAAAACTGCATGCCTATATCATGTCGAGCGAGGCTTACCAACGGTCTGCAACGCATCCAAAGATGCAGTCCCTGGCAGAAAAAGATCCAGACAATCAGCTGCTGGCCTATTACCCGGTCCGGCGGCTGACGGCCGAGGAACTGCGGGACAGCATGCTGGCAGTCAGTGGCGAACTCGATACCACCATGGGGGGCCCGGGGATTTATCCCGAGATCAACCGGGAAGTTGCCGTACAACCGATTCACGTGATGGGTTCGGTGGCTCCCGCCTGGCAGCCCTCACTGACGCCGGCGGAACGAAATCGCCGCACTATTTATGTCTACAAACAACGGAACCGAGCCTATCCGATGCAGGAGGTTTTTAATAAACCGGAGAGTACCACCAGTTGTGACCGGCGGGATCAAACCACGGTTGTACCACAGGCCTTCACGCTTTTGAATTCACAGAACACACACGATCGTGCGCTGGCGATGGCGGCCAGAATTGCCCGCCAGAAAAAATTACCACGTCAGAAAATTATCCATGCTTTCCAAATAGCCTTAGGCCGGACACCAACGGAAAGTCAGCTGGCCGGTGTGCTGCAACACTACGAGAAGATGCTGGTCCACCATCGCCAGCACCTTCCGGTCAAGGTTTCCAAGCCGACCGAGATTGTTCGCGAGATGACCGAGGAAATGACTGGCGAAGATTTTTCCTGGACCGAACAACTCGATATTTACTCCCACCCGGGCTACATTCCCGACCTGCAACCCTGGGACGTTGCTGCCGAGGTGCGAGCCCTGGCAGAAGTCTGCCTGGTTTTGTTTAACTGCAACGAATTCGTTTACGTCTACTGAGACCCATGTTGAATCCCAATACACTTTCGCGTCGCAATTTCATGTACGGCCTCGGCAGCACGTTGGGGACGGTGGCCTTTAACGCGCTGTTGCAGCAGCAGCTGGGTGCTGAAGAGAAAGCCGGTAAGTCACCGTTGGCACCCAGGCCAGTTCATCATCCGCCACGGGCAAAACGCTGCGTGTTTATCTTCCTGGAAGGTGGCCCCAGTCATATTGATACGTTTGACCCGAAGCCCGAGCTGGCCAAACTTCACGAGCAGAAGTTCGAGCGCAAAGAAAAGTTCGTTTCAAACATGGGTAATGGAACTCGCTATTACGTTGCCAGTCCCTTTAAATTCAAGCAGGTTTCAGATGGTGGTATTCGAATGAATACCGAGTTCGAACACCTCTCCACCGTGGCCGATGATCTCTGCTTGTACCACGGCTTACAGGCAGAATCGATTAATCATCCGACAGCCTGTTATCACATGAGTACGGGAAACCGGTTCGGCGGAGACCCGGCCATGGGTTCCTGGGTCACTTATGGCCTGGGTACGGTGAACCAGGATCTTCCTGGATTTGTCGTCCTGCCCGAACACGCTTTCCCGCAGGGCGGTTCGGCAAACTGGTCAAACGGATTCCTGCCTCCCTACTACCAGGGAACAACGCTCCGTCCTGACGGTTCGGCGATCCTCGATATCAACCCGCCGGCGGGTGTTTCGCGACAGGTCCAGCGGGCCAACCTGGATTTGCTGGGTCAACTCAACGCGGATCACATGAAGGAACATCCTGGACATCGCGATCTGGCAGCACGCATGGAGTCGTACGAGTTGGCTTTTCGCATGCAGGCGACTGTGCCGGACCTGCTCGATATCTCCCGGGAACCTCGAAAACTGAGGGACGAGTACGGTATCGGTGGCGAGTTGTCTGACAGTCTTGGCCGCAAATGCCTGATGACGCGCCGTCTGCTGGAAAAAGGTGTGCGATTCGTGCAGTTGTATCACGGGGGATGGGATTCACACGACTATATTGAGCGTTCGCACCGGGCCCGCATGCGTGGCATGGATAAACCCGTGGCAGCACTGATCCGCGATTTGAAGCAGCGTGACATGCTCAAGGATACGCTCATCGTGATGGCCGGTGAATTCGGCAGAACACCGGACAACGGCCTCCGTAGCGGTGGAGTTGCATTCGGCCGCGACCACAACAACAACGCCATGTTCACCGTGCTTGCCGGAGCGGGCGTGGGGCAGGGACAGACGGTTGGTACCACCGACGAACTTGGCTTCAAGGCAGTGGACGTGGTAAATCCGATTCGTAACTTCCACGTTACGCTGCTGCACCTGCTGGGACTCAACGATAACAAGCTCACCTACTTCCATGCCGGGCGCTTTAAGCAACTGTCGCAGACAGGCGGCGAACTGATCCCGGAGCTGTTAAGTTAACTGCACAGCTTTGCGAGATCGAGAACTCTTTTGACAGTCGGACCTAGTGCGGGCTGCGCCGACCAGGGCTCGGTCACCTGGCAACGTGTTTACGCTATTTGTTTCCCACGGTCACGTGAATGATATTGCCGTCGATCGCGGTTACTTTGCCGAATTTAATTCGATCGGCATACCCCTGCACGTCCTTGACGGGGGAAAGCTTGATCATCGTGATTTCCGCGTGCTCCGAGATCTGGCTGCTGTGCCAAGACGATTTCTCAGCAACAAGCTCCTGTGATTGTTCCTTTATCCGTTCTTTTTGTGCTTCATCCTCAAGACCGGTGATTTTCAAAATGACGGTCGTTTCGGGATCAAATTTTAGAGGATTTTCACAGCCAGACAACGCGATCAGCAAGATGGGGATTACCAGTTTTTGCACGGTTTTCTCCAGGCATCTACACGGGTTCAAGAGGTATCTGCATCGTGTTTTTGCAGTCACCGGAATTCAGAATAGCCAGTTCTGGCCGGATGTCAATTTATTTTGGGGGTTTGGAATTGTGAATCGAAACAGGCGAGCTATTCCTCGCCTGACAGAACAGCCGTCGGAAAAATTCTCCCCCTGGAAACCCTGTGTATCCGGTGCCCGGACAAGGTACCGGCCGTGCTCTGAGGCGGCGTCTAAGGAGATTCGCGACTTAATGCGGACGTAGGTTACACTACGGGGACGGAGATTCGCGGTTTAATAGCGAGAAACAAGAAGCCAACAGAACGAAGGAGCCGAGACGTGACACGATCAGCAAACCGACTCGCTGTCGGATTTGTACTGGCTGCTCTGTGCGCGGCAACGGCGTCGGCTCGTGAGAAGCCGGCGCCCCAGCCAGTTGATGGAAAGATCAAATGGGTCTACTCCTATGATGAAGGCAAACGACTCAGTCGCGAGTCCGGCAAGCCAATGTTTGTCGTCTTTCGCTGCGAAAGGTGACAGGCGTGTTCAGACTTCGACGGGCAGGTTGTCCGTCAAGACGCCGATGTGGCCAAGCTGGCCGAGCGTTTCGTCAACGTCCGCATTCAATCGATGAACGGGGTGAATGTCAATCAGTTTCAATTCGAATACGATTTGACCTGGATGGCATTTTTTCAAAACAGTGCAGGCCTCACCTACACGCGTTACGGCGGCCGGGAAGACCACGACACGGAGTCGCATTTGAACAAGGCGTCGTTGTTGCGGGTGATGCGGCAGGTGCTGATTCTGCACCAGAAAGATCTGGTGCAACCGTCCAATCGCTTCGAGCCGGCGGCCAAAACAATCCGTACGCCGGAAGACATTCCAGCGATGAAGAAGATGTTGGCGCGGCGAAAAGAAAGTTGTATTCACTGCCACGACGTGAAGGCGGCCACACTGCGACAGCATCGTGAACTTGGGCAGCTCGATAAGGAGATGGTCTTTACCTATCCCTCGCCAAGCCGCTTGGGAATTCGGCTTGATCCCGAGATTCAATTTAAGGTACGGAGCGTTAAAGAGAATTCGCCCGCTGCAGCCGCGGGAATTCGCGCCGGCGACCTGATCCGGACGATGGGGGGACAGAGGGTTTTGACATTTGCCGATGCGA
>JAYGDO010000235.1:0-18611 GCA_046582885.1 Pirellulales bacterium | reverse complement strand
CATTTCGACGTCAACACGTTGGGTACGTTTCTCTGCTGCCAGCATGTTGGTCTGCAGATGGTCTCACAAGATCATGGCGGGGCGATCGTCAATATCGGCGATTGGGCGGTCACTCGACCGTATGGCGACTACGCCGCATACTTTCCATCCAAAGGCGCAATCCCGGCGCTGACCAGAACATTTGCAGTCGAACTGGCACGCCGCAATCCGCACGTGCGAGTCAATGCGGTCTTGCCGGGGCCTGTCGCGCTGCCCGCGGAAATTCCCGAAGTCCAGCCAGCGGCGGACGGCGATCGCCGGGACTCTGGTCAAACGCGAAGGCAAACCCCACAACGTGGCCGACACCGTGCTATTCCTGCTGCAAAATGACTACATCACCGGCGTCTGCCTGCCGGTCGATGGCGGCCGCAGCATCTATGCAGAGTAATACAAAGCGGGGAGTATGATCCAACAGTTCCAGAGAGTGCGAAACTCCTCTCCCTCTTCCGCCTATGCTGCGCCGACCGGTTCTTCGGTTTCGCCGAGTATCGCTCCACCATTTTCGTACCAGTCTTTTCTCGAAAACCGGCACCAGGTCAACTCGATTAGCAAATAGATCGGCGCCGGTTCGTCTTCAACATCCGGCGATGCGACGACATACCGGTAGGGCATCGGTTCGTTGTGATAGAAGCCGATTCCACTTTCCGAGACGTGCTTTCCAACGACCGTGAACGACTCGCCGGCGGGAGTCACACCGTCGCTTTCAACCGGAAATAGTTCGATTAAACAGGGAAATGGATAACGCAGTTCGGCGCGCCGTTCATCGATGACGCGGCCGCTGGGATACATGCGTTCGAGTAACTGCTGCACCTTGCTCTGCACGCCATGAGGCTCGATAACAATGGGACCTTCGGTTTCAGTGTTCATAGTCGACATGCCTAATCAGAAGAGAAACAAAACGAACATTTGCCGAATGGCAAATTAAAAAGTTAAAACACAGCAACACGAAATACAAACATTTGGACAACGAGCAAACCACCTTGCCGCTTAATCGGCCTGACCGGCCAGACGAGAATCTGTGCGGCGACTCGCGGAATGCGTGCCTACATATTACGTAGGACACTCAGCGCGGACAGTCAAACCAAAAAAGTCCGTGCTCGCCGCGATTAAGTGTTTTTCACGATTCGGCGTGGAATGATCGTAACTGCAATTCGGCGGTCAGCGTTTGCCGGCGGCCGCTCGCCACAGCCTTTCGGCTTGTGCCCGCTCAAGATATATCGCGCCAGGCCGCCGTTGATAGGCCGACTTCAACACGGCAACCGCCCGATCATAGCGACCCTGGTTCCACAGTTCGGCGATCCACCGTTGCTGGACGTGAACATCATTTTTCCGGAAGTAGGGATAATGCGGCGCTCCGATCAGGCCGCGGGCCAGTAAATCGCTGGCCGCCGCATGCTGACCGGATCGCGACAACGCTAATGCCCAATTGTTGATCGACGCCATCAGATTGCTGCGCACCACTTGGTTGCCGGGGTCCAGCTGCAATGCCGTCAAGTTTGCGGAGACTGCCGCCCGGAATTCGTCGCGGGCTAACAACTCGACAGCCCGATTGTAATACACGATTGCCAGGAGCTGCATTGGTCGGATTTCGCGAGCCGAAACTGTTCGGTCACCTCGCGCTGATACAGGCAGATCGTGGTCGTTACGTTGACAGTCGCTCTGAAACCACGTCGCACAAGTTGTTTCGATATCCAGCGTATTTTTCTCGAAATACAACCGGCAAAACACGTGGCCCGGGATCTCCACCGCCCGCACATCCAATTCAAACCGGTCGGCCAGGGCCATGTACAACATCAACGAGCTGACGCAATTGTATCGCCCGTCGCCGAATGCCAGCGACACATCCGTCGCTTCGCGCTCATACGGGCCGGTCAGGATTTCTTGATGCAGGAACTCAAAAATCGCCGCTGCTTTGTCGCGCGGGCTACCCACGACCGATTTAGATTGTCGTAGCTGTCTGTGCCATTGATCAAACCGTGCCTGGTGAGTCCGCAGCAGTGCCGCGTCGTCAACACCGCCGGCCACCAGCGCCGCTTGCAACGTGGTCAAGCCTTCGGCGGTACCCGCTAGTAGCCGTTGTGTCATGACGGCTTCTGGTGCGGCTTCCGGTAAGAGTTGCACCCAACGGGCCACCTCCGAGCCAGCCGCTCGCTGATTGGATACTTGCGACGCGCTTACCGCAACGCTCAATTGCAACTGTACAGCGACAACAACCGTCGCCACGGCGAGTTTCATATTCGGTTTTTGAACTCTCGACATTAACATCGACCGACCCGGAAAATAGGTAAACTACTCTTACCCCGTTTCACAGGAAATGTACGTTGCAAAATTGCAACGCGCGGGCAAAAATCATGGACAGCGACGAACGATTACACGGGTCGTGATCATTGAATTGCGTCGCCAGTTTCCGGTCGCAGCGGGCATTCCTATTCTGTGGACAGGTCGCGATACGTTACAATTCGCCCAGAGGTGAAAGACATGACCGAATCGACATTTGAACTTTCTTTTCCTGAATCGGACATTGCAGCACTAACGATTGATTTGCCCGGCAAAGGCGCGAATATCCTGTCGCGGCATGTGCTCGACGAGTTGTCGGCACATTTGGACGAACTCGAATCGCGTACGGATCTCGCCGGGCTGGTCATTCGCAGCGGCAAACCCGGCATGTTTATCGCCGGCGCCGACTTGCGCGAATTCGCCGCGTCGTTCGACGTGCCCGGCGACGATGTGGTGGCGCTGTGCAACCACGGCCGCACGCTTTTTGCCCGGCTGTCGAACTGCCCATTCGTGACTGTTGTGGCGATCGACGGCATTTGCGTCGGTGGCGGTGCCGAACTGGCGGTTTGGTGCGATCGTCGGATCATGTCCAACAACGACAAAACGCAATTTGGGTTTCCCGAGGTTAAGCTGGGCCTGTTCCCCGGCTGGGGAGGCACTGTCCGAGCACCGCGAATCGCCGGCCTTTACAACGCCGTTGAAATGATAACCGCCGGCGAATCCATTGACGCGGCCACCGCCGTTTTGATGGGCTTCGCCACAGACATGGTCGATGCCGAACAACTCGACGATGCGGCGATTCGATTGGTCCGCGCGGAACAAGAGTCCGGCGAGTATCTGCGGGACCGCCAGCGGTGGTCCGCACCGATCGAGATCAGCGAAACGGAACTGGGCTTTCTCGGCGCGACTGCATCAGGCTACATCCAGCAGCAGACTAAAGGCCATTACCCCGCGCCGCTGGCGGCCCTGGAAGTGCTTTTGGGTGGCGCGACCGTCGATGCGGACTCGGCGGGCCGAATGGAAGCGGCCGGGATGGCAGATTTATTTGGTTCACCGATCAACCGCGCGCTGATTAATGTTTTTTTCCTGACCGACCGGAACAAAAAGGACACAGGATTGGCTGGCAACGATTTTGCGCCAGCCAGCGTCAATTCCGTCTCAGTAATCGGTTCTGGCGTCATGGGCCAAGGCATCGTCGGCGCGGCGTTGCGGCGAAAGATTCCCGCCGCGCTGACTGACGCCAATCCCAAAGCGCTGGCGCGCGGCGTACAAAAGGTGCTCGAAGAGGTCTCCTACAACAAAAAGATCAACGGACCCGACGTCCAGCGTACTGTCGAATACGGACCGCTGCTGAACGCGACCGTCTCGGATGAGGAGATTGCGGCGTCGGACTTGGTCATCGAAGCCGTGCTCGAGCTGGCCGACATCAAACGCCAGGTATTTGCGCGTCTCGAGCCGAAAATGCGCGACGACGCGATTCTGGCGACGAACACTTCGACGATTCCCATTACGTCGCTGGCCGCAGGCCTTGCGCGGCCGGACCGGTTTGCCGGGCTGCACTTTTTCAATCCGGTTCGCAAAATGCCGCTGGTTGAAGTCATTCGCGGCGAACAAACCAGCGACAAAACAGTCGCCACGTTGGTCGCCTACGCAAAGCGTATCGGAAAGTCGCCGATCGTCGTCGGCGACGGCCCGGGGTTTCTTGTCAATCGTCTGCTGCTGCCATACATGACGGAAGCCTCGCAGTTGCTGATCGAAGGCGCAACGCCCAAACAGGTCGACCGGGCGGCAACTTCTTTCGGCATGCCGATGGGGCCCATCAATCTTTTCGACGTGGTGGGCCTGGACGTCGCGGTCCATGCCGGCGCGACGATGTTGGCCGCCTTTCCGGACCGGGTGATCACCTCGCCACTAATCCAAAATCTGGTTGAAGCAGGCCGACTCGGCAAGAAGTCGGGCCGAGGGTTCTATTCCTACGAAAATAAAAAAGGACGGCCCGAAGCGGACGCCGCTCTGGACGGATTTCTGGGACCGCTGCAACAATCGAAAACCGAGTTCGATTCCGAACAACTGACCAATCGCCTATTTCTGCCGATGCTGCTAGAAGCCACGCGCGTGCTCGAAGAGCAACTCGTCCGCGACGCTCGCGATGTGGACCTCGGCTTGATCTTCGGCACGGGCTTTCCACCCTTCAAGGGTGGCCTGCTCTTCTGGGCCGACACCTTGGGGGCGAGTCGGATCATCGAACTGCTGAAGCCCTACGAGCCACTCGGCAATCGCTATAAACCGACGGACCTGCTAAAAGAAATGGCGTCATCAACGAGAAAGTTCTACGACTGAGGCGAGTGATTACGCCACGTCAAATCGCGTTACGCGGCCGCCCGTTAAAAAATCATCACGCGGGCGTCACGGTCGATGCGAAGTCCGGCCTCACGTCGGCGGATCGATGATGGCTCAACGCGCGGGGGCAAGCCGTCTCAACCGAGGTCTTTCTCGCGGGCATATCAGACTGCGGTCTAAATTCTTCCATCGCCCACAGCTTCGCCAGGGTTGCAGTTCGACTATAATGCGTTGGTCTGTTACCGCGAATCAGCCATGAACGAATTTATCCATCCGACCGCCTGCGTTGACGACGCTGCCGAAGTGGGCGACGGGACCCGCATCTGGCACTTCAGCCACGTTGCCGGTGGCGCGCGGATCGGTCGGGGCTGTACGCTGGGGCAAAACGTCTTCGTCGCCGCTGGAGTGACCGTGGGCGACAACGTGAAAATTCAGAACAACGTGTCGCTTTATACAGGGATTCACCTTGAGGATGACGTTTTTTGCGGACCGTCCTGCGTGTTTACGAATGTCATTAATCCGCGCAGTCAAATTTCTCGCAAGGACGAGTTCCAGGAAACTTGCGTGCGGCGCGGCGCGACGATTGGAGCAAATGCGACGATTCTGTGTGGTGTGAACATCGCCCGTTACGCGTTTGTGGGGGCGGGCAGTGTGGTCACTAAGGACGTGCCACAGTACGCGTTGGTAATTGGTGCCCCAGCGGTGCAGAACGGCTGGATAACGCGGCACGGCCATCGGTTGCCGACAGGGTCGGACGAAACCGAATGGGTCTGTCCGCAAAGCGGCTGGCGCTATGCGGTCGACGAGACGGGGCAACTGACGTGCAAAGACTGGCCTGAAGATGAGCCCCTGCGCTCTGCGTAACTCGGCGCTTATTCGTCTTGCCGTTCGGCGTTTTCGGCTTCCGCCGCCGCCGCTTTATCGGGGTCGCCTGATTTTGCTTCCCCCGGTTCTGCTTCTCCCGCCGCCGGCTTGTTTTTTTCGGCCGCTGCATCGCCGTCCTTAACCGGCGTGATTGTCCACCGGCCATCCCCACCAAGCTTGACGGCATACAGCCGTCGTATCGGGTCGGCACCCTGATTCTTGAAGGCCACGTTGAGCCAAAACCGCCGTTCGGTATACGAGGAAAATTTATCCGGATCGATCGAACTCTTTTCGATGTCGAACGCGTATTCTTTCCATTCGGGAATATCGATTTTTTCGACGTGGCCCGCCGCAGCCAAGAATCCCCCGTGGGATGTGCCGGAGCGCCAACTAGATATTGCCTCTTTGAAAACACTCGATGCATCGGTAATTGTCACGCTGCCGGTGGCGGTGGCGGTGGCGGGCTGAGAATCATTGCCGCTGGCATTCGGCACCTGCGCGTGCCGGTCGCGGGGCTTTTCGTCGTCCGCCTTTTGTCGTTCGACATTTCGGCGCGGCTTGTCGTCTGATGTCGAAGTGGTGGATCTTCTTGAGCTGCCGCCCCGCCTCCTGTTGCCGAGGTCGTCATCGTCCTTCGAGAACACGAAGACGAGCAGCAGCGCCCCAACAATCAAAATCCCCACCCCGGAAATTGCCGATACGATGACTGCGGTATTGTCCTTCTTGCGGTGATATCGCTGCGGCGACTCGCCGCGCGACGTCGCAGGCTGAGAGGCTGAGGGAGCCACCACCGGCGGCGCCGCCGCGGGCGAGGCCGGTGTGGATTGCACGGCCACCTGTCTGTTGCACCGGGTACAAACGATGACTCCCGACCAGTTTTCGGCAACTGGGAGCTGATTTTGGCAATAGGGGCAGATGACGTGAATCATGCTTCTAGCACAGGTTAGGCACGCGTTGATCAACCAGAACGCAACCGGCGAGCACGCCGCTCAACTTCAGCGGCATCCACGCGGCCGTCGCCGGTTCAAGTCCAAACAAGTCCAGCCTCATTTTAACCGATGGGAGGCTACCAATTTCAACCCCAGACGGGTAGTATCCTGGCTGTCCGTTGTCAGGTTCCCTGTAGCCCCGCGTACGCCTGCTACGCAACATGGAACACTTCTTCCCGGCGGTGTGCGGGTGGCAACGTCCAAATGCTAGAATGGTCGGGCAGGTTGGTTTCTCTGACGACACAGAAAAGGGAGATTCGCAATGAAAAACACCGGTTTATGGACCGTCGGAGTCTTGCTCGCCACACTGGGTTCAGCCACCGCCCAAGACGATGCTGAAAAATCGGCAGTTGCCGAAATCGAAAAAATCGGCGGCGCCGTCCGCAAAGTGGCCGCCAATGTGGACTGGCGAGAAGTCGATTTTCATTTATCCGGAACGGAACTTAGTGACGACGGCCTCCGGCATGTGACGAAAATCAAACAGCTCTATTGGTTGAACTTGAAAGATACCAAGATCACGGACGCCGGGCTCAAACATCTCTCCGGTCTGTCAGAACTTCGACGGCTACACCTCGAACGCACGGGCATCAGCGATGCCGGCCTCGGACATCTAAAGGGGCTGGCAAATCTCGGTTACCTCAACCTGTACAAAACCAAAGTTACCGACGCCGGCCTTGCGCACTTACACGGGCTGAAGAATCTCAAGAAAGTCTATCTTTGGCAGACCGGCGTGACCGATGAGGGCGTTGCGGCGCTGCAAAAGGCGCTGCCGGAACTGAATATCAATCGCGGGCTCGTCGTTGCCAAACAGGAATCGAAGCCGGCCGAAAATCCTCCGACCAAGTCGCTGGCCAAGGGCCAGTTCGTCAAAGTCAGACTGGAAGGCAGCGAGAGGATTCTGTCGCTAGCCGAAGTCGAAATCATCGAAACGAACAGTGGCAAAATACTGCGCGAGGGCAAGGCGACACAATCATCGGTTACGTCTGACGGAGACCCCGCCCGCGCCGTCGATGGTAACAAGGATCAGAACTTCACCGGTAACTCGGTGTCGCACACCGCCACGGAAAACAATCCCTGGTGGCAGGTCGATCTCGGCGGCGTGAAGGACATCGGCCGCATCGTCGTCTACAACCGCGGTGATTGTTGTGGCGACCGGCTGGCCAACGGAATTCTTGAGGTGCTCGACGCCTCGCAAAAGGTCGTCTGGACCGGCAAGATCGAAGGCACACCCCCCGACGGTAGCAAACACGAATACGCCGGGAAATGATCGAAATAGCCCACTGATACCGAGCTACTTTCCGAGTACAATCATAGCCGTTAAGTTTCCATCCGGAACATGCGGTTAGGGGGTTCGTGTGATGAACAGGCAAAAAGCGGTTGTCTCAGCGTTGCTGTTTTCTCTGTTCGGCCTGTTTTCTGTGTCGGCATCGGCCGAGGTCAAGCCGCCGACGTTTCGCGCCGAGACGATTGATAGCAAAGTCGTGATCGGCTACGGCACGGCGATCGGCGACGTCGACGGCGATGGCAAACCGGACATTTTGCTGGCCGACAAGAAGCAATTTGTCTGGTACAAAAATCCCGACTGGACGCGGCACATCATTGCGGAAAACTTGACCGCTCGCGACAACGTCTGTATCGCGGCCCGCGACATCGACGGCGATGGAAAAGTCGAAATCGCCGTCGGCGGGCAGTGGAATCCGGGCGACACCGTCAATTCCGGTTCCGTCCATTACCTGATTCCGCCCAACGACCGCACCAAAATGTGGACGCCCGTTAAGCTGCATCACGAACCGGTTGTCCATCGGATGCGCTGGCTGAAACTGGGAGAAAAGCAGTTCGCGCTGGTCGTCGCACCGTTACACGGCCGCGGTAACAAAGGCGGTCAAGGCGCGGGAGCGAAGCTGCTCGCTTATCATGTTCCCAACGATGTCCGCGCCGAGTGGCGGACGCAATTGCTGGACGACAAGTTTCACGTCACGCACAATTTTGATCCTGGACAATGGAATCCCAGCAGCGAAGCGGAAGAAATCCTTTACCTGGGCCGGGAGGGCGCAGCGTTGATCGAGTTCGAAAACGACAAATGGACGCGGCGGCCATTTAAAGATGTCCAAGGCGGCGGCGAAATTCGCATGGGAATCCTCTCCAAGAGTGCCCAATTTATTGCGACGATTGAGCCTTTCCACGGTTCCAGCCTGGTCTTTTATCGCAGCGCGGTGAACCGGGGCTCGGCCAACGGCAAGATTACGGAAATCGCCGAACGGATCGTGCTGGACGCCAACTTTGTGCAGGGCCACGCCATTGCGACAGGCGACCTGCTCGGCAGCGGCTCGCAGCAGATCGTTGCCGGCTGGCGCAATCCGAACCGCGCCGGAAAAGTGGGCGTCAAATTGTATTATCCCACCGATGCCGAAGCAAAAAAGTGGGACTCGGTCGTGGTAGACGACAACAAGATGGCCTGCGAAGACCTGCGGATCGGCGATCTCAACGGGGACGGCCGCCCGGACATCGTCGCCGCCGGTCGGGCCACCCACAATTTGAAGATTTACTGGAATCTAGGCAGCGAGTAATCCGGCCGCTAGCTGCTCATTGCTCGATCATCGCCAGCACTTCCTTGGCAACTTCTTCGGTGCTCTTGTACGATACGTCGATGGTGCGCCAGCCGTTCTGATTCATTAGCTCGTGCGCGAATCGGATTTCCTTGCCTACGGCGCGCTTTTCGCCGTATTCTTCAAAGGGGCCGCGGCCCATCATTTCGATCCGCGCTTCGCGAACACTTTGCAGGCGGTTGATATTCATCGTCAAGCCGATCACCTTGTCGCGATCGATTTCCAGCAGCTCTTTTGGCGGATCGTGTCCGGGGACCAAAGGCACGTTGGCCGCACGAACGCCTTGATAGGACAGATAAAAACATGTGACGCTCTTCGAAACGCGCGAGACACCGACGACCACCACGTCCGCACGGTCCAAATCGACCAATCCCACGCCGTCATCATGTTCCAGTGTGAAATCTACGGCATCGATGCGATCGAAATATTCCTGCTGCAATTGATAAGAAAGACCCGGCTGATGCCGGGGCGCCTGCTCAAGGTGATCGTCCAACAACCGCAAGACCGGGCCAAGCACGTCGACGGATGGAATGCCGTGCTTTTTGGTTTCTTCAACGACGACGTTGCGGATACCTGGCTCAACAACACTGTGACAGATAACGGCATCCGCGTCCGCTGCTTCCTGAACGACCTGTCTGACCGCCTCGACTGTGCGAATCTCCTCTCGCAAGATTTGCTCGACCCCAGGCCGGTCAAATTGGGCCAGCGCGGCTTTTAGAACTTGCTCGCAGGTGCGTCCCGTACCGCCTGTGAGAATAAAAACCGGCAGCGAAACGGGCTTTTTATGTTGCTTGGCCATTGCATTTAGCGTCACGGCAGAGAATCAAGCGATCCATGATTGACGGATAAACAAAACCTGATTAACTCGTTTGCGTATCGTGCTTATGGCCTCGCCGTTGAGATTCACACAAAAATTACTCGTCAGTCACCCTTTTCCGATTGTTCAAGAGCAACGGCCGGCATTTGTCCAATCGCGTGGAACAAGCGGAACTGGGCGCGATTATAGTCGCTGATCGACGAACTGTAAGCGTTCTGCGCATCCGTTCGAGCACGAATGGCTTGGATCAACTCGATCGGCAAGCCAACACCCAGGGTAATCCGTTCGGTATTGGCTTCGTAACTGCGTGTCGCGGCCTCCAGGCCCTCCTCCGCGACGGCGGCTTGCCGTTTGTAACTGGCGACGTCCGCAGCGGCCAAAATCACTTCGGCGATTATCTTGTCTTGCAGTTGTTCGACCATGATCTCTTCTTGTACCAGTTGCGAATGCCGCTCGTGACGAGCCAGGGCGTTGCCGAAACCGAGGTTGGTCAGTTCCCAGACAGCCACGACGTCCACGTCGCTACGCCCGCCCGTGCCGGCGAATTTGGACCGCGGACCGCCGCCAAAGATTCCGCCACTCGCACCAATTTGTACGTAAGGCAACCACGGTCGCCAACATTCCTGACGTATCTGCTGAACACGCGCCATCACCAGCGCCCGATGTTCGGCAAGTTCCGCACGCCCACCGAGCGCTGAGGCAATCAAGTCCCGAACCGAAAGAGATTCGTCGACAAGTTCCACCGGCGCGACCTGTTCTTCGGCGGGCATCAGTTGAACGCCTCCCGCAAGCCGCAACAGCCGGGCAAGATTCGCACCCGCGCGGATGAACTTTCGCTGTCCGTCGTCGATACGGCGCTGCCAGACCGCGTACTCCGCCTTGGCGCGAAAAACTTCCGATTCAGCAATGGAACGAGCCTTATAGAATTCGGCCGTCTGGTCAGCCATCTCTTTTGCGGCGCCGCCGCCGCTACGAGCATTGGCCGTTTCGGCGCGGGCTTCGATCAGATCAAAATAGGCCGTGGCGATTTCGAGCAGCGAGTCGTTTACATCCTTTGCCTCGGCCGCAGATGCGGCATCGACATGCTGCATCGCCACCAGCGGCGCGAAGTGCGCATCGGCCAGCGAGAAGTTAACGACCAGCCGCGATGGACCGCCAGAACCGCCGGCAACCGAAGCACCCTCCAGCCCACCGCCACCACCAACAAACAGCGAGTTTCGATCGCGCTCAAGAATATCGCCGTCGGTAGATTGCAATCGCCCGTCGTGCCGGTTCCAGCCAATGCCAAGCCACAGCGACGGCAACACTGCCGCCTCCGCTTTCTGCCAGTTGATTTGCGCGTGGCGAACGCGCTCGCGCGCCAGTTCGACCTGTAAATTGTTCGCCCCCCCTAACTCCAGCGCTGTCGACAGATCGACGACATACGTCTTGTTGTCCGGCAGCGAGTCATCCTGAAGATAGCGAGCCGAAGTTCGTGGGATTTCCTCGACCGGCGGTTCGCCGACCGGAATTGGCATGAGCTCGTCAGCAGACTCGTCTTCGTCACCTTCGCCTTCCACGTCAATCCGCAGCGAGGTCAGCCTAATGTCGCCAGCGCCCAGCTTGTGCGGTGCGGATGGAAGGGAATGCGGGCCAGCATCGGCCGGATTGTATGGCTTCGGGAACTCCGATTTTTTTCGACTTTCGGTCGAAATCGGCACACCGGCAAACGGCCCCATCCGTACCGCCGACGATGGGCGATCCCAATAGGTGCATCCGCCGAATAAACAAGTGAGCATTGCCGAACTTAGCAGCACAACACCAAGCGATCTTGTCCCGCAAAAACTAGTCGTCTTCGATGTTTCACGCTGAGGCGTCACGATATCCATTTTTAATTAAAAGTCCGGCCAGCCCATGACCGTTGTGGTGTCAAGATTGAACCACAACTTAGTTTTCCTTCTCGTGTGATTCTTCTTCGATGCGGTCGGCGGCAAGGACTTCCTGGAGTTTAACTTGTTCTCGGCCACTGACGACAACTCGGTCGCCCTCTTTGATATTGACCGACTTGATGGCCACCAGTTCGTCCAACACGATCAGCACTTCGACTTCTTCTTCGGAGCACGAATTGGTTGAATGATCGACGACCACCACCGTAGAATGTTTTTTTCCGTTCTTCTCCTGTGTGGCAATGGCCGACTTGGGAACCGTTAATGCGCCGTTCCATTTTTTCAAGGTAATTTTTGCCAACCCGTAGTCATTTGGCTTCAGCTCAAACCCTGCTTCCAGTTTGAGTTTTTCATTTTCGATATCAACTTCAGCCCGCATCATTCGAGAGCTGTCAAACGACCTGGCGATCCTCGATAAAGTCAGAGCTTCGCCACCCAACGTGCGGATCGTCTTTCCGGGCAGGCGTTCGATGGGACCGATCGTCACCTCGTTGGATTCATTCAATCGACCCGCACGACGCATCGGCACGTGCATAACCACCCGGACTCGATCCACCGCCGTGATTTGAAACAGCGCCGTGCCGCGCCCGCCCGAGGCCGGCTCGACGAATGCGCCGGCGTCTACATTTCGCATCGTGATCAGGCCGTCGAATGGCGCTTTAATGTGCAAATAGTCAGCCATGGTTTGTACCATCTGCTGTTCCGCGATCGCAACTTTGACGCGGGCAGCCGCAGCTTCGGCCTCTTTCTCCGCTGCCATCACGGCGGCCTCCGCACGGATTATCGCCGCTTCGCTAGAGGCAACTGCGAATTTGGCTTCGTCCAGCTTTTGTTCGTTGAGCGCGCCGCTTTCGACGAGCTGCTTGGCACTTTTCATTTGCAGATTGCGCAGGTTTAGTTTGGCCTGCTCGCTCGCGCGATTCGCCTCGGCCAGTCCAATTTGCGATTCGTAGCTGGCGGCCTCTTTTTTAGCTTGTTCGACCAATTGCGACTTGCGCTCGACATCGGCGAGCAGTTCCGGTGCGCGAAGCTTGGCCAAAATTTGTCCTTTGCTGACGTGGTCGCCGATATCAACGTTGACCGCAAGCACATAACCATCGACCTTCGACATCAAGTCGGCCATTTGAAAACCGTAGAACGAAGCGGGCACTTCCACTTCGTCGCGGACGTCGCTTACTTTAACCTTCACAACTTTCACCTTGGCCTTCGCGGTTCCTTCGTTGCCGCCGCCAGCAGAATCATCCGTCGCGGACGGTTTGCAACCGGCGTTTGCCAGCATGAAAAGTGCGGCAAACCACAATAGCCCGGTGTGCCTATTCATGTTTATGCTCCAAGTGCAAAAAATGAACTTGTTTGATCTGTTGAAGCTGTTTTTACGGATCAGCCGCTGGGACAGTGCTGTCGGCTTGCCGTTCCGCGGCAGATGCCTCGGCCGATCCGCGTTTCAAAATTTGGTACAAACATGGCACAACGATCAACGACAACACCGTCGCGCCCAACACACCGCCAATGATTGCGCGTGCCAGCGGTGCGTTCGCTTCGCCACCGCTAAATCCAATCGCCATCGGCAACAGCGCGAGCAACGTCGTCAACGATGTCATCAGAATTGGCCGCAGCCGCACTTTGGCGGCGTCCAGGATTGCCTCACGCGGCGTGTAGCCTTCCCGCAGCCGGTGGTTAGCAAAATCGACCAGCACGATCGAATATTCGACCACGATACCGACCATCATGATGATACCCATAAAAGCCATAATCGACAGGTGCGTGCCGGTGGCCATCAGCACGACGACGACACCGATGAACCCCAACGGTACGGTCAGCAGCACGATGAACGGATCGACAAAACTGCGGAACTGTGCGACCATCACCAGATAGACCAGTACGGCGGCGATGATTAGGCCGCCCGTAAACTGCGCGATCGATTCGCGCATCGTGGCGACTTCGCCCATCATGCGGAACGTAATGCCCTTGAAATTGCGGCCCGCCAGGCGGCCGTCCGAAAGCGGGATACGCTCGATTTCCTCGGCCGTGACTTTTTGCTCCCTGACGGCCTGATCCGTGTGGTAACCAATTCGATACAAGGCACCGCGTTCATCCGAATCCGGCTTGCTGCCGAGACGTTCCAGACCGGCTTCGATCTTACCGACGACCGAACCGACATCATAACCTGGCTCGACGTTGACATACACGTCGGTAACCCGCGTAATGTTGCGGTGGTTGATGACTGCCGGCGCTCGTTGTGTATCGTCGAACGTGGCCACATTTTCGAGCCGCCGCGGTCCATGTTCGCCGCGGCCCAATGGAATGTTCTTTAACGCCTCAATGCTGTCGAGTTCTTCTTCGAGATACTGCACACCAAAGAAGTAATGGTTTCCTTTGTTTTTGTCGATCCAAAACGCCGGCTGAAAATTAATCGAACTGTTGGTGGCGGCGACCAGGTTCTTCATCACTTCATCTGGATCGAGGCCCTGTTTTTTTGCTTCGATACGGTCCATGTTCACGTTGAGAATCGGAAAATCGATCCGCTGCGCGATGCGGACGTCGACCGTACCCTCCGTGTCTTTCGCAACGTCAACAATGTGCCGGGCCACATGCTGCGCCCGTTCGAGGTTCGAACTTTGTATTTGAAAGTGAATGGGTGACGGCTCGCCCATATTCAACGCGGCGGTTAGCATACCGCCCGTGTCGAATGCGAATTCCACTTCGGGGAACTTCTCGACGAGCGTCTTTCGAAGCGTCGTGACGTAATCAAAGATGCTCTTGCGGCCCTTGGTCTGAAGCAACATGAACGTGTCCATCGCACCCGTGTTGGGCGTGTAGGCCGCAGGCCAATCCATCAGTACGCCCGTGTTCGATACGAGCAAAATCAGATCGGAGGTCTTTTTTTCTTCTCGGCCGACCGCATACGCCGGGTCGGGCTCGCCGATGATTTTTTTGATTTCATTCTCGACCTGGATAATCGTCTGTTCCGTCGTGTCGATATTCGTCCCGGTCGGCATGCGAATGAACAATTGCACCTGGCTGGAGTCGATCTGCGGAAACAACTCACGGCCCATCAAGTTCGTCATGGCCAGCAGCGCGATCACAAATCCACAGGCGGCTGCCAACACCACCAAATACCGTACATAGAGCAGTTTGGCAAGAAACTTCTGGTACGCCTTGGCGATGATGCCGCCATGCTCTGCATGGGCAGCCCCTGGCCGGACTTTCAAGAAACGCGCGCAATAGGCCGGCACAAGCGTAATCGCCAAAATGTACGAAGCGAAAATCGCAATGCTGGCCGCTATGGCCAACGGCGTGAAAAGGAACTTTGCCAGACCTGATAAAAACACGACCGGAAAAAATACAATGGCGAAGGTGATCGTGGCGACCAACATTGGCATGGCAACCTCCGCAGTCCCCTCCAGCGCGGCTTGCGGCGGCGACTTGCCCATGTGCGCATGGCGGACAATATTCTCCAAGACAACAATCGATTGGTCCACCAAAATACCGATAGCCAGCGCGAGGCCACCAAGCGTCATGGCGTTGATCGTATCGCCCGTGAAAAACATGCCGAAGATCGCCGCCAGAATCGCGAGTGGAATCGCGAGCACGATGACCAACGTATAGCGGATGCTTCGCAGAAACAGTAACACCACCAAACCGGCCAACCCCGCGCCCAACGATGCCGCGATTTGCAGTGCTCGGTTGCCTTCTTCGACACCAACCGATTGGTCCATGGCAACACTCAGGACCAGATTCTTCATTTTTGGGTCTTCAGCGCGTTCGACTTTCAATCGCAATTCGATGTCGCGAAGTTGCTTTTTGATTTGCTTGACAATTGCAATGGTGTTCGCACCGGGCTGGCGGTAGATCGGAATGTACGCCTTGCGCGAACCGTTAACGCGAACGATGTTCGATTGAATTTGCGCTGCTTTGCCATTGACGTATCCGACGTCCTTCATGCGGACCGGTTCTTGGCCGGGGATTTCTTTGATCGGCGCGTCGTTCAATTCCTCCCAAAATTCAACGTTGGCGTTGGTGAAAATCTGCAATTCTTGCGCGCCGATTTTTATACTGCCCGCCGGAATCAACACGTTTTGTTTCATCAGCGCCCGTTGCACATCCATGAGTGAAAGGCCGTGCGCTTCGAGTTTGTCACGGTGCACGTAGGCCAGCACCCGCCGCAGTTTGCCTCCATAAACGGCCGGCGCGATGACGCCCTGGATCGACTGCAACTTGTTGCGAAGTTCGTAATAGGCGACGTCGTACAATTCCTGCTCGTTCATATCCTCGTTTGATACAACGACGAGACACAACGGTACGTTCGCCGTGGGATCGAACGGCATCGTCATCGGCGGGATCGTACCGGGCGGCAGGTAAAACATGTCGCTCATAGCGTATGCCGTCACTTGCGACATCGCTGTGTCCATGGAAATGCCTTCGCGGAAAAAGTCCTTGACGACGCAAACACCCTGCATCGCCTTGGCTTCTTGGTGTGAAATACCGACCGACTGGCCGGTCCACCGCTGCAGGCGGCTCATAATATCCTTTTCCATCACTTCCGGCGGCATGCCGGGATAGAAGCAGACGATCTGCACAGCCGATGTTTCGAATTGCGGCAGCAGGTCGGCCGGCATCTTGGTGTAACTGAACGCGCCTAGAACCGTTACCGCCAGGGCGCCGACGATCACCAGATACGGATTGGACAAAGCTGTACGAATCATGGTCCACTGCTAAAAATGTTCTGGATCGATCTAGTGGTCTGCTATCATCGAAGACTGCTAGCACCGATGTCGAAACTCCATCACCCTCCAATATCGTCCTTCCTTAATCGATACTTTTGACGCAATCGTTAAACTCATACAAATTCTACTACTCCAAAAATTTTGGCAGCGGCGATGGCGACCGAAAAAGACAGTGCGTATGTGTTGCGGCTCGTTGATTTCAGTGAGAGCAGTAGCGTCGTCACGATGCTGACTCGAGATCACGGACGAATCTCAGCCTTAGCCAAGGGCGCGCATCGGCGGAAAGGGCCGTTTGACTCTGCTCTTGACCTTTTAACGCAGTCTCGAATAGTGTTCCTCCGCAAATCGTCCGGCAGTTTGGACTTGTTGACCGAAGCAAAACTGCAGTGGCGGTTCCGTCCGCCAGGTCTCAGCCTCGCGCCGCTGTATGCAGGCTATTACGTGGCCGAATTGCTGCTGAACCTGACCGGGGACTACGATCCACATCCGAAACTTTTCGATCTGACTGATAATATTTTGCAAGGCCTCGTGCAGGGCGATGAAGTGATGCCGTCGGTATTGCGGTTTGAACTGCTGGCACTACGGCTATTGGGACATTTTCCGAACTTGGATACGTGCGTCGAATGCGGCGAACCTGTGCAGATGCGGGGACGTATTGCTTTTGGGCAATTGGCCGGCGGAGTTTTGTGCGGCAAGTGTCGTCCCGGTCGCCGGCAAGTGGTCTCGGCCACCGCAGCAATGTTGCAGTTGATGAAAAATTTTTCCGACACGGATAACAACGATTGGCGGAAAACCCCGGTCGATCCGGCGGTTTGTGGCGAATTGCGCGGTCTACTTACCCATTACATCACTCACTTGATCGGACACAAACCACGCATGTACCGTTACCTTGGCGGAGGAAGCAAGTAGGGCGGACTTCAGTCCGCTGGCAACCGGATTGAAACACTATTCCTACGAATACCATTCATCATTTTCTGGCTGGCACGGATGTCAAAACGATCACGAACATTAAAACGACTGCTTGCAATTCTACTGCTGACGATGTCCGCAGGCTGCGCGACAACCTCCTCGCAGCCGGCTGCGACGGTGCGAGGGCAGGACGACGAAGGCATCGCTATCGGTGCGAACGCCGGCAAGGACTTCTTAAATCGCATCACGGGGCGAGGCGCGATGGCCAACGTTCCCGTCGCAAACAAACTGCCGTGGTTTGGCGGTGCGAAGTCGAAAAGTGAACGGGAAGCGCAGGCCCATTTTTTCCGTGGCGATGATGCAATCCGGCAGGGGATTGACGCTCGTGAGCGAAAGGCGTTTCGCCAAGCGGTCAACGCATTTTCCCTCGCCCGCAAGGCATACCGCGAGGCCGCCAAAGCATTTCCCGATTCGCCCTTGGAAGAAGACTCGCTATTCATGATTGCCGAATGTCAGTTTTTCTCGGACGAATACGCCGACGCTTTCGAATCGTACGAAAAACTCATCGCCAAATTTAAAGGCACACGTCATTTGGACACGGTGGTCGCCCGACAGTTTGCTATAGGCCGCTATTGGCTCAATGACGAACTGAAGAATTCAACGTGGCGGCTGCTGCCAAATTGGTCCGACGAAAAGCGGCCGATCATGGATACACAGGGCGCCGCGCTTCGCGCATTGGAAAAGACCCGTCTTAATCTTCCCACCGGGCCGCTGGCGGACGACAGCATTATGTTGACGTCCGGGTGGTACTTTTCGAAACGACAATTTAGGGACGCCGACTATTACTACACGCTCATTCGCCGCGAGTATCCAAATAGTGAACATCAATACGACGCGCATGTACTGGGCGTCCAATCAAAAATTCGCAGTTACCAAGGTCCCAACTACGACGGTGCGGTGATGATCGAGGCTAAGGAGTTGATCGAGCAGACCCTGAAGCAGTTCACGGACACACGACCCGAGGACCGACAGCGGCTGATGAATTTGTACGCGCAGGTCAATCGAGCTTTAGCCCAGCGCGATTTTTCCCTGGCGGAGTATTATGCCGCCAAAGGTTA
>JAYGDO010000227.1:0-6351 GCA_046582885.1 Pirellulales bacterium | reverse complement strand
TTTGAAGCGACGGCCGTCGCTCAGCGGGCCGCTGATTTGGCCCACCAGCGTGGCGGCAGGCCGATTGTGCTGCCGACGATACCATTCGGAAATAACGCCCAGCAACTCGATCAGGTGTCAACGATCCACTTGTCGACTACGACCGCCACCGCCGTGTTGAACGATGTCGCTGCCAGCCTCTGTCGGCAGAACATTGATCGGCTGGTAATTCTCAACGGTCACGGCGGAAACGAATTCAAACCGCTTGTCCGCGATGCGCAACTCGAGCACGGGATGTTAATCGTCGTTGTGAATTTCTGGTGTGTCGGCGAGGAAAATATCGATAACATTTTCGATGACCCAGGCGAACATGCAGGGGAGTTGGAATCCAGTCTGATGCTGCATATTCAGCCCGAACTCGTCGCACTCGATCAAGCAGGGCCGGGGTCGCGAAATCCATTTGTGATTGGCGGTTTCGAAGCAGCCCGTGCCTGGACGCCGCGCCCCTGGTCAGCCACCCATCCGGACACCGGCTGCGGCGATCCGTCGAAAGCGACGGCAGAAAAGGGGAGGCAATACCTGGAAATGATTTGCGAGCCGATTGCTGAACTGCTCGTCGGTTTGTCGAAAGCGAATAAAGGACAACTGCCATACATTTGAACGTTTTTTGAGGGCCGGTCCGAGGCGGGCGGTGCTTCCCGATCCGGAGCGACGGCGTGGGCCGTAAGGGGCCCGCTGGCACTTCAGGTTTCAGTCTCACGCGGGGCTGTATTGATCGCGTGCGGATTAGCCGCGACACGTCGGGGACCGTTTTTTCTTGGCGAGATTTGATCCGCTTCACTCGGTGTCCGAGTTCAACAAAGAGCCAATCGGAATATATTTGCAGATGCTAACGGAACACGAACCAGAAAAGTCACTCGAACGCACACCGTGTGCTGTCCACCCCAAGGCCAAAGACGCGAGCATCGCCGTCGCCCACGAAATTGCCGACTTGATTCACAGTCGAGCCGCTGAGGGAAAGCACTGTGTGCTGGGCCTCGCCACAGGCAGCACGCCAACGGCTGTTTACGATGAACTCGTGCGATTGCACCGTGAGGAAGAGCTTTCCTTCGCAAACGTCATCACGTTTAACCTGGATGAGTATTATCCGATGCGGCCGAACGAGCTGCAAAGCTACTTCCGGTTTATGCAGGAGCACCTGTTTGATCTGGTCGACATCGCCCCAGAGAACGCATTTGTTCCGGACGGTACGATGGCCGCGGACGACGTGCACAACTACTGCGAGCGGTACGAGCAACGCATACGCGACGCGGGCGGCATCGATATTCAATTGCTGGGTATCGGCCGCACGGGGCACATCGGTTTTAATGAGCCGGGGTCGGGTCGCGACAGCCGCACGCGGTTGATTACGCTGGATCATGTCACTCGCACCGACGCGGCTAGCGACTTTTTCGGGGAGGAAAATGTTCCGCGGCGTGCGATCACCATGGGCGTCGGCACGATTCTCGGCGCCCGCCGGGTGATTATGCTGGTGTTCGGCGAACATAAAGCGCCCATCATCGCCCGCGCTGTTGAAGGCAATATCACGCCCGCCGTCGCAGCCAGTTTTTTACAAGAGCACGCGAATGCCGAAGTTGTGCTGGATGCGGCCGCCGCCGAGCAGCTCACGCGCTGCGCCTGCCCCTGGTTGCTGGGGCCGGTCGAATGGATAGAGCAGCTTATTCGCAAAGCCGTCATCTGGCTGGCGCGCCGCGTCGAGAAGTCGATTCTGAAGCTGACCGACCACGAGTACAACGAAAATGGTCTGCAGGATTTGTTGGCCGAACATGGCCCGGCTTACGAAATCAATCTGACAGCCTTTCGGCATTTGCAAAGCACCATCACCGGTTGGCCTGGCGGCAAGCCGGAGCATGAAAAACTGCCGGGCGATCGCCCGCAGGCGTTCGACGATATTTTTCCAAAGCGGTTGATTGTCTTTTCACCGCACCCCGATGACGATGTCATTTCGATGGGCGGCACACTGATTCGGCTTGTTGACCAGGGTCACGATGTCTACGTCGCCTATCAAACTTCGGGTAACATCGCGGTGTTTGACGACGACGCCATTCGCTTCGCCGATTTCGCCACCGACTATAACCACGAGTTCGACATCTCGGCGGAGCAAACTGCCCAGCTTGAAGATCATGTTGAGAGATTTCTGCGACACAAAAAAGCCGGCCACGTCGACAGCCCGGAAACGCAAAAGATTAAATCGCTGATCCGCCGTGGTGAAGCGCGGGCGGCCGGTCGTGTCTGCGGTTTGGCCGAGCAGAAACTGCGGTTTCTGAATATGCCGTTTTATGAAACGGGCCGCGTCAAAAAGAAACCGCTTAGTAACACGGACATTCGGATGATCGTCGATTTGCTGGCTGAAATCCGTCCGCATCAGGTCTATGCCGCGGGCGACCTGTCGGACCCACATGGCACGCACCGCACGTGCCTAAGCGCCATTCTGCAGGCGTGTCATCGCGTCAAGGATAAAGACTGGTACCAGCACTGCGAAGTGTGGCTGTACCGCGGGGCATGGCACGAATGGGAGCCAGATGAAATCGAAATGGCCGTACCGCTCAGTCCCCTGGAGGTCCGCCGCAAGCGGAACGCAATTTTCAAACACGAGTCGCAAAAAGACCGGGCGTTGTTTCCAGGGCCCGACGCCCGCGAATTTTGGAAACGCGCCGAGGAGCGAAATGCCGAAACCGCACGGCTCTACGACGCGCTGGGCATGGCGGAGTACGAAGCGATCGAAGGATTCGTTCGTTGGAACGGGAGCATGGATCTGATTTGAGGGACAAGCAGCAGAATTCCAATCACCGCGAGCAAGACGATTTTATCGGACATTGGAATTTGGTCTTTGGGGAAAGCCAGTAATGATTGATTTGCCGTCAACCGTCGCGCCGCCTCAACGTGTCCTTCTGGGGCCCGGACCCAGCGATGTTCATCCCCGCGTGCTCGCCGCGATGGCCCGGCCGACGGTCGGACATCTCGATCCGTATTATTTGCAGGTTATGGACGAGCTGCAGTCCATGTTGCGCGAGGTGTTTCGGACGAAAAATGAACTTACCTTCGCAGTTAGTGGTACGGGCTCGGCCGGTCAGGAAGCGGCCGTAATGAACTTGGTTGAACCGGGAAATTCGGTGCTCGTCTGTGTTAATGGTGTCTTTGGCGGCCGCTTGGCCGAGATGGCCGAACGGGCCGGCGCGGAAGTGACCCGGATCGAACGACCGTGGGGTGAAGTCTTTACTGCCGGAGATCTGAAACCGGTACTCGCGTCGGTTAAGCCCAAACTCGTTCTCATCGTTATGGCCGAAACATCCACCGGTGCCTGGCAGCCGATTGAGGAACTGGCGAATATCGTACACGATGTCGGCGCCATGCTGCTCGTCGACGCGGTGACGGCGCTCGGCGGCGTTCCGGTGGAGGTAGATCAATGGCAAATTGACGCTGTGTATTCGGGCACGCAAAAATGCCTGAGTTGTCCGCCCGGCCTGGCGCCGGTCACTTTCAGCCAGCGTGCAGTCGAGGCGATCATGAATCGTAAAGCCAGGGTCAATAGCTGGTATCTCGATGCGACAATGCTCGCCAGCTACTGGGGCGAGGACCGCGTTTATCACCACACCGCGCCGATTAACATGACCTATGCCTTGCACGAAGCTCTGCGCCTCGTTTTGGAGGAGGGTCTCGACGAATGTTTCGCGCGGCACGAACGAAATCACAAGGCACTCGCCGCCGGCCTTGCCTCGCTGGACATTAAATTTATGCCGCCAGCGGGCCATCGCTTGCCGCAGCTTAACGCCGTACGGGTGCCGGACGGAGTTGACGAGGCCCGTGTTCGCAACCGGCTGTTGACGGAATTTGGTGTCGAGATCGGTGCAGGCCTTGGAGCCTACAAGGGTAAGGTATGGCGGATCGGCTTGATGGGTTACGCTTCGCGTCAGGAAAACGTCTTGCTGCTGCTGGCCGCACTCGAACAATTGTTAGTGGACGAAGGACATCCGTGTGAACTCGGTGGTGCCGTCGCGGCGGCCAACGAAATCAGTAAGCCAATCGCATGAGCGCCGATCCATTTTTTAAATCGCTGGCAGCCATCTATCCCCCAGACCGTCTGCTGACGGGGCGAGCCGAAGTCGTGCCTTACGAATCCGATGGCCTTACCGCATTTCGCGCCACGCCGGCGGCAGTTGTGTTGGCCGACACTCAGGATGAGGTGATCGCCACCGTGCGAATCTGCCACGAGCACAAAGTCCCATTCATGGCACGCGGCAGCGGCACGAGTCTCAGTGGCGGTTGTGTGCCGATCGAAGACGGACTGGTAATCGGACTGAACCGGCTCAATCGCATCGTCCGCACGGATCCCGTGCAGCGTATCGCGGTGGTCGAGCCGGGTGTGGTTAATGCGCAAGTGTCGCGGCACGTCGCGGTCAACGGCCTATATTACGCGCCGGACCCGTCGTCCGGGCCGGTTTGTACGATTGGCGGCAACGTGGCGTTCAATTCGGGCGGCGCTCACTGTCTGAAATACGGCATGACATCGAATCACGTGCTGGGTATTAAAGCGGTGCTGCCTGACGGCGAACTCGTCAGGCTTGGTGGAGACAGTTTGGAAATGGCGGGCCCCGACCTGACAGGCATGTTCATCGGCTCGGAAGGTCTTTTCGGCGTTGCCTTGGAGATCACATTGCGGCTATTGCCGAAACCAGAAGTCTATCGCACGCTGATCGCGGCTTACGATTCGTTGGCCGCAGCGGGCAACGCCGTATCGATGGTTGTGGCCTCGGGCATTTTACCGGGCGCGTTAGAAATCATGGACCGGCTGACGATGGACGCCGCCGAGCAAGCTGTGCCAATCAGGTACCCGGAGAACGCCAAGGCGGTTTTAATCGTTGAACTTGAGGGCCTCCGCGAAGAGGTCGCCTGCGAAGAACAGCGACTTTTAGAGGTGATTCACGCGTCGCAAGCCTTTGAAATTAAAGTTGCGCAGGACGAAGAAGAACGGATGACGATTTGGAAAGGACGCAAGAGCGCCTTTTCGGCCGTCGGCCGACTAAGTCCGGATTTCATCGTTCAGGATGGCGTCGTGCCGCGGTCAAAACTGGGCGAAGCGCTGGCTGAAATCGAACGGATTGGTGAATGTCACGGCTGTCGCATCGCCAACGTATTCCACGCCGGGGACGGTAATTTGCATCCGTTGATCTTGTTCGACGGTCGCCAATCAGGCGAACTGGAGCGGGCCGAAGCATGCCTGGCCGAAATTCTCAAAATGTGCATCGACATGGGCGGTTCAATAACCGGCGAGCACGGCGTCGGTTTGGAGAAGAGAGCGTTTCTCAAGGAGATGTATGGCGAGGATGACACGCAGTTTATGCACCGCATTCGCGATTCGGTGGATCCTCAGCGGCTTGCCAATCCGGGGAAAATGCTTGCCACAGCCGAAGCGCCCGCACTGACCACACACGGTTATCACCCTCTGGAAAAACAAGGCATCATTTTCCGGGAATAAAACTGTCCTCCCTGGTTGGCGGGGGATCTATGAGGAGTGGGTCGGCGCTGGTGTTTTCCTCCGGAAAAAATTATGTACCACGCAGAATCTATTAGTGATGTTCAGCAGTTTGTGCGAGATCGTTCGCATGTGGTGGCGACCGGTGCAGGTACGAAATCCGCCTTGTCGCGACACGCGAACCTCGGGGTGGGGAAATTGTCGGGGGTACTTCAGTACCAGCCAAGTGAATACACATTCACCGCGCTGGCCGGGACGCCGGTCCGCGCAGTACAGCAGCAACTCGCCGCAAACCGGCAGTATCTGCCATTCGATCCACCGCTGGTCGACTCCGGCGCGACACTGGGCGGGACGGTCGCCGCCGGCCTCTCCGGTCCCGGGCGGTTTCGCTATGGCGGGGTGCGTGATTTTCTATTGGGAGTGCGACTGGTCAACGGTTTGGGCGACGTCGTTTACGGTGGTGGAAAGGTGGTCAAAAACGCGGCTGGTTTTGATTTGCCCAAATTAATGATCGGCGGGTTGGGGCAGTTCGGTGTATTGGTGGAGTTTACGTTCAAGGTTTTTCCGGCTCGAGAGGCGTCGTCGACGATTTGTGTTCGGCTGGCAGATGCGGCCGAATCGGTCGATTCGATGAATTGTCTGGCCGCCTCAAACGCCGAGATCGATCACCTGGATTACGAGCCTCCGCAGCATCTTTGGATTCGCATCAGCGGAATGCGCGATGCGTTGGCCGGTCGCATTGATCGGTTGCGAGATTTTCTTCCGGCGACCGCCTCCGTGGAGCACGTCGGCGAAGACAGTTGGGCCGATGTCCGCGAATTTGGATGGGTCCCAGTCGG
>JAYGDO010000203.1:0-5746 GCA_046582885.1 Pirellulales bacterium | reverse complement strand
ACAGCCGAACGAAGGAAAGAATCAGGTCGCAGTTCGCGAGTTCAACGCGACGGCCGCGCTGCAAAACAGCGGTTTTTACGATCGCTCGGCGGTCAAGTGGAAGACGTTCTTGACGAAGTACCCGCAAGACGAGCGCGTCGACCGAGTGACCTATTATCTGGGTATTTGTCAGCTTCATTTAAAGCAGTACCCGGAAGCTACGGCCAGCTTCAAATCGGTGCTGACTAAGTACCCGCAGTTCAAGAACAAAGATGGCGCTCAGTACAACCTGGCAATGGCTTATTATCAGACGGCCGCCGGTTCCCAAAAAGCCGAGGATTATAGGGCGGCCGCTGCTGCGTTCGGCGAAACGGTCGGCAAGTACGCGACCAGCCCGCACGCGGCCAAAGCCTGCTATTTCCAGGGCGAGTCGCTCTACGCGGCCGGGGACCTCGCCGCGGCCGCGGCCGCTTACAGCAAAGTCATACAGTCCTACGGCAAAAGCCCACTGGTACCCGACGCCTACTACGCGCTGGGGACGACGCAGCAGGAACTCGATAAGCCCGCCGAAGCTGCGCAGACGTATCAGAAATTTCTCGCCAACGCTGAGTTCCAAAAACACGCGCTGGCCAGTGAGATTCGCTTGCGGCTAGGCATGGCACAGTTTGACGGCGGCAAATTCACCGAGGCGGAAAAGCTGTTCCAAGCCGTTTCTCAGGTCAAGGACTTTCCGCTGGCCGATTTTGCCGCGCTGCGCTGCGGCCACTGCCGCATGGAGGCGGGTGACAACAACGGTGCCGCGGCGGTTTTCATCGACCTGGAGAAACGATTTCCCAACAGTCAATACAAGGCGGCCGCACTACTGGCGGCGGGACGCTGCTACTTTCAATTGGACCAATTTGGACCGGCGATCCAACGGTTGCAACCGTTGGCCGGTGGCAACACGGTCGAAGCAATCGAGGCGGGCTACTGGCTGGGCCGGACGTACCTGAAAGACAAAAAGCCGCAACAGGCGGTCGACGCGTTGAACACAGTTTTGCAGTCGATCAAGCAGGGCCCGTTGGCCAAGGTCGTCAACGATGCGAAGGCGGCGGGCGATTCTGCCCCGCTGGCCTTTGTTCCGCATGTAGAAATGACGCGCATCGACGCCCTGTACGAATTGCCCGAACAGCGGAAAGCAACGGTCGCGCTGTACGACGCTTTTGGCACGGCGAATCCCAAACATGCGCTCGCGCCGCAGGCGGTATACATGTCCGCGCTGGCCTCGCTCGGCGAGTCGGACCATGCGGGTGCTCGCCAGCGGGCCGAACGGTTTTTGGCCAATCAAGACGCGCTGTTCACGGGCAGTGACCTGGTTCCCGCAGTCCTTTACATTGCGGCGGAAGGGTATTTGCTGGATGAACAAGCAGCCGACGTGGCTGCGAACACGGCCAAAGCCGAGCAATTTTATCGCCAGCTTGTCACCAAGTTTCCGCAGCACACCCGCGCGCCGAGGGCTAATTTGAGAATCGGCTGGTGCATCTATCAGGCGAAAAAATACGACGCCGCCGTGGCGCATCTCGGCGGTGCCTTGGCGGCGGTCAAAGATCCCCAGCAGCGGGCAGAAGCACAGCTGCTGATCGGCCGCAGTCACAACGAAATGAATCGCGATAAGGAGGCCATCGCTGCCTACGACGAGGCGATCAAGTCCCTGCCCGATTGGGATCGCGGAGACGAAGTACTGCTAGCCGCGGCGCAGAGTTATATCGCGCTGGATGATGCCGTCGGCGCGACGGCCCGACTGGAACAACTCGTCACGAAGTTCCCCGAAAGCCAGTATCGCGGTCAGTCCTTGTATCAGCTTGGAGAGCAGGCTCAGGAGCAAAAGAAATTCGACCCGGCGATCGCGCGCTACAGCGAAGTGCTACAAAAGTATCCGCAGAGCGAATTTTCCGCACCCGCTCAGTACGGCATCGGCGCGGTTTACTTTGCGAAAGGAGAATTCGACAAGGCAGCCGATCCGCTCAACAAGTTGCTGGCCGGCAAGGCGGACGAAGACACAACGCGCCGCGGCCGCTTTCTGCGCGGGCTCGTCTTTCAGCGGCTTAAACAATTCGACAACGCGATTAAGGACCTGCAGTATTATTTGGCCAACAAACCGCAAGGCGACATGGCCTCTGACGCGCAGTACGCACTGGCGATCTGCCAGATTGGACTCAAGCAATACGATCCGGCGAAGCAGACATTGGCGTCGCTATTGACGGCCAAACCCGATTACCAGCACGCCGACAAGATTTACTACGAATTGGGTTACGCCCACCTCAACGAACAGCAGCCGGACCTGGCCAAAGCGGCCGATTCCTTCCGCGAGTTGCTCAAGGCGAGGCCGAAAAGTCCGTTGGCTGCCGAAGCTTGGTTTCACATCGGCCATTATCACGAGGAAACGGCCAAGGCCGCCGCAGACGAAAAGAAAAAAGAAATCCAAGTCGCCGCGGCTGCCGAGGCGTTTAAGAGTGGAATCGCCGCGGCGGGTGACAAGCCAATCCGCGAAAAGCTGCAGTACAAGATGGGCGACATGCTGTACTTGCAAAAAAAGTACGCCGAGGCATCGGCCACGCTGCTGGATCAGATTGCCAAGTTTCCCAATGGCGAGCTAACCGGTCCGGGTCGGTTTCTCGGCGCCGAATGTCTGTTCCAGCAAGCCCAGTTCGAAAAGGCGCTGCCACTGTTCGAGCAAGTCGCCAACGAAAAAGTCAAGGACTGCCATGGCCAAGCCCTCTATCGCGCGGGCATGTGCGGCAAAAATTTGGATCGGTGGGATGTCAGCTACAAACACTTTGATGCGTTGACAAAGCAATTTGCCCAGTTCGAACAGATTCATGAAGCGCGTTTCGGCTTGGGTTATTCGCTACAGAATCTGAATCGTCAAGACGAGGCGATCCAGATTTACGAGCAGGTCACCAAAGACACGGAAACGGAAGCCGCAGCGCGAGCGAGGTTCCACGTCGGCGAAATCGCTTTTGGCCGCAAGAAGTATGGAGAGGCTATAGAGCACTTTCTGTTGGTGGCGGTCGGTTATGGATTTAAAAATATGCAGGCGCGGGCTCATGTCGAAGCCGGCAAGTGCATGATGGAATTGGGCCAAAAGGACACGGCCATCCTAGAATTTGAAAAAGTCGTCACAAAATTTCCCGATCACCCCAGCGCCAAGTCGGCGGCCACGTTGATCGCGGAGTTGAAAAAGTAGGGTTTCGCCCTCCCCTTCTCTTGATGGCGGAGGGCGAATCCAGCCAACATCACGTTCATTGAAAGTTTGACCACGAGTAAAGGAAGTATCTCATGAAGGCATTTAGTATGACATCGCATAGAATTGCCATTTGGCTCGCCGCGCTCTTAATGATCGTGTTCGCGGGGAGTCAGTTGCCGGGATATGTCGCCGCACAAGAATCCGCTGCGGGTGCGGGCACGGCGGATGATGCAAATTTGGGCGACGAGGCAGCGAGTGACAACGGTGCCGAATCGGATGGCGCACTCAGTTCGCTTGGCCAGCGGATTTTCAAAAAACCGGAAATGACCGCCGACTGGTTTGGCCTCGCGTTCTACATCGTGCTTGCGGTGTTTTCCGTTTACGCGGCCACGGTTGTCTTTGAGCGGCTGGTGAATCTTAAGCGCGAGAACGTTGTGCCGCAGTCGTTTGTCGATCGCTTGCGGTCGCTGCTTGCCGATGGGCGAGACACGGCGAATGAGTTCAGGTCACTATGTGACAGTTCGCAGTCCCCTACGTCAAACATCCTTAGCGCCACGCTGAAGCGGGCCGGCCGGCCATTGCCGGAAGTGGAGAAGGCGATGGAAGACGCGGCCATTCGTGAAGTATCGATACTGCGAGGCAAGCATCGAGCGCTCGGCGTAAGTGCTGCGGTCGCCCCGCTGATTGGTTTGCTCGGCACGGTCGTCGGCATGATCTTCGCCTTTCAAGTGGCGAGTGAAGCGGGTCTGTCCGGTGGCGGTGAACGACTCGCCTCCGGATTGTACGTCGCGCTGTTGACGACCGCCGGCGGGTTGTCGATCGCAATTCCCTGTCTGCTGTTTGCCTCAAATTTTAATTCAAGGGTGGATCGCTTCTTCCGCGACATGGAAGATTGTCTGACCGATACGCTGCCAAGTTTCGTGAAAATGGAAGCGAGCATTCTGACAGGCGCCTCGGTCGCCGCGGTCGGCGCCGCGGCGGACTCGACATCCACCCAGGCGGAGCCGCAGAAATCGGCAGCGGAACCGACGGTTACCGCCCGCGGTTAAGCATCACTGCATACACAGAAACAAGGAATCATCAAAATGCGATTACGCTCAGAAGATACCGAACTCGAAGGACCCAATCTGACGCCGGTTCTCGACATTGTATTTCTGCTGATCATATTTTTCATTGTGGCCACGACCTTTGAAAAGAAGGAAAAGTTGCTTTCACTGAAACTGGCCGAGGTCTTCAAGGCCGAGCCCGTCGCCGCCGGCGCCCGGCCTCTGATAATCAACGTCAACAAAAAAGGTGAGTACATCATCAAGACGGCCAAGGATCTTGATAAGAAGGATCAGTACCTTCTCAAGGACGAGAAAATCAACGAACGCAATTTGATCCAACTGCTGGAAACCATTGCGGCAAAGAGTCCCAATACGCGCGTGCAGGTGCGGGCGGACCAAGATGTGCAATTCAAATACCCGCTCACGGTAATCGGGATTTGCAAGGAGAACGAGTTGGATTATTCCTGTACGGTGATGGAGAAACAGACCGGCTGATATTTTCGAGAGGAAGCGTGCGGCCTTCGCGGACCGCAATTGTGTGTGACAACCCGAATTCAGGTAGTGCCATGGATGACCAAAGTTCAGGCGGCCCGTCGCGCTCGATCAAATCGCGCTCGGCCAAATCACGTCAGTCGCGTCAGGAAGACAAGTCCGGTTCGCCGCACCACGGAACGCGCAGCCGGCCATGGTGGCTGGGGCCGCTGGCCGTGCTGGTACTGTTTTTGGTCGGTCTGGGCATCTGGCTTGTTCCAAGCCGCACCAACGATGTCGTCTCGGTTGACGGCCGGCATAGTTGGCCTGACGAAGAAGCGCCGCCGAGGCGCCACGTTATCTGGAAAAAGGCCGAAGCAGCCGAACCGTTGGCTGCGGAAGCCGGCGCAAAGGAAAGCCTGATTCGGCCCCAACTGGCCGACGACGGCACGTCGCTCTATTTTACGCTACGCAGCGAAGATGGCGGCAAAGACATTTATCGATCCCGGCTGGTCGACGGCGAATGGCAGCAAGCCGCGGCCGTCGCGGAATTGAATACCGAAGCAGACGACATCGGGCCGGTCATTCAGGCCGACGGAGAAGCCCTCTATCTCTATTCGAATCGCGAAGGCGGCGCGGGCGGATTCGATCTTTATGTTTCACGTCGAACTGAGGGCGGCTGGAGTGATCCGGAGAACCTCGGTTCCAACGTCAACAGTCCCGCGCACGAATACGATCCGGCGATCGCCAGCGACGGCCGACGGCTGTTTTTTGCCAGTAACCGCTCGGCGCGCATGCACCGCCTAATCAAGGAAGGAAAGCTGAAAGAGCGGTTCAATCATTGGAAAACGACGCTTCGCGCTGACCTGGGGTTGAATAAATTTGATCTTTACGCGGCCGTCCGTAAAGCATCGGGCGAATGGAAAACGGCAAGTCCGCTGACGACAATCAACCGCAAGGAATCGAATGAAGGCGCTCCATACGTTGCGCCCGACAACGCCTTTATTTATTTTGTCTCCGATCG
>JAYGDO010000180.1:0-17411 GCA_046582885.1 Pirellulales bacterium | reverse complement strand
CATTGGCGATGTTGCCGCTTTGTCCCTGTTCGCTGGTGAGGTGTTTGTAGAGTTGGTCGAAGGTGTATTTGTCGGTTTCTGTAGCGACGGGCAAACGAGCCTCCGGTTCGTCGGGGTATTCTTCCGTGAACCAGCCCTGCCAGGAGGTGAGGATGCTTTCTGGCGAGTCTTTCTCGTCGCCGGCCGTGTCGTCGGTCCAGTGCTCAAGCAGCGCGATCGTCCGCTGTCGCAGAGTTTTGTTTTCGTGCCTTAGACCAAAGAGGATCAATTGGCGAATCTGCTCGGGCTCGGTTGGCGTTTCATCGACCGAAGCGAGTTTCAACAGCACTTCGCCGGCCATGCGGCCTTCGATCACCGGAATCGATCGGATCAGTAGCGGCCAGTTTTCGCCTTCGGGCGTTTGCGCCAGGCCCATGGCAATCACCGCGCGGCGATCCGGCTCTTTTTCGAAAAGTTCGCGCAGATATTGCATGCCCGAGTCGCCTTTGCTGCGGGCCAACACGGCCACGACACCGATCCGCAACTGCTCGACGTCTTCGCCATCACGCCCAGCCAACCCGGCATCCATTTGCTGGAGGTCGTCGATTACTTCACTACCCGGATCGGGCGGCAACTTGGCCAAAGCGCCCAGTGCGGCAGCGGGCCATTTGTCTCCTTCGGCCAGCACGGCGATGCGTTCGTCTTCGTCCATCGCTTCCACGAACTGTCGTGAGACGCGGTCGAGATAGCGCCCATAAGTCTCGCCGGCGGGCTCGTTACGCTCCTTGGCGAAGTACTCCAATAACTCGAACTTCTGCTTTTGTGTCCAACCGGCCACGAAGTGCGGGGCGTGCAGGGCCAGGTGTAGTTTGTCGGTTTTGTCGATGTCGCTGTTGAAGTGTTCGAGGAAGCGGTCGGCGACCAGGGGTGACTTCAAATAGGCCAGAACGCGGACTAATTCGCGATTCATGACAGGATTGCCAGCCGGAAATTCTTCTGAAATCTCGCTCATGAATTCGGGCACGTCTTCCGGTTTGATTTCGCCGCGGTGCAGGGCGAGTTGGCAGACGCGCAGCAGGTCGTTGAAGTTGCGGTCGGCCACAAAACCGCGCATCAGAGTCCGCATGGCGCTCAATACGGCCAGACAGGTGTCGGCCGACGGATCGGCCGACAGCAGCGCCGAGGACCCGACGATCACAATCCGTTGATTCTCGGAATTCAGGACGGTGTCCTGCCAATGTTTGGTCGGCGATTGTTGTAATGCCTTCGCCGCGGCCCAGGCGAGGAAGCGGTCTTCGCTCGCCAGCAACTCGATCAGCTTTGCGGCCGGAAGTTCGTAACCGCCCTCAGCCAGCGACTCACAAGCTTGGCGGCGAACGACCGGATCCGGATCTTCCAGCAGCTCCGCCAGTAGCGTGGCCGAGTTATCGCTGACGTGAATTCCCATCAGATGCGCGGCATTGGCGCGTATTTGACGATCGCGGTCCGCAGCCAATTCGGCGAGCAACTCGGCGGTCGGAAACGGACCGTAAAGCTGCATCAGTTTGAGCGCTCGGATCCGCGTTTTCGTGTCGGTTAACCGGTTGCCGACCGTTTCGACAAGTTGTTTGTTCCATTGGTCGCCCAGCTCTTTGCGGACGACCGCGATGCGCTGCCGCGCCCAAGCGGTGTGTAGTTGCGGCTGCCGTAGCGCCACTTGGATGCCGCTGCCGAGGTCTTGAACCTCCGGCGGAACCTCGCCGGTCCAAATGATTCGGTAAATGCCGCCCTCGGTCCCCCGTCCGCCGGTGCAGAAGTACAACCAGCCGTCGGGTCCGACTTCCAGATCGGTCACGTTCAGCGGGTTGCCTTCTAGAAAGACAGACGTTCGCGCGGTGTACGACGCACCTTGGCGTTCGAGCTTCGCCACGAGGATTTGGCCTTGAGCCCAGTCACCTATGAACAGCGCCCCATGAAATCGCACGGGGAACATGAAGTGATCGTAACAAACCGTGCCCGTCGGCGAACCCGGCCCGGTATCGGCGATGCTTGGCAAACTATCGACGAAGTAACTCGGCCATTTGGCCCAACCGCTCCGCCAGCCATATTCACCGCCGGGAACCAAGTGCATGATTCGGGTCGGACGGTGCCATGTCAGCCCGCGATCCCATTCCATGTCGGCGTCCCAGGTGAACAGTTCGCCTTCGCGATTGAAGGCGATGTCGTACGGATTGCGCAAGCCGCCGACGAATCGCTCGACCACTTTGCCGTCGGGATCGGTGCGCAAGATTGTCGATCCGGGCGCTTTCACTCCAGCGGCATGTCCCCGCGGATCTTCGTGGCGCGGTTGAACAAGGTCGCCTTCGTAGAAAAACCGATACGGGCTCTTCGGGCTGAATTCCTGATCGAACACGGTCATGTTGCCGCAAACCAAATAGATCAAGCCGTCCGGCCCGAGCCGCAAACCGTGCGGCCCGTGTTCTTGCATTTTTCCCTTGAATTTGATGATCGGATCGATCTTGTCGATTTCAGTATCACGGTCGGAATCGGCCAGTCGGTACAGCGCACAACCATCCGGTCCGTCGGCCGTCACAAAAACCTTGCCGTTCATC
The DNA here is from genome assembly GCA_046582885.1 of Pirellulales bacterium. Lineage (GTDB taxonomy): Bacteria > Planctomycetota > Planctomycetia > Pirellulales > UBA7805 > JAYZEI01. The sequence continues at coordinate 14,841 of JAYGDO010000180.1, read as the reverse complement.
GGCAAGATTCCCTGACAGTTGGTGACCTCTTTGCAGTAAGTGCTGACGCGGTCGGGAAGGCCGTCCTGATTGGTGTCGCGGATCAGCAGCAATGGCCCATTTTCGCGGGCGGCGATCACGTTGCCAAATTCGTCAAACGACATCGCGACCAGCGACCCGATTTCTTGCGGCTTGACGACGCGCTCGACTCGGAACTCGCGGGTTACTTCAAAACGCGGTTTGGCGGAATCGGCGGCGACTTCGGAGTCCGCATTCCACGGTGGGGTGACACCGAATTTTCCCAACGACTGCGCCTTGGGCCAACGCCGATCGTTAAAACCCGCTTGCCGCCATCCGATTTGACGTCGCGAGTTCGTTTTCCACGTTGAGTTTGAAGGCGAAGCAAAGGTGCTGTCGTCGGTGCCTTTTATCGTAACCCGTGCCACCATTCCGGCCTTGCCGGTGTCCTCTTTGATTCCTTCCACGGCAATGACGTTGTGGCCGTTGATCAAATACGGGGTGACGTTATAGACGTCTAACGTGTGCCAGTCTTTTCCGCTACCGACGCGGACGCCGTTGACGTACAGCGTGTACTTGCTGTCACAAGTGATTTCGATTCGACCCGTTTGCGGCTCGGGCAGCGTGAACGCCTTGCGGAAGTAAGTGATCCCGTTTGGCTGGCTGTTGTCGGTCTGATTCGGTGACCAAATCCATTCGGCTTCTTGACCCCAAGCGCGATGATTCATCGCACCGGCCGCGACGAGCGAAAAGAGTGAAATCAACGCGATCGCAGTTTTAATTACACGAAACCACGGGCGATTAGCAGCGTTCATCCTTGAACCTTCCGCGAAAAGACAAATTTGAAGTTCCAGTAAAACTGCGCCTAGGGCACGGTCGCGGAAGGATACAATTGCCATGAAACTGAGGCAACAGAGGATCGGGGAAAATAGCGATCAGCTATCAGCTAGCGGCACCTGCCCAAATCCTACAACCCCCGTGAACAAGGTCGCGCAATTTGGATCACCCAGATTTAGGTGTACGGACACGCTGCCAGTTGTCCGTGCTCTTTTTTTTCCAAGGGCGGTACGGTACCGGCGCATTCAGGTCGAGCGATGGGGCAGCGGGTGCGAAACGGGCAGCCGCTTGGTTTGTCCAGAGGGCTGGGAATTTCACCTTCGAGCTTTTGTCGTCCCGATCGATCGGCGCGCGGGTCGGGCTTTGGCACGGCGGAAACCAGCGCTTGCGAGTACGGATGCGCGGGATTGCGATAGACATCGTCCGCACCGCCGATTTCGATCAAATTCCCCAAATACATGACAGCAATACGATCACTGATGTGATGTACAACCGACAAGTCATGCGCGACGAACAGGTAGGTCAGCCCTAATTCATCCTGTAGATCCTGCATCAGATTGATGACTTGGCTTTGCACGGAAACGTCCAGGGCCGAGACCGGTTCGTCGGCCACGATCAGTTTCGGGTTAACGGCCAACGCCCTGGCGATGCCGATCCGCTGCCGCTGACCGCCCGAAAATTCGTGCGGATAGCGGCCGATGTGATCGGCCTGCAAGCCGACCCGCTCCAGCAGCCATTGGATTCGCTGGCGACGCTCGGTTTTCGACTGATCCGTATGCAATCGCAACGGCGCGTCGATAATATCGCCGACCGACATGCGCGGATTGAGCGACGAAAAGGGATCTTGAAAGATTATTTGAATCTCGGCCCGCCGCGGTCGCATTTCGCTTCGCGTGAGCTGCAGCAGATTGACCGGATCGCCGTCTTGGGGATGAAATAGAACCTGACCTTCCTGATGAACGCCCGGTACGACAGCTTTCAAAATGTTGATGATCGCCTTGGCGACCGTCGTTTTCCCGCAGCCCGATTCGCCGACCAGACCAAGCGTCTCGCCCCGATGGATCGCAAAGGAAACATTGTCAACCGCGCGGACCTCGCCGACTTTGCGGCGCAAAACGCCGCCCCAGACAGGATAGCAGATCGTCAAGTTGCGGACTTCAAGCAGTAATTCGGACATAGGGGTCTAAAGCGAACGTCGAGTGTCAAACGTCCGGCATCGACTACTAAAGTGGATGCCGATTCGGTAGCCAGTCCGCCTATGCTGTTCGGTGTTCAAGGTTCAAGGTTCAAGGTTCGACGAGATGACATCTGACGAACTGTCTGTCGCCGACGTCGTGCAGCAATGGTTCTTCGTTATGGCAGCGGTCAATCACTTCTTCGCAACGGGTGCAGAATTTGCATCCGGTCGGCATGTTCATGATCGACGGCACGTTGCCGGAGATCGTGTGCAGTCGCTCGGCACGTTTGCCCTGGGTTGCGGGTAACGACTCCAAAAGGCCTTTCGTATACGGATGTTTGGGTTCGTAAAAGATTTGATCGACCGTGCCGACTTCCTGGATTTTGCCGCCGTACATGACGACGACCCGGTTGCATGTTTCCGCGACGACGGCGAGATCATGCGTGATCAAAATGATCGAACCGCCTTCCCGCTGGTCCTTAAGTTCCAGCATCAGGTCCATGATCTGCGCTTGCGTGGTAACATCCAGCGCGGTGGTCGGCTCGTCGGCGATGAGCAGTTTCGGGTTGCAGCATAACGCGATGGCGATCATCGCCCGCTGCCGCATGCCTCCGGAAAACTGGTGCGGATAGTCCTTCATGCGTTTGGCAGCGTCGGGGATGTTCACGCGTTCGAGCATATCCACCGCGAGGTCGAATGCCTCTTGCTTGCTCATATCCCGGTTGTGTGCGCGCAGCGTTTCGATGACCTGGAAGCCGACTGTAAAGACCGGATTCAGCGCCGTCATCGGCTCCTGGAAGATCATGGCGATCTCGTTGCCGCGAATATTCCACATCTCGGGATAGGAGAGTTGAAGCAGATTCGTTCCGTCGTAAACGATTTCGCCACCCGCATTAAGCCCGGGCGGTTCGGGAATCAACCGCAGGATCGACAGCGCCGTGACGCTCTTTCCCGAACCCGATTCGCCAACGATCCCCAGCACCTCACCGGGAAGCACATCGAACGAAACCCCATCCACCGCCTGGGCCACGCCGCCTTCGACACGGAAATAAGTCTTCAGATCTCGTACGCTGAGCAACGACTCTGTTGAAGCCTCTTGTGTCAAACCGTCATGTGATCGTGCGGTGGACATCAGCGGAGCCTACTGAATACCTTGGGGTCGAACGCTTCGCGGACTGCTTCGCCGATGAACACGATCAATTGCAAAGTAATAAACATGGCGACCAGAGGAAACACGACCAGGTGCCAGTCGCGCCAGTTCGCTTTGCCTTGCCCGATCAACTCTCCCCAACTCGGAGTGGGGGCGGGGAGGCCGAACCCCAAAAAATCGAGTGCCACTAGTGTGTTGATATTGAGTACTATGGCGAACGGTGCAAAGGCAATGATCGGCGTCAGCGAGTTGGGCAATATGTGTTGCACGATGATCCGCAGATCACTTTCGCCGATGGCGTGCGCGGCCGCGACATAATCCTTGGATTTTTCGCGATAGAACTCGCCGCGAATGTAATAGAGAATTCCCAGCCATCCGAAGGCTGCCAGCACGCTGGCCAGTATCGCGAAATTAGGTGACAACATGGAAGAGACGATGATGACGGTATAAAGAAAAGGAATAGCGCCCCAAATCTCGACCAACCTCAGACCGATCAGGTCGATCCACCCGGCGAAGTAACCGAGGATGGCTCCGGTCAGCGTGCCGATCAGATAGGCCGTGCAAGTTACCACCAGCGCGAAACTGATCGAAATGCGAAATCCGTACACTAACCTGGCAAACACATCCCGGCCGCGATCGTCCGTTCCCAACCAATGATCCGAGGAAGGATGATTAGGCGGTTCCTCTGCGACGTCCAGGAATTGCTCATTGGAACTATACGGCAGCAGGGGCATCAACACAAAGTTGCCCGAATCTTCTTCCGTGTACTGTTGTTGCAGCGCCCGGAAGTCCGTAGTCACTGCGACCGAATCCTGTCCCAACTCTTGTGGCGGATACGCGCGGTCCTGGAAGAATCCCAATTTAGGGAAGTAGCCGAATGTCTGGTGCAGATACGTGCGAAACGCGGGAAAATAGTGCGCGCCGTCGTACCGTACCATTAACGCTCGGTTTCCCACCAAGAAAGGGAGCAGGAACGACAGCAGATATACGGCCACCAATATTAGGAAGCTGTAATAACCCCGCTTCAGACGGCGGAACTTACGCAGACGGAGCTTGAGCAGGGATGGCGACTTTGTTTCTCGTAGGGTGGTCATCAGTGTCGTGCTAGGTTGGCGCCGTTATTCAAAGCGTATTCGCGGATCGATAATTGCGTAGAGGATGTCCGAAAAAATATTACCGAACAACAACAAGAGAATATTAATGGAAAGTATTCCCATCACGACCGTATAGTCGCGGCCCACGATGGATGTAAAGCCGAGGTAACCGAGGCCGTCGATGTTGAAGACCCATTCGATCAGGTAAGATCCCGCCATTAGCACACTAAGCGCATGGCCCAGGCCTGTCGCGATTGGGATCAGCGAATTACGCAACGTGTGAACATAGATAACCCTCCGCGGAGTGAGCCCTTTGGCGAATGCGGTGCGCACGTAGTCCTGGCCAATGTTCTCCAGCAGCGAGTTTTTCATCAGCACGGTCAGCGTCGCGAACGAACCGATCATGTAACAAAATACCGGCAGCAAGGTGTGGTGAACTTGATCAATGATTTTCGACAACAGAGAGAGTTTCTGCCATTGAAACGTCCCGTATTCGTCGCCCACGGCTTCTTGGTCTTCCCGCTGCTGCACAAAATCCGGTAACTCTTCGTACGTTGTGCTGCGAAACTCCCCCAGAGGAAACCAGGAATAGAATTCGCCTCCCGCGAAAAAGACCAGCAGTAATGCGCCGAGCGCCCAGCCGGGAATCGAATAACCGATAAACACGGTTGCGGAAGTGACGAAGTCGAAAGTTGTTCCGTGGCGGAGCGCCTTGGCGATACCCAGCGGGATGCAAATCAAGTAGGCCAGCGTGAATCCGAGTAACCCGAAATAAGCGCTGATCGGCAAGCGGTCCTTGATCAAGCCGCTCACCGGTTCCCGAAAACGATATGAGTTTCCCAGGTCAAAAGTGACCAGCTTTTTGAACCAAAGGAAGTAGGCGGTGTACCACGGCTTGTCGAGATCGAAAGCTTTTTTGAGTTCGTCGAGGGCTTCTTTAGGAATCTGGCCGCCGCCGTCAGTGGTCGCGGCCCGGCCCTCCAGTGCCGACCCCATTTTGAATTCCATTAGGGCCTTTTCCAGCGGACCGCCCGGGACGGCTCGCGTGATGAAAAAGGCGATCATGGTGACGCCGATAAAGGTGGGAATGATGAGCAGAAACCGGCGGATGAAATAGGCGGTCATCAGGGGCGTCCCGACGGATCACGGCCGGGTGTGTATGTCGAGTTTCGAATCGCGAATTCCCCGCCACCAAGCAGCGGGTGTGGTCCGGTAGTCGACCCGCGCGCGCCGACATGTTGAGTTGTTACCTTCAGGTTCGCGCCCTTTTTTCAAGCTATTCGACGGTAGACGCCGTAGCATCTTTTTGTTGATCCCAAAAATGAGTTTCCGTGGCTGGAACGGGCAGCGTCGTTTTGTTCTTGCGGGCCGCGTTTAAGGCCTTTTGTTTTTCCGGATCGATCCACCAGGTCGCAAATGCATCTTCCCATTCCAACGTACGGCGAAATCCGTAATCGGGCATCCCAAACTTGTTCCAGTACATGACGCGCTGGCACGGTTGATACCAGGAAAGGATATACGGTTGTTGCTTGTACACGATGGCATCCACCTCGCGAATTATTTTCCGCCGCTCTTCCTGAGAGAATGCCAGATCGTATTGATCGCATAATTCGTCCACGCGTTCGCTTTTGAATCCGGTCAGATTGTTGTTGTCGTTTTTGTCGGCGAGACGGCTGTGATAGGACGTCTCCGGATTTGGGAATACCAGCGCACCCCAACCGATCGCGACCATCTGGAATTTACGCTCCATCATGTTTTTCCACATAGTTTCCGGGTTCGATCGGTCGAGGACGATCTCCACACCAACATTGGCGCACGATTCTTTAAAACTGGTCAAGTATTTTTCCATTAGCGGGCTGTACCACGTGAGGGTGATCGAAAGCCGGTTACCGCCTTTGACCAAAAAGCCGTCGGGCCCGCGTTTTGACCACCCCGATTTGCTCAACAACTGAACGGCTTTTCCCGGGTCGTAACGGATCGGTTCGTTATTCGCGTTTTCATACTCGCCGCCTGGCCAGTAGGAGTCCGTGGGGACGTATTCTTTATAGGCCAATTTGGCGATCAATGTCTCACGGTCATAAAGGTACTGCAGCGCACGCCGCAAATCGACGTTGTCCAAAGGTGGTTTCCGAGTGTTTAACGCAAAGCCACTGACGCCGTTCGGCGCGTCGTTGAAAATCTTTTGTCGTACCAACCAACCTTTTTCGACGGCGGATCGTTTCGGCAAATCCTTAGCCCACCACTCGGCTTTGCGGATTAAAAAGTAGTCCAATTCCCCTTTGCAGGCCTTTTCGTAGGCGGTTTGTGGGTCGGCGACGACCACAAATTGGATTTTTTTGAAGTTGTACAGACCCCTGATGGCCGGGTCATCGTTAGACCAATAATCCTCACGCCGTGACAGGGTGATTGATTTACCTTTGACGATATCGTGGGTATGCACAATGTACGGGCCGCTGACCGCCGTGTATTTGTAGTTGTACTTGTCCAAATACTCCTTGCCCGTAATCGAACCTATTTCATGAGCCGGAAAAATCGACATGCCACCGAAATAGAGGAAATTGCGCCAGTTCTTCGTCTTGGCGGTGACTTCCACGATGTACTTGCTCTTGGCGATGGGCTCGTGGAGTTTGCCGTACACCAGTTGCGCCGACGGGTCCAGTAGCGTCTTGTCCATCCGCAATTTCCACGACGCCACCACATCGTCCGCCACGATCGGTTTTCCGTCCGACCAATGTGCGCGAGGGTTTAACCGGAAGGCGAACCTCATCTTGTCCTCCGAAATCTGCCAGTGAGTTGCCAGACCTGGGATGTGTTCGAGCGTGTTGGGATGTAACCCCAGCAGACTTTCGTAGCACAAGTCGCGGACCGTATAGTTAAGCCAGGTGTTGTAGCCGGTGCCCGCCATCCTCAAATTGCCGGGCCATTCGCGGATTTGACATCGAATCCGCCCACCGGGGATGGCCCGGGAATCGCCCATCGGCTCGACTTCCGCCGTCTCCCAACCTTCACCCGAAAACCCCGGCCCGCCTTGTTCTGGTGGTACCGACGGATCGCCATCGGGAAATTCGACGACGACTTTAACTGTTTTTTCGCCATCCGCAGCGCTGCCGTTGTTTGACGAATTCGAACTGCACCCGGACGTAGCGAGGGCGACTAAAAAAATGACATACAAGCGATTTAATTTCGACGAGCCACAGAATTTCATCGAACAACCTCCCTGGAACTTGCGCAAGCCGCATGTGCCTTGATTCAGCTGTGATTTGGAACAGGAAATGATACCGCTACATCGCTATTTCGACCATACCGGCGGTCCCTACGATGTGTCGCGTGAGTACGCGAATGGAGAAGTGCAGCGCGTTTTTCGAAAGAACGCCGGTCTGCGAACTCTTAAGCAGACTCCAGAAGCTCGTCAATCAGCCCCTGGCAGTCGATCGTTTTGTGCACAAGGCGGTATTGCCAGAGCCAGTGAAATGTGCCCGTGGCGTCGAGCTGCGATGCGTCAAAACATGAAAGGACGCTCGCGCCGATTTGAAAATTGAGGTCGCCGTTGGGGCTGGAAGGCCGCAGTTCTTTGCACAATGCCGCCTGCAGAGAGATGAGCGTCAATGGTCGAGAAACCTGATGATTCAGCAAGCGGTTTTCGTACCACAGGTCGATGGCGAAATCCCGACAGCGCTGGGGACGGAAGGCAAACCGGCTGACGTCGTCGAACCGCTGCAGGTAGGCCAGCAGCAGATCGACCCAGCGACTGACTCGACGATGTAATCGTAACATGCGTCGCGCGTCTTTAGGTTGCAGCGGGAGCGAGCCAGCGAGCATGGCCAGGGCCCGATTGCGGAAGTCGACATGTGCGCTCAGCACGCTGTTGGCCACCGGGTAAACGCGATCGGCGCCCTGACGGTGGTCGTGTACCGAAAGGACCGCTGTCCAAAGTCGCGTTAGCGCTTCACCCGAAATGATTTCGTCCAGCAGCGAGATTTCGGCAATGACGGTTTCGTCGTCGGAGTGTTTACCGTCTCGGAATTCCCGCAGCGAGTGGCCCCAACGGTCGCAGCGGCATTTGGAGGCCAGCCAATATTGTTCGAGCGATGCGTTGATTCGTTCCGGGCTGGCTTCGATGATCACTTGGCCGTGTAAAGCAATCGCCCCGGCAAGCTCAACGAGATCGCTTGCCTGCATGATTTCGACGGACTGGTGCTGCTTTGGAACCATAGCGTGTGGTTAAGGCAAACCGAATGCCAAACCGGCCGATGGGGCCGGCTTCTGTCCCGCGTGTTCCCAAACCTTAGAAAGGCGGGGTTTGCAGGTGCCTGCGGTCCCTGGGCCCGGAACTCGGGATGTTGCAATTTCGCAACGCCCGGCGACTGCGGGTGGGGGGAGGGCATCAGCGACGCCAGCCGCAAAAAAACGGCCGCTATTTACACGGCTTGGCGAGACATCCACCGACGACCGAGTCGTGGCGATGTTTGCCGGCGGCGACTCGGCCGTCGTCGTTGTGATAGAAATCGGTGTCGCGGTAGCCGGGGGTCCGGCAACCGGTCAGGTACTCGGTGCGGCCGTCGAGAAAGAGAATGTTCTGGCCGTAGCCGCCGTGGTTGCGGCTTTGCGAATAGTCGCTCTGCGAACAGGGCGCGTCGGCCATCAGCACGATCAAAGAATCACCGGACTTGTCCATCGTTGGTGTTCGGTACGTCGCACCGTCGTAATAGCCGAGGTTGTATGCGTAGCTACCTCCGATTTTGGCGAGCATCGTTTTCAACTGCGGATCGCCTTGACGCGATAGTTTGACCAGGCGAGCATACTTCGGTATTTCGACAGCCGGCTTGCGATTCACGGCCTCCGCGGCGCTACAAAAGAACACGCGCGGGTCGGAAATAACGCCCGCTTCGACAAGTTGAGGAGCGTACAGGCCCGCAACCGCCAGTTCGCCGCTTTGCGGAATGGCAGGTATCTGCCCGTTCGGATCGCGTTCCGAGTATCGATGCACGGCATCGCCGATGTTTTGCAGGTTGTTTTGACAGGCAGTCAATTCCGCATTGAAGCGGCTGTGACTGATTGCTGGAAACAGCAGTAACCCGGCGGCGATGAGAATTCCGGCCGCAACCGCAACGTCGGCCATATTCCAACTCCGCAGGGATGCCGAGTTCGCCCCTGCAAAAACCGGAGCCGGCGGCGGAGGTTCCGCGACGGGTACGGTGGCCGAATATTGGGTTTCGGAGTGTTGGTGGACAAAATCGTACGTTTGCCCGGCAAGTCCTTGAGGCGGGTCGTAATGCTGGCGGTCGGCGTCGAGCAGCTTGATGGATTCGCGGAGCAACTCCAATTCGGATTGCAAATTCCTGTCCGTGGCCAAGTGGGCTTCAAGATCTTGACGGGCCCGTTCGTCGAGCGCCCCCATGATATACCCGACTAACTCTTCTCTCATGGCGATTACTTGCTCCCCAAGTAGAACGGATTTAAATCCGCGTCAACGAAGAAGTTGTTCTAAATTTGGATGAATCCCGTTGTGCGATTTCAGTCTGCATCTCAGCGGAATACATTCCGTCCTGTTTCTTTAATTGCTCTCCGTATGCGTCTTGTGCCACGCCTGATTGATCTTTAACAGGGCGCTGTGTAGACGGCTTTTCACAGTGCCTACCGGTATGCCGAGGACATCCGCCGCCTCGCGGTATTTTAGTCCCTGGTAGTAAACCAGCATCAGTGCGGATTGCAGTTGTTCCGGCAGTTCGTCCACCGTACGGCGAACCCATCGGCGGCGTTCGTCGCTTTCGAGTGACTCTAAGGGCGAGGCCTCGCGACTTTCGAGCAGGCCGAGCAAAGCGCCGACACTCTCGTCGTCGCCGGCTGTTCGTTTGCCGTCGAGGCTAACCATGCGGTGCCGCTTATTTCTCCTTTGCAAATCAATCGCCTGGTTGGTTGCGATCGTGTAGAGCCAAGGTTTCAATCGCCGGCCCTCTTCAAACTGGTCGCACTTCAGATGGACCTGCAAAAACGTCCTTTGAAAGGCGTCTTCTGCCATTTCGGCGTAGCCCAGGTAGCGCCGCAGATAACTGAATATCTCGCGCTCATAGCGGCGGACCAATTCTTCAAAGGCCTGCGAATCGCCGGACTCTCGATAACCGAGCAACAGGGCTTCATCGGTTGCTTCGGCCAACGCGGGATCACCGGCCATACGCTTGTCACTAACTTGATCAACAATCGTTGTCATGGTTCCATACGTCGCAAATTACAGCAGAGTTCAAGCCATTTTCGATTCTCCACCGCCGGCAGTCAACGACCACCAGCGGTGGTAAATCAGGCTCAAACAACCACTTAGGAGGATTCTAACAGAGTTTGAAGCAGACGAGTTAACAAAAGTTCGTGCGGGCCGTCGGGCGATCTGCCGATTTGTCCGCCGGAATTTCATCACAATCCCTGTTACCGCAACTGCCATACCTAATTAGATGCTTGCAGCGGGAGAATCTTGTGTAACGTCGTTGTATCGGCGGTTTAAGTCCTTTGATCCACCAACGTTGTGCGTGAAATAACTTGTTAGTTTCCGCACATTGTGTGCTGTGCAGCCGCCAACATTTTTGGAAGAATTTCTCTCAAGTTTTACTCAGCTCGAATACGCGGCGTGATCAGTTTGATAACCAAGGTCAAATGCCGTCGGCGGGACTGGCTGGCGGGTCGTCGTTGCGGACCGATGGTGGGCCGAATTGGTCGTTTGGTCGCGGGGAGTGATTGTTCGTATGCTCAAACGAGTTCTCGAACCCGAGGTAATGGACACGCCGGAAGATGCGACCGAGTACGATTCGATGGATCACTCCGAGGTCAATCGGGTTTTTGTCGATGACCTGCTTGCATTTGCCGGTGCTGACAGCCTGACCGGGCGGATTTTGGACGTCGGCGCGGGTACCGCGCAGATTCCGATTGAACTCTGCCGGCGTGTTGCCGATTGCTCCGTCTTGGCGGTAGATCTATCGTCGTCCATGATCGAATTGGCCCGCGCGAATGTACTCACCGCGGATCTGACCGATCGCATTTCTCCGGAGTTGATTGACGCCAAGCGGCTCCCTTACGACGACGGCGCGTTTCAAGCCGTGATCTCCAACAGCATCGTGCATCATATCCCCGATCCGACAGCGGTGCTGGCCGAATCGGTGCGAGCTACCGCGGCGGGCGGACTGCTTTTCTTTCGGGATCTGTTGCGGCCCGCGGACGATGCGGCGGTAAGACGATTGGTGCGCCATTACGCGGGTAACGACACCGCGTACCAGCGCAAACTGTTTGACGATTCACTGCGGGCATCGTTGACGCTGTACGAAGTCCGCGACATCGTCACAGAATTCGGTTTCGATCCGATGAGCGTTCGCACGACGAGCGACCGACACTGGACGTGGCAAGCCCGACGGTGAGCCAAAGCGGCGTCTGCGCGGCGTCTGCTCTGCGTCGTAGGATTGGGCCGCCGTGCCGTAGAAGGGGGGATTGCAATCAACTCCCGGTCGCTTTCAACCGCCGTCGGTAATACTTCCAGCCCGGCACAAAGAAAACCCCGGCGGATACGACACCGAAAACCGTGATGCCGATGTCCAGTCCGCATTGCTGTAGTACCGCCATGATAGCGGCGGTGACGAATAGCACCGCGGCGTGGACATAAAATTCTCCGGACAGGATTCCCGCCTTGACGGTGAACACCATGGCGTTGATGAGGCCGAGCACCGGCGAAAGCGCCAACACGTCCAGCCCTAAAATCCACTCGATGGCGAACAAACCCACGCTGGCAATCACACTTGCAGCCCAGAGGTGGGCAACTTGGCGCTCGACAAAGGTTACCGGCCCGGTTCGGCGGCGGATCGCCCAGAAGATAGGCGCCCAAATCGCCAGGCCGCCACCCCATAACAGCAGATACGACACGGGAGAAACAAAGCTGCGGGCGTGCATCAGGTTTGTCAGCAAACAGAGGACCAACAGCACGACCGCGTGCCACATCCAGAGCAGCCCCCAGTTTTCCAAAACCGAAACGTGGTGCGTTTCACGGAACCAGCCGGCCATGATTGCACTGAAGCGTCCGCTCCGCGCCGAAATCGGATCGCCTTCTAGGTAGGCCTGCAAGTCGTCGGCCAGCGAGGCGGCCGAGGCGTACCGCAATTCCGGCGGCTTTTGCAAACACCGTAGTGCGATCAATTCCAGGTCGCGGTCGGCGCGGGGATTAAGTAGCCGCGGCGGCACGACGTCCTGCTCGACGACCAGCATTACGGTTTCCAAGGGCGTGGCGGCTTGAAAAGGCGGGCGTCCGGTCAGCATCTGGTAAAGGACCGCGCCCAGGCTGTAAACATCGGTCGCCGGTCCCAACACGCCGCGGGTACCGATCGCTTGTTCGGGGGCGAGATAACTGGGCGTGCCCAGCACTGCACCGGTCCGGGTCAGGCTTTCCTGTCCCTCAACACGTTTGGCCAAGCCGAAATCGGTGACGTGCGGCCGCCCGTCTTTGTCGATCAGAATATTCGATGGCTTGACGTCGCGGTGTAGGACGCCTGCATCATGCGCGGCGTGGATTGCTCGGCTTACCCGCAGCAGAATCTCGGCCGCTTTTCGCGGCGGTAGCGGACCGGCGGCCAATCGCTGCGACAGCGTGTCGCCCTCGATGAGCTGCATGCTGAAAAACGAGTGCCCGTCGTGCTGTCCCACTTCATAGACGGGCACAATTCCCGCGTGGTTGAGTTGTGCAGCCGCTTCGGCCTCTGCACGAAATCGTGCCAAATCTTCGGCTGAAGCGAGTGTGCCGCGCAGAATCATCTTCAGCGCCACGGTGCGATCGAGGCTCGCTTGCCGCGCTTTGTAAACCACGCCCATGCCGCCGCGGCCGATTTCTTCGAGCAATTCAAAGTCGCCGAACTGAACAGGCAGTTCGAACGCCGTCGCGGCCGGCGTGCCGGTGCTGCCCGGGCCGACCGCCGACACATCGCCGACCAAATCGGCAATTTGAATCGCGGCCCAAAGTTCGCGCAGCTCGTCGGATAGCGCGGGTGCCGCCGCCGCCTCGGCAGCGATATCGACTTCTTCACCGCGGCCGTGCGCTGCGGTCAACCGCTCGAGCAGCCCGGCCAACTTCTCATCGTCGCCGGAAGACTCACACTTGTTGTCGTTCATACTCATTCCGCCAAGATTTCCCGCAGCCGCCGCATCGCCCGTAAATACCGCATACTGGCCGCCGGCGGAGTCAGATCAAGCGCTGCGGCCACTTCGCTGTTGCTCAGCTTTTCGAAATGCCGCATCAGCACGACTTCGCGATCCTGTTCGTCCAGTTTATCCAGCGCCGCGCGGAATTGTTCCTGAAGTTCATGCCATTCGGCAGCTGCGGCCGGCGTCCGCTCATGATCGCACAGTTCGGCCGCCAACTCGAGTGTCGACCGGTCCATCCTGCTGCGGGCGACCATCGGCTGTTCGCGGTCGAGCGATCTTTTGGCGGCGACGCGATGGCGGCGATGTGCGTCGATCAGGCGATCCTGCGCCATCTGCCGTAGCCACAAATGGAACGGCATTGCCGGCTTGTTCAGATATTCGGCCAGCCGCCGGTTCGCGTCGATCAGCACCTCCTGCACAATGTCGCTGGCGTCGACTCGCCGCTGCAGTTGACGGTCCATCCGCATGTCGATCATCCGCCGCACGGCATCGCGATGCCGCTGCAACAGGCGATTGACCGCATCGTCGTCTCCCTGCCTGGCGGCGGCGATCAGCTCCTGCGTTTGTTCCGAGTCGGGCCACATGGCCGTATCATACACGGAGTACCCAGGAGTCAGGTACAACAGTTGGACCAGGACTTACGAGAATGAGAAGCTATGGAAGTGGTTGTTTGCGCAGCGTCGCCCGAGTGCAGATAAGAAGTAGAGAGTTTGACTGCCTTTCTGATCAGGCATCGACTAGCGAGAGCAGTCTTCGTAGTACCTTGCGGGCATCGAAGTATTCCTCGGCCAGTTCCCGGGCGGCTTTGCAGTGCTTCTCGTAATGGGCGAGGACATCTTCGATGGCTGCTACCGCACTGGCAGGGTCGGTGAAAGACAGCAATCCTTCGCCGCTTGGGAGCCAATCCGAGAAGCCGGTTTCCTGGGTGATCACCGGGCGACCTGATGCAAGATACTGCATGCTACGCTCGCTAAACCAACCGGTTCGGCTTTGGACGTAGCCATGCTTGGCGATGGTGAACTCGCCGAGGGAGTCACGGATATAGTTTTGGTAAGACTCTGGTGTTTTGGTGACCTCCAGGGGATCTACGATGTTCCACCCGAGTTCTCGAAGCCGAGACTTGGGAACACCGCCTCCTACCGCGATCTCCAAACTTGTTTCCACTTGTGAGGGCAACATTTCGAAGTCATCGAACGATGCTGACTTCATACCGTAGGTAAGCCCACCGAATTCCACGGGGTCGTAAGCGTCCCACTGCATGATCGTGGTGAAGCGACCGTTTTTCAGAGGCCTCGATGGAGTTGGAGGCCAAAGATCGAGCACGATCGGTTGGCTCAGGCCATGCCATGGGAATCCGTCATCGGGCACCTCGCTGCTGCCTTCACCGATGTTCATACCGTAGGTAAAGAAGGAAGTGTATT
>JAYGDO010000344.1:0-7061 GCA_046582885.1 Pirellulales bacterium | reverse complement strand
TTATCATATGCGGGTGCCGGGGGATATCACGGCCGGCGTCAGCGGCCCCGACCACGCTGCTTCGTGGACCGCCCGGTTCAACTGCCGGGCGCCCGAGCAGTGGAGCGCGGGCGAGCACGAACATTTGACGAACGAAAAGCTCAAGCCCGATCCTAATCGTCGCATCCATTATGGCTTGGGCTATGGCGGCGCGTTTTACGTGGTCCGCGGCAGCACGGACGGTGCCGAACAGGCTGATCAGCAAGCTGCGGCCAAAGCGATTGAAGTGTTGGAACAACGGGTCGAAGACGGACGGCCGTTTTTTTTTAGCGGTCGGCTTGGTCCGGCCGCATGTGCCGCTGGTCTCACCGGCTTCTTTCTTTAAACCGTACCCTGCCGAAAATATTAACCTGCCGTCGAGGCTGGATGGCGACTGGAACGACATCCCGCAGGCGGGTATTTCGAAAAACAGCGTTCGCAGCGGCCTCGGCACCCGGCAAAAAAAACAACGGGTACTCGGGGCATATTATGCCGCAGTCTCCTACATGGATGCGCAAGTCGGAAAAATTATCGCTGCCGTCGATCGATTAAGGCTCCGCGACAATACCGTCCTCGTCTTCACCTCCGACCACGGTTACCACCTGGGCGAGCACGATTTCTGGCAGAAGATGAGCCTCCACGAAGAATCAACGCGAATCCCGTTGATCATCCACGTCCCGGACAAGAGACCCGGTGTTTCGAGAGCGTTGAGCCAACAAATCGACATCTATCCGACGCTTGCCGACATTTGCAACTTGCCGAGCCCTCCTCACATCCAGGGCAAAAGCCTCGTCAAGGTTCTTGATGCCCCCGCCCATCGTGTGCATGAAGAGGTCTATTGCCTCCGCGGCCGCAACGACCATCTGCTGCGCACCGACCGCTGGGCGCTGATCCGGTACGGCCGAGGTGGCGTTGAGTTATACGATATGCAGGTCGATCCACATCAATTCACAAACTTGGCGGGTGACCCGCAGCACAGACAGACGCTCTCCGGCATGCTGGCAAAGCTCGACGACAAACTCAAGTCGATCAAGCAAAAGCGGCCGTTCAACAAATGATCGCGGACAGCGTGACGGAGCGACTCCCTGCCGAACGTGACTAAGGGACGGATTCCGCCTCTTGGTTAATCCAGGCGCTGACCGACGCATTGTCGGCGAAAAGGACAATGCGGTTGAACGTTAACATTTGCCGCCGCCCTTTGGAAAAATCACTGAAGGGTTGGGTTCGATCGGCGAGGATCGATTCGGTCATCTCGCCGGTTTTCAAGTCGACCAGAAACATCGCCTGGCCCTGCCCGCCAAAGTTGACAACCTTGAGCAAGTTGTCCGGGCCTTCGCGGACGATCATCCCGGGGCGATTGTACTTCTGATTGTCCTTCGTGGGGGCGACAACATAGCGACGCTTGACAAGATCCACGACGACCAGACTGCGGCGCCCGAGTATGAGGCGATCAGCGTCAATTTGAATCTCTCCGTCCCGGTGCAGCGGGTGTTCCGAAGTTAGCTCGAATCGATACGAAGCGTCATCCACCCGCAACACGGACAATATTTCTTTGTTGTCGCGGCGAACGGAGAGCACCACGTACGGATCCTGAACCGTTACCAGCCTTGCGTTATCGCCAATCATTTTAGCCGGCGTGCCATCCAGATCGTAGCGAAACACCTCCCAGGCATTCTTTGGCCGGTTATGGGACTCAAAAAATACCGATCGCTTGGCCAGTTGCGGTCGTTCAATGCGAACGCGATTGACCATTACCCCCTTCGCCGCATGAGCGCCCCAGTTATTCGGATCGTTGCCCGCAAACAATTCGTAGTCACGGATCATGCCGTTGTGGTTGATGATCACGGCGGGCAAGTAGCGAATACCCTTAATCATCTGCCGGGATCCCATGTCGATTTGAATTTCGTGCGGATGCCGCGGAATCCCACCGATCCACTTCGTGTGCCACCAAGTAGCCGGGTCGCCATCGAACGCGGCCGCCCCCGATGTGTCGAACCGGTGCTGCGTTTCAGCACTATCAACCTTCACGACCTTCCACTTGTCTCGCGGGACATTGTCGCCGTCCTGGCCAATCACCTGAAGTTCGGCAATCGAGGTCCATCCTTGTCCATTGATTTCCGACAAGGCTGCCAACCGCACATAACGGGCCTCCATCGCGTCGAACGTGACTTCGTAGTAGCCGTCCTTGACCAGCTTTCCGTTGCTTGCTGGCCCCGTTTGCGATTGGGTGTCAACCGTGCCTTCACGCACCGTGCGGCCGGTGTCCGGCTGCAACGTCAGATGACGGGCGTACTGCCATTGCGGAACATACATCCCGTGCAGTTGGCCGCCGACCCAGGAAAGTGCCATGAGGTTCCCCTGCAGATCGCGCTCCCAAGCTCGTTCACCTGTGGCCGCATCGACCGCCAGCATCTGGCCACGGTGATTGTAAAAGACGAGCATCGAATCGCAGAGGATCAGTTGATTGAGATTGTCTGCGATCGGTGTGTCCCACAGGGGTCGGCCATCTTCGCCGTCAAACGCAACGAGTCGGTTCGACGCCCCTGGGACACGCCCAGTGCCGCGCTCGACAATCAGCACCTTTTTGTCGACGACGTGAACCTGTGCGTGACTTGTGTTGACAAACCGCCGCCAGCGAATCGAGCCCTGCGGCGAGATGTCGATACATTCAAGGAGGCCTCCGGACAGCAAATATCCCCTGCCGGCCAGAGCCGAGGCCGTTGATGGAATGGACACAATCGCATTGCTGCGAGGGAGAGACCAGGCCTTCACCAGCGGCAGCGCCAACGGAACTGATTTCGGCGCCTCGGGATTCAGCGGCTTGCCAAGTTTGTCTCTGCCGTCCTCGGCCGGCTTGTCCGTTACGACGTAGAGGTGACCGTCGTGTACCGCAAAACCGTGGGGCCGTTCATCATGAAGCGTCCACAACCGCACCTCTTTCACCTGCCCCGTACTCGCATCGAGCCGTTCTAGCGCGTCGCGGTGCGCCAAAAAAATCGAGTCGCCGATCAATTGGACACGCTGAAGGACTGATTTGCTGATCGGCAGATACCACCGCGCCTCACCGGTGGCCGTGTCCAGGGCGGCCAATGTTGTCTGACCGCGAACGATCAGCGTATCCCGAAAAACACCCACCATTTCGACGCCGATGATCTGAGTGTTATCCCACACCAACCGGCCGGTACGCTGGTCGAGCGCAAAAACACGGCCTCCGGCATCTCGCGGCAGGCAAATTACCTTGTCATCGATAACGATCGGCGAAGAGCCGAGATTCAGATGGTTGGCACCGCCGCGACGGTAGTAATGAATCCAGTCCGTACGGCCGTCCCGGATGTCCGAACGGGCAACTAGACCCGCGTTCGAGTTGCTATACACCGCACCGTGGTGAACCGTCACACGATTACCGTATAGGGCCGTCTGGGGCGAGGCGCGCTCGAAACTGGCCAGTAAGTCGGTGGTCAGCCCCGATTCGGCAATCGTGTTTTTCCACGCTTCCTGCCGCCGCAGAGGATCGAAGCAAACCAAGTTCAGTCGGCGGCCCCGGTTGTGATTGACGTTGTCGATTGTGCTCCATTGCAGGTAATACAACATCCCGTCAGAAACCACCGGATCGCCCAAGGGGACATGAAACACGCGGCGTTGATGTGGCGTCGAATACGGGGCCGGTTCGTTGGACCAAAGCGGGCGGCCCGTCGCCCGCTGAAAGGCCGCGATGCCCGTCGGCACGGAAGTAAATCCCCACCGCGCATAGATAACTGGGCCGGCAACTGTGGGCCGAAAATAACCCGCATGATACGAACCGGGGCTGCGCGCCTCAGCTGGATGACGTTGAAGTCGTGTCCATAGCGACTGATCCGGCTCGCTGGCATCATACATGGCGATCAAGTTTCGGCCGCTGACCATCAGCTGTTGTCCCACCACGCGCATGTCGACACAGGCGCCGCCGGCCGGCGTCTCGGCCGGCCACGGTGAGACGGGAGGGAGGCGGACTACATGAAGCTTAAGGCTGCTCAGCGTTGGAGCCTGGACTGCCACAGGGGCCGCTCGCCGAGCCAAAAGTTGCTCGCGAATTTCAGCCACCGTCGCCGGTTTTCCCATCCAGATGTAGGTTTTTTGCGCTGCACCTTCGGCAATCGAGCTGGTGATTTTTTCTGAGTCGCCCATCTGGACAAGGGCCGTCCAACAACCAACTTGCGATTCATCTTTCAGCCTGGCGTCGGCAGCGTGATCGAAGATGTCTTGAAAGCTGCGTAGTGCCGCCTGTGCACGGCCCGCCAGCAACATCCGATTCGCATGCACGAGCAATAATTGCTGGGTTGGCGAAGCCCACCGATAGCGGCGAAAAAGTTCCAAAATTCGGGCCTCGTCCGCGGAAACTGGAATATCCTCTTGGGCAAATGAAGCTGCCTGGAGTTTTCGAACGCTCGCCATTTCCGCCTGCGGCTTACTCAGTAGGTGCAAATCCAAGGCGCGGGCCGGGTCGGTCAGACCGCTCATGTCGCGCCAAAGGATAATCTCAGTGTCGAGCATTGCCGCCCCGGCGATACGATCGACCCCTTCGGGAATCTCTCGTGGCGACCGATCCGCGACCGTCTGCCAGCGCCCTTCCGGATCGTCGAGTTCCATTAGCGACAGGGGACTCCCCGCAGGAAGCGGCGCAATCGGCTTCGGCAGTTGATCAAAGTCTGATTGCAACTCCTTAGCGATTAAACTCCACCGGTATCGCGTTTCGGCATCAGGATGGTCGAGATCCATCTCGTTTCTCAATCGCTCGTAAATCGGCCGGGTCTTTACTGAATCAAGCTTGCGCATTACCTGCGCGCGCAAAATACGCCAAAAAATATCGTGCGGATTGGCTTCTGCCATGCGCTCCGCCTCGTCAACGGCTTCGAAGCGACGGCCTTTCGCCGTCAAAACGGCCGTCCGCGTATTCATGCTCTCCCGGACGGCGCTGCTATTCGCCGATATTGCGCCGATCCTCTCCAGCGCGCACAAGCGATGTACCGCGTATTGCAGCCAAGGGTTGTCCGCGTCGTGGCGGCCGGCCGTTTCGCGAATTCTCTCCAGGCATTTGACCGCTAGATCGACGTCGCCCGGATGCTTTGCAATTAATGAGCGGAGATGCTTGTGGCCGACCTCGGTATTTCCGTCCTCATATGCCGCAACGGCCAGCTTCCAGAGTTCATCGCTCGGCGCCGCGGCTTCGCCCGCCCACGAGATCGTTGTGAGACTGAGCAGCAATGGCAGCCAACAGCTCGGGCGGAGCATCGCGGGCGCCCTCCTTGCCCGCCACTCCCTGGCGACTCGGTTCATTTTTGAAATCGCAGCTGGTTCCGTTTCATTCCACGCCTTCATGGCGCCAGCACCTCGATCGGCCGCCCTTCATCATCTGTCATACGCAGTCGAAGCCACCAATGATGGTCGATATTCGTTGTCTTAACCACGAATCGATTGTAGCCGGCTTTCAATTTGATCTTGATTCCTTTTTGCTCGGCAACACACGGAGCCCGACCTTTGTATTCGGCCGCCATTTCAGCAACCTGCTCGTCGTTGAGCCAAACCCGAAATGCGTCGTCGCCATCAACATCCAGATTTACTTCGCGATCCGCGGCGGTGCGAAAATCAGCCACCGCATACGCCACCGACAAGCTTGCGGGCGGCGGCACTAACAGCGGGATAATCAGCTTTCCATTGGCATAACTTACCGGTGCCTCGTTCCAGCCAATTTCTCGTTCGATTTCACCTTTCTTATTGCCGCCTTCACCGGCCAACGTCCACACATATTTGGCCTTGTACCGGGCGGTAAAATCAATCTTTTCTTCGGGGGGAAACTTCTTATTGAAGCCGCTGTTTGCCTTGTCGTTTAAGAATGTCCCGAGGATCATCCAGTTACCGACGTAACCTTGGGTACGCACGAGTCGCTCGATGCCTTCCTGCGGTGCGAGCTTACCGAGCGCGTCCGCCGCCGCGCTGCGGCGCACACTGTCGGTGCTGCGGAGTAAATCGCCGAGAACGGCCAGCGCCGGGCCAAAGTCGGCCGGCGTGCCCGCGTGGCCTAACACGTCGTAGGCCAAGGTGCGAGATGTCTCATTTTCACTGTCCAGCGCAACGCGAAGGTACGCGACCAATTGGCCCCGCGGCGCCGTTAAAACCGGCGCGCGGAGCAATGCGCCGAGTGCCGCATGAACCACGGTTGGTGCTTCATCCGCAACCCGCTCGCGAAGCGCCTCGAACAAATTGACTTCGTTGCAGTGCGCCAAACATCGTATCGCCAAAGCGCGTATATCAACATCCTGGTGTTTCAAGCGAGTCATAAAGAACTCGCGATGGCGATCCGGTTCCATCTCCCGCGGACCGAGTGCCGTCAAGCCGGCCTTGATCGTGTCGACATCTTCGACCTGCTGTAGGGATTGACGCAGGACGTCGCCGAGTTGCGGCGAGCGGACAAGCCGGGTGATGATGACCGCCACGGCGCGAATTGTATCTTGGTCACCCTGCTGCAGTGCAATCTTCATTGCGTCGAGTAATGCCGCCCGTTCGTGATGCGCCAGCGACGTCAGAACTGCCGCAAACCGGTGGTCGTCGGGCTCAAGAGTTGCGAGGATCCGTAGCAGTATAGGAATCAACTTGGGGTTATGCACATCACCGATTCCGCGAATCGTGTACGTCAGGCAATCTGATTTAGCGGACAGCTCTACCAGTCTCTTCAAGGCGTCATCGTTTCCAACGTACGCCAGCGCGCGAGTGCCTGAAAAATACACATCTCGACTCAGCGATCGGGTCAGCGGTTCCACCACCGGCCAAGCGTCGGCGGCATGCCGCCGCGCATAGGCCGCCAGCGCCCGATAGCGGACTTCGAGCACCTTGTCTTTCAGCATCACTTCCAACGGTGCCCAATTCCCATCGGACGGCAATTCTTCATACGCTTCGGCCGCCGCCGTTCGCAGTTTTGTTTCCGCGTGCCGGGCGAAGCCTTCGACATCGCTCCGCGCCGACGGCGGATCGATTCGGGCAAGCGCCACCAAGGCTTGCCCCCTCACCCA
>JAYGDO010000046.1:0-22985 GCA_046582885.1 Pirellulales bacterium | reverse complement strand
TACAACGCCATGATCACGCCATGATCACGCCACGAGACCACAACGGAAACGAGGTGCGGCTGGAGGACCGGGCGGGACGCTGGTTGTTGCTTGTCTTCCACCGGCACCTGGCCTGACTGCCCTGCCGCGAACACCTGTTGCAGTTGCAGCAGCAAGAGCAGGCGATCAGGGCCCTGGATTTACAAGTCGCCGCCGTGACGTTCGAGGCACCAGAATGGGCAAAAGCGTATGTCGCTGAAACGAATTTCCCCTGGCCGCTGCTTGTCGATCGTTCTCGGGCGGTTTATCGGGCGTATGGGATGAACCGCGGTAGTTTTTGGCAAATTTGGGGACCGCAGAACTGGGGTGTTTATTTGCGGCTCATGCTGCGAGGCAGAAAGCCGCGGCGACCGCGCGACGACATCAACCAACTCGGTGGCGATGTGCTGATCGATGATCGCGGAGTCGTTCGACTACATCATGTCGGGCAAGGACCTGCCGACCGTCCGACCGTCTCATCGTTGCTGGATATCGTCTCCAATAGGGCAAACTGAAGAAGGGGCAGATGACCTGACACCGCCAAACAGATTGGTACAGGCTCGACATGAATATGCCAACGACCTAGGATGTGTCCCGGTCGCCTGGTGGAATCCCAAGTTCGTCGACTCCATTGTCCCTGACCGCAGGTGCGTCGTCTCGCGAATTCTGCCGTCGGGGTGGCGGCGTCAAGAATTAAAGGGAGGCCAGAGTGCCGCCATCGAGAACAGGTTCACGCCGCGCGATCCACGTCGTCATGCTGGCCGTTTTGGTATGGGGTGTGATTCTATCGATCGGCGTGTATTATCGCTGGAAAAGATGGCAGGGGTGTGCGCTGGTGCTGGCTTGTACGCTGGTGTTTATTGGCGGCTGGAAGTTGCTTCTAGTGTTTCGCCGTCCCCCTGGCGGGCATGATTAACGGCTGCTGCCGCGATTCGCCTCGCCTTATCTTGCATTGGGCAAATGGCTGCTCAACCAGGCGGTGGTTTCCGCCTGAATCTCAGGCACTGGCCGCCCAGATCCGTGCGTCTAGAATTCAACCGGCGAGAAATCGCTATCCAAGAAATGTTGGTCATCCGGTTAAGATGGGGGACTGACGCAGCTACTGATTTTGCCCACGAGGATTGCAGATGGCACACCCCCAGACAATTCCCATTGATGCCATACGAAAAGATGAACTTCCCGACATCGCCACGGCCAGTATCGGGCAGTATCTAATCCGTCGTTTGATGGACTACGGTATTGGTCACGTGTTCGGCATACCCGGCGATTACGTTCTAAATTTTTACTCCGAACTTGAGGAAAGCCCGCTGGAAGTCGTCGGCTGCACGCGAGAGGATTGTGCGGGGTTCGCGGCCGATGCTTATGCGCGAGTTCATGGCATGGGCGCGGTTTGTGTAACGTATTGTGTGGGCGGCTTCAGTCTCTGCAACTCCATCGCCGGTGCGTATTCGGAAAAATCGCCCGTTGTACTGATCACGGGGTCGCCCGGCCTGCGGGAGCGATTCAACAACCCGCTACTACACCACCGCGTGCGCGATTTCCGTACGCAACTGGAGGTGTTCGAAAAGATCTGCATTGCGGGAACGGAACTGAACGATCCATCGATCTCTTTTCGCGAAATCGACCGTGTGTTGGACGCCGCCGACCGCTACAAGCGGCCTGTATACATCGAAATCCCACGGGACATGGTCGATGTCGTGCCGGGTACTTTGCACCAATTTCAGCATCCGAGTCCGTACAGCGATGCCAACGCGCTGGACGAAGCAGTGCGCGAGGCGACTGCCCGACTGCAAAACTGTCAGCGGCCGATCATTATTGCGGGCGTCGAGATGCATCGTTTCAATTTGCAGGATCGCGTTTTGGAGCTGGCCGAGAGCGCACAGATTCCGCTGTCGGCAACCATGTTGGGCAAGAGCGTAATCCGCGAAACCCATCCGCTTTACGTCGGACTCTACGAAGGCGCACTGGGCGACGATCGCGTAACCCAGTTTGTGGAGGAAAGTGACTGCATCCTGTTGCTCGGTACGTTCATGAGCGACATTAATCTCGGTATTTATACGGCGAATATAGACCCCAGTCGGTGTATCTATGCAACCAGTGAATCACTGAGAATTGGACACCACCACTATCACGGCGTCCAGTTAGAGGACTTTGTCAACACACTGGTCGAATCCGCCCCCTCGCCGCCTGTCCGCGAAGTGCCGGATTGGGCAACCGAGGAGACAGAGCCATTTACGCTGAGCCCGGATACAGCGATCACCATTACCCGCATGGTGGCTCGGCTCAACGAATCGCTGGACGAAAGGACAATCGTCGCCGCCGACATTGGCGATTCGCTGTTTGCGGCCACAGAATTAGTTGCGCGAGACCGCACGGAGTTTTTAAGCCCGGCCTATTATACGTCGATGGGATTCGGCGTACCCGCCGCCATCGGTGCGCATTTCGCGTGTCCGGGCGCGAGAACGGTTGTCATCGTTGGCGACGGCGCTTTTCAGATGACGGGCATGGAATTGTCCACGGCTGTGCGGTACGGCTTTTCGCCGATCGTGATCGTATTGAACAACGAAGGATACGGCACGGAACGTTTTCTACACGCCGGAGACTGGGCGTATAATGAAATTCAGCCGTGGCAGTACCACAAAATTCCCGAAGTGATTGGCGGGGGGCGAGGATTTGAAGTCCGCACCGAAGGCGAGTTCGATGCCGCTTTGAACGAAGTTTGGGACAGCGACGACGGCCCCACGCTCATTCATGTCCACATCAGTCGTGAAGACTGCAGCAAGGCCTTAAGTCGATTGGCCGACAAACTCAAGCATCGCGTGTAGCCGGTTGAGTTTGCGACTCTACAAGGGCCCCGCGGACTCCGCACACTCCGGGCGATTTTTTCCGGGTCATCCCCAAGCGGTATTTCGCTGGCGGCGGCCTGTGGACGATTTTGCCCACGGGTCGGGGCGAACTCACCATTAAATATGGCAAGAGCCCATGCCGCGTTTGGCTAAATACTGCTGATGGTACTCCTCCGCACGATAGAACTCAGCGGCGGGTTTGACCAGCGTTGCGACCGGCTGCGAGTATTTGCCGTTCACGGCCAGCTGCTCCTTGGCAGCGGCCGCTTCGGATTCTTGCTCCGGCGAGTGAAAGAAAATGGCGCTGCGATATTGTGTGCCGACATCGGGACCTTGCCGATTTAATTGTGTCGGATCGTGGCACTGCCAAAATGTATCGAGCAGTTGCGGGTAAGACACTTTGTCCGGGTCAAAGTCGACTTGGACAACTTCCGCATGTCCAGTTTGATCGGTGCAGACTTCTTTGTATGTCGGATTCTCCGTTCCGCCACCCATATAACCGACGGCGACATCGACCACGCCTTCGATCTTGCGAAAAGCGGTTTCCACTCCCCAAAAACAGCCCGCTGCGAATGTAGCTTTTTGCACGGTGACCTCCACTGCTAGATACCGAGAACACATCGATACTAGGCTCGATAGCCGATGGTGTCCAGAACACGGTCTCACAGTCGCAAAAATCTGAACGCCCGCCTTCAATGCGTCGGACGTGTAATCAAGCCCAAGTACGTGTTGTCCATGCCGGAATTTCCGGGTCCGGCGGCTGGCAGCACAACGAATGCCCCCGGGCTGGATGGGCGACGGCGGCGTTTTGCGGTTAGCCGCGGCATCAAGAAAAGATACAACGCAACCGGCCTACTTCGAGGTGCGGAGATCTTGGAAGTTCAACTTCGGCTTGTACTTGCTGACAAAACAACTTTGCCAAGCCAGCATCTCGGTCGGCGACGATTCCGTCAAAAACGTTTGTATGCGAATCGAGTCGGATAGTTGTATCCACGACTTGCGGACCTTTTTCCCGCCGAACTGTGCGGTAAGCCGATCCCGCAGATTCAGCGCTTCGCCCGCATAGATTTCTTTCGCATTGTCGTCGGTCAGTAGATAAACGCCAGGTTGTTCTGGCAAGGTCTTCAAATCCAATTCGTCGATTGACGTCACTTTGCCGAGTCGCGAAGGCGCCGCGAGCACCGCGCCCCGACTGCGTGCGACTTTTGCTTGCTTGCGAAGCTTGAGCGCGGCCCAGCGGTATTCCAACGGCTTGAACCCCGGCGCAAATCGTGCGGCGATCATGTCGAATTCGGCGGCCAGCAACGGATCACATAAAATCTCGTCGAGGCTTTCGGCTCGGTTCTCGTCCAACAGCATCTGCAGCGCGATTTCGCTCGCAAACAAAAATGGGTCACAATCTTCCCAGGAAACTGCCGTTCGCCGCACGGTTTCCAAGTTCGCAAGTTGTCCAGCCTTGCGAAGCCGAAACAACAGGATGTTCCAAGTCCGCGCGTCGCCCGCCAACCCCGCGGCGCGGCAAGCCACAGCGAATTTGGCGTTGCGGTCCGGGTCGGCGACAACACGATCTACGGAGAAGCCGTTGTACGTCTTTTGAAACGCCTCGCGCACACCCCGCAGTGTTAGCTCCAGTTGGATTTCACCGTACCGACGTTCTTTAGCGCGGACCTCCGCGTCGTCGGCATGTTTGTCGCGGCGTTTCTTCGATTTATTCCTGTCGGCGGCGGCGCGTGGCGCGCTAAGCAGAGGTTCCGGCGATCCTTCGAGTTGGTCCCCCACTCGCACGGACTCGAGTCGCTTTTGACCAAACTTCACGTAATCGTCAGAAAGTTCGAAACCGAGAAACCGCCGGGCCAGTTTTTTCGCAACGACCAGTGTTGTTCCGCTGCCGGAAAATGGATCCAGCACCAGATCGCCTTCGACGGAACACGTACGTACGATGCGGCCCAAAAGCTGTTCGGGCATCTGGCAGCCGTGAAATCCAGCCCGCTCCTTAAATGTACCGGCCACGCGGGGGAAATACCAGGTGTCGCCGTCCGGTTGAAAGCACGCGTCGAGATCCTGCGGCCGCAACGCCCAGGTCTGATCCGCGTCCGCGGGTGGCGGCAGTTCGTCGGGTTGCCAAGCGGTCTCGTCGGCGCTCAGTTCGCCGGCCGTGCCGGCGGGACGCAAAATCCAGGTGTCGTCCGGCAATCGTCCTCGCGGATTCGCCCGTCGGTCGTTGTAAACCAACTGCCGCGCTGAAGGAATGCGATTATCGAGGTCGTCGTCACGAAACGTGAACTTTTTTGGATCCTTCACAAAGTGAAACAGATGCGCGTGCGAGCGGCTGAACTTCTTTGAGCAATTTACACCAAACGTGTAATACCAGATGACCCAACTACGGCAGTGAAATCCGATTTCTTGACTTTCGAGTTTCAACTCGGCGGCGTACTCGTCGCCGATCGCCAGCCAAAACGTTCCGCTGTCTTTGAGCGCGCGGTAAACCTCAGCCATCCATGTCCGTGACCAGGCGATGTAAGTCTCGCGCTCGAGTGAATCGTCGTAAACGTCGTAGTCGTAGCCGATGTTGAACGGCGGATCGGCGAACGCGAGATCGACGCTGCCCGCAGCCAGCCCGCTCATGCCTTCAATGCAATCGCCGCCAACGATTGTGTTGAGATGCTCGTCCATGATGGAGAACTCCGTTTTTCTCCTGTGATTGCCGTGCCATATCATAACGCCCGGAAAAGTCCCGCGCAAGTCACCACCGAGCCGCGACATTTTCGACCAGTTCGGTCATAATACACGGCATTCAGCAGAGGATGCGCGGAACCCCGCAATGTATCGACCATTTGCAAATGCGGTAATTTTGTTGGCGGGATTCGCTGCGCCGACCGCCGCCGAACGGCCGAACGTGGTCCTCATTTTCACGGATGATCAGGGGACACACGACGTTGGATGTTACGGCAGTGAAATCCCGACTTCGAATATCGACTCGCTGGCGCGCGACGGGTTGAAATTCAATGCATGGTACGTCGCGTCATCGATCTGTACCCCGTCGCGGTACGGATTACTGACGGGCCGCATGCCGTCGCGCTCGCAAGACCGTCTGCTGCACGCGCTGATGTTTCTGGGTGATCGTGACAAACATCGCGGTATTCAAAACGGTGAATTGACCTTTCCGTCCTTGCTGCAAAGAAACGGTTATCGTACCGCCTTGATCGGCAAGTGGCACCTAGGACACGGAAACAATTCGTTTCTGCCAACACAGCATGGTTTCAGCTCTTTTTACGGACACACCGCCGGTTGCATCGACTATTTCACGATGCGCTACGGAATTCAGCCCGACTGGTACCGTGATGAAAAGCGGATCGACGAGGGAGGCTATGCGACCAACCTAATTACGGATGAAGCCGTCCGGTTCCTCAAGTCTCAAAAAAATGGAAAGCCGTTTTTCTTACATCTGGCTTATAACGCGCCCCACTTTGGCAAGGGCTGGGATGCGCAGAACAAACGAGTTGTCAACATCATGCAGCCGCATCCGACCGACATGCACCGCGTGAGTGGAATCAAAGACGTCATGCGGCGGCAGTTCGCGGCCATGGTTGTGGCTCTGGACGATGGTGTCGGCCGCGTATTGAAAGCGATCGACGATGCCGGTTTGAAGAGAAACACGTTGGTCATTTTCATGACCGATCACGGTGGCGACCCCGACTACGGCGGTAGTAACCTGCCGTTCCGCGGCGATAAAGCAACGCTTTACGAGGGCGGCATCCGCGTGCCCTGTTTGATGCGGTGGTTCGGCCGCATCAAGGCAGGCACGACATGCGACGAAGTTTGCAGCGCGCTTGATGTTTTTCCGACACTCGGCCGTCTGGCCGGCATCAACACCGACAAGCTGGCGTTGGACGGTAAGGACATTACGGGTGTGATACTCGGTCAAGAATCGTTGCCGCAACGAGAGCTGTTTTGGCAGTTGGGAATGCACTCGGAATTGGAACGCGGCAATTGGACGGCGGTGCGGGTTGGGCGCTGGAAGTATCTTAATAACAATCTGGGCGAAGAAATGCTGTTTGACTTGCAGAAAGATCCTTACGAAAAGCAAAGTCTGTTTAACTCTCAGCCGAAAATCGCAAAGCGGCTGCGTAGTCGCAGAGACGAACTACTGCTTGAGTTCGACCGCGACGCTGATTCAAAAGAGTGAGTCTGAGGTCACCCGCAGCAGTAATCCAACCGCTATGTTCCAAACTATTCCGTCCCAAACTTTCTACGTCCCAGGAGAGCAATCATGATACTGATGCAACGTTGTCACCTTCGGTTCCTTATCGTGCTGGTTGTCGTCGCGTGCCCTGGCGGTGATTTGTTTGCCGATAAGCAGGAGACCGTCAAAAGCTGGACGCCGCCCGATCGCAGTTGGGTTCGCTTGTTCAACGGCAGTGACCTCAGCGGCTGGAAGACGCCTGCCGGCGATCATACATGGCGCGTTGTCGACGGCGTAATCGACTACGAGGCCAAGGGCGGCAATCTGGTCAGCGAACGGCAATTTGGTGACTACAAATTGCACATCGAATGGCGGTTCAAGCGGACGGCTGGTAAGCCATACCGCGCAAAACTATTCAACCCGGACGGCTCGCAGAAAACCGACGAGGACGGCAAGCCGCTGTTTCGGGACGTGGCCAATGCCGATTCGGGAATTTTCCTTCGCGGCAGCGGCAAGTCGCAGACGAACCTTTGGTGTTGGCCCTGCGGTTCCGGGCAACTTTGGGCATTTCACAACGATAAGAATCCCGCGATTCGTAAAGGCGCGCTGCCTAAAGAAGACGCCGACAAGCCGGTCGGCGAGTGGAACACGTTTGACATTGCGATGACGGGCGAGCATGTCACGATCGTCAATAACGGCAAGACGGTCATCGACAATGCTGCGATGCCGGGTGTTGGTACGACCGGTCCGATCGTTTTGCAACATCACGGCGGCTATAACTCCAAGTCCAAGCAGTGGAGTTCCGCGTCGGCGCTAATACAATTCCGAAATATTTGGATCAAGGCAATCAAATAGGCGAAATGTCGGCCACAGCAATCCGTAAAGTTCAGCCTCAGGAGGCCCAAGTCCAACCGCCGGTCGTTTGTGAAGGAACACCGCACCAAATGGGATGTGGACAGGGTGCTGCGGTATGGCGGGTGTTGGCTACCGCGCCGCAGACATTGAAAAATCTGGAAGCATTTTGCTTGAGCAAGCCCTGGTGGCTGCCGCACGAAGTTTTCCGGAGGATTGCCGGCCGCAAAGCGCGGCAGATGCTTGAATCGGCGTTGTCCGAGGAATTTTCTGTTGCCCGCGAGCGTCTGCACGGCATCGCCGCAGGCGCAGGGATCCGCGTTGAGGAGGTGTACCTGCTCAACGCGCTGGAGGCGATGATGTGTTCGGTCGGCGAATGTACGGTCACGCCGCCGCCGGGCGGTTGTTCGGCGCTTGCCGTGCGGGGGGCCATGGCCGCAACTGGAGAACCGATCGTCGCTCATAATTTCGATTATCTACCACTGATTCAACCCTTCTATATGTTGCGAGAAAGCCGGCCGAGAGACCGATTGCGGTCGCTCGAATTCACCACCGCACCGATGTGCGGCGCGGTGGATGGCATGAACGAAGCGGGGCTTTGCGTCACCTACAACTACGCGTACTCAACCGACAACGAGCAACCGTCGGCTTTGATCTCGATGGCCATTAGCGAAGCGCTGCAGGGGTGTACGACCGTGACTGAAGCGGCCGAGTGGATTGCCTCGCGGCCGCGTTGGGGATCCGGAGTGTTGATGCTGGCGGATGCGGAAGGCGACATTGGATCGTTAGAAATCTCGGCGACGCGCACCAAATTGCGGCGGCCACAGGCTGGCGAAGACATGATCTTCCATTCGAATTGTTATTCGACCGACGTTATGCGTGAAGTTGAGGTCGGCCCAACCGCGGTTTTTACGAGCAAGGCACCTTCGCCGCTGCGGGGCAAGCGTGTACTTTCTTCGTCGGAGTGCCGCAACGCACGATTTGAGCGGTTGCTGGCATCTCGTTCGCCGCTTGATGCGGGGGCCGTTACGAAAGTGATGTCCGATCATGGCGAAAACGGCGAGCCGAGCAGTAACACGATCTGCATGCACAGCGATTACTGGTGCACGACGGCGTGTCTGCAATTTTTTCCGCGTCGCCGCCAGATGCGTGTGGCCTACAGTTCGGCCTGCGGCGCACAGTACGAAGAGTTTGAATTGTAGCCGCCTCCGCGCGCCGCGACACGTCGCCTATAATGCCCTTCATCATGGCTTGGTTGGGAATTGAAGGACACGATACGATCGTTGAAAGGTTTCGTCGCGGTTTGGCGCGCGGGCGGCTTGCCGGCAGCTATCTTTTTATGGGCCGGGCAGGTGTTGGCAAACGTACGTTTGCCGAGCGATTTTCCCAGGT
The DNA here is from genome assembly GCA_046582885.1 of Pirellulales bacterium. Classification (GTDB taxonomy): domain Bacteria; phylum Planctomycetota; class Planctomycetia; order Pirellulales; family UBA7805; genus JAYZEI01. The sequence goes on along the minus strand of JAYGDO010000046.1, from coordinate 13,694 downwards.
GTTGTTGTGCAGTGAAGTACCATCCGAAGAAATGAACCCGTGCGGCGGTTGTCCCGCCTGCCGGCAGGTCCTGGCGGGCACGCACCCCGACCTAGAGCGGGTGTCGCTGCCGCGGGACAAAAAGGAGATCCCGGTCGAGACGCTCATTGGCGATCGTGACCATCGCTCTCATGAAGGGTTTTGCCACGACTTGTCGATGAAGCCTTTCATGGGCGGCCGCAAGGTAGGTATCATCGACGACGCTGATTGCCTGAACGAGACGGGAGCGAATTGCCTGTTGAAAATGCTTGAAGAGCCGCCGCCGAAATCGGTTTTGATCCTGATCGGCACGAGTGCCGACAAGCAATTGCCGACTATCCGTTCTCGCTGCCAAGTGATTCGATTTCAGCCGCTAACCGCGGATATCATCGCGAGCCTGCTTGTCCAAAATCAAGTGACAACGGACCCCGCCGAAGCGCAACGGTTAGCTCAACTTAGTGACGGCGGGCTGACGCGAGCAACGCATTTGGCCGCAGAAGGTCTTTGGGAATTCCGCAGCGATTTCCTTGATTGCCTAGCCGAAACACCTTTGGATACCATTCGCGTAATCCGTTCGGTGTCAAACTTTGTCGAGCAACCTTCCAAAAGTACGACCGCCGAAAAACGACAGAAGTTGTCGTTGGCGATCCAGACCGCAATCGAGTTTTATCGCCACACGCTGTGCGACAATTCGATCCGCTGCGTCGAGATTTGTTTGCAGGTGCAGAGTCATGTCGATCGCAACGCCCATGTCAATGCAGTAATTGAGCATTGGCTGGACCAATTGGCGAGACACTCTGCCGCATGAGGCGCAAAAACAGCGTCGGGTTATTTCTGACCGTGTATGGTGAGCACCAGTTGCCGACCGCCTGCGCGGTTGCGATGTTCGCAAAGATAAATGCCCTGCCACGTGCCCAACTGCAACCGACCGTCGCCAACGGGGACGGTCACAGAACTGCCGAGCAGCGACGCCTTGACGTGTGCCGGCATATCGTCAGGGCCTTCGATCGTATGTTGGTAGGGAAGTGTCTCCGGGGCGATTTTATTAATGGCCATTTCTAGATCACGCGGCACGTCGGGGTCGGCATTCTCGTTGATCGAGAGCGATGCCGAGGTGTGTTGAATGAACACGTGCAGCGTGCCTATTTTAAGTTCGGCCAATTCCGGAAGATATTCGAGGATCTCGGAGGTGACCAAATGAAAGCCCCGCGACCGCGGTTGCAATCGGATGATCCGCTGGAGCCAAGCTTGGTTGCTCATGTTCATTGGGGGGGGGGCGAAGGGAACCCCTGGGTTGCGACGGGGAAGCATTCCTCGTCCATCGGTTCGGTCCCCGCGGCATCCATCATAACAATTCGGGCTCAAAACTGGCGTTGACGACAGCCCGCAAACTCTCCCTGTTTTGTCGCTTTTCGCAGTCAGAATCCTCAAATAACGAGATTTTCCAAATTTTCGGCTATTTGCTTGACATTCAGATGAGACCGGAAATAATGGACGGTCTTGGTGGTGCCAGCCACCCGCCTATTTTGGTCTAAACGGAATTGTCACCTGCCGATCGCAAGCCCTTGGGCGTTGTGTTTACAACGGCTCGTTCGCCGTGAGTGTCTAGGCAGGAAGTTTTGAATTTTCAGTTTTTGGGAAGAGGAAGGAAAGCAGTTTTGATGCGTAACGTATTTTCAGCGATTTCGACGTTTGGTCATGACGAAGATTTTTCGCCTGTGGAGACCGACGAGTTTGAGAAAACCGAGGCTCCGGCCGGGTCGTCCGAAAAACTCAAAGTTATGGCGGCCCGGGTCCAGAATGGACTTCCATTGTGGCACGAGGAAGATCGAGAAGATTATAGCGGTTTGACCGGAGTGGTGCGTCCACGGGACTAGCCCACTTTTGGTAGAGAAGACTGCAATTAAAACGAGGGACCGCGTGGTCCCTCGTTTTGTTTTTTTGCAAGGCAGCGGGAGTCTTGGCTTCTTTGGACGTTAGGCCGCTTTCGGTTGTGCCGTTACCGGGGCGGTTTTTCGACTTTTCGCTGTAGCAGCGTCGTCGTGCGGCTCTAGTTCACCTCGAAGCACCACGATGTCGTCGGGTGCTTCGATGCCCAGTCTGACTTTGTCGTGGCCTAATCGCAACACGGTGACGACGATGGAGTCGCCCAGCTTTATCCGTTCGCATTCTTTTCTTGAAAGAACCAACATCGACGTGGTCTCCGTATCCGTCGTACCAATCTCGTTAACGCTGCCGCTTTAGTCGAAAGACAGTCATCTCCAGCATCGTTAAGCTGCTTCGAGCAACGTAGGAGCATCCGTCAATCGGGTTCGAAAGACTCTCTCGCCGGTAGAACCGTAAAAAATAATTGTGTTGTTGTCAGTTTCCCAAATGGCAGTGAATTTAACTTGTCTTGGTCCGTGGATGCAGAAGAAGATGCCGCATGGCGATCCGCTCCGTACTAGGATTCGTTCTGTCATTTGAAATGCATCAACCTCCAATTCTTCATAATCACAAATAGCCGCGTTGACGTAATCGCGCAATTCCTCGAGCGTTTCGAGCCGAAGGCAAGTTGTCAACATATGATGCAGTGTCTCCTTACTGGGCACGACCGTTGCGCAAAATTGCACTTGGCGTGCGGGTCAGAGAAAGTGGGACGAGTGCCGACAAAGAGAGCTATCGGCAACCTAGGAGAGATAAGTTAGGTTGTCTTAATGCGAAATCTAAATCAAGTAGGCCGTCGCTAAGGTGGTTTTTCTTCAAAGTGTTTTTGTATCAAACACTTGAATCGGCAAGTCTGCATAAAAGGAACATATCTTCTTGCCGTTGCATTTAGAATAACCGTTCCTAGTCAGAAATATTTGAAGCGTGTTCGCGGTTTGTCAGTTCGGTTGACGGCGAAATTCGTCTAGTGGAACCGCGCGGAAATTCTTGATTTGAAGTTGTGTCGCATTGATTCGATCCATCTCCTTTGGGGTGACGTCGCGCCACTGATGAACGCTTCGTAACTTTAGGGAATTTCCACCAAAACGCGCGTGCGGAGCGAGGTACAGGTCAATACGGCCGGGAACGACACGGCCCCGTGCTAAATGTTCGTTGACCGTCAATCGGGCCGCTGGCGGCAGTGCGCGGGGATTCAGCAGGCTATTGAGCCGCGCGTACCAGTCGGTGAACTGTCGATACTCCTCGACGGCTTCTTTTTCCTGGGCGATCATACGCGTTGCCGTATACGTTATCAGTGGACTTTGAAACGACATTTGGTCGTCGTTTTGTTGGATTTTGAAGTCGGGTTCGACGCAAAATCGCAGCAGCGGATCGTCCTGTCGGCGGGCAATGTCTGCGAGCCACGATTCGTAGAGTTTCAACTGATCGAGCGTGATCCGGGTCTTGACCTGCAGTTCTGGGTCCAGCAATACGATTTCGCGCGTCGTCGTGTCCAGGACGGTGATGGAATTTTCTCCGCGGGGGTAATCATAGATCACTCCGTCGTTAAAAACGGTGGTATTCGAACTCGACGGCTTCTGGCTTTCCGCAACAAACACTTGCGTCTCGACCGCGAAATTCGTTTTTCCATTCGCATCCTTTTCAGCAGTTAGTACGCCCCCGGCCAGTTGCATTACAATCACCGTAACGACTCCGGCTGCCGCCACATTAACCAGCATGCGCATATTTTTTGTCATGAACCGCAACCTGTAAATTAGTTATCGCTGCTTTCTAGAGGCGACAGAAAATAGCGAGCGTCAACGGCAAAAGTAAATGGCAGTTTGGCGCGAAGGCGAATTTGCCAGGCGAGTGATGTCAGCGTCAGCAGCGCAAGCTAGCATGCGAGTTCGCCTTGCTTTCAGGCTTCCCGCAGGGGCGGCAACGGTTTTGCATTCAGAGAATAGCTTCCGACCGTTTCCAATTCCGGGTCGTCGACACGATCGGCGATCAGAGGGTCGTCATCGCAAGGTCCTTGGCCTCCGAGATCGGGCGGGAGCAGCCGGTAGTAAATGCCGCATAATACGGGGACCATGATCAGGACGACAACCGTGGCAAGCAGCAATCCGAAACTTAGGCTGGTTGCCATCGGAATCAAAATTTGCGCTTGAAATGACGATTCAATGAGAATCGGAAACAGGCCGGCAATGGTTGTCATCGATGTGAGCAACACGGGCCGAAAACGTCGTCGGCCGGCCTCGATTAGCGCCTGATCAACCGGCATACCACCGCGGACTCTGTGGTTGATAAAGTCAATCAGCACGATCGAGTCGTTAACCACCACGCCTGTTAGCGCAACCAGACCGAAGAAGCTGAACAACGTCAACGGCAACCCCATCACGGCGTGTCCAAAGATTGCTCCAATGATGCCGAATGGAATGATGGCCAAAATCAAAAGCGGCTGCAGATATGTCCGGAACTCAAGCGTGAGCAGGCCAAACATGACGATGATGGCCACCACCGCACCACGGTACAGGCTGCTCATCGACTCACGCCGCTGTTCCTCCTGCCCCTCCCAACGCACCTTGACGGCGGGGTACTCGACGAGCAGTTCGTCCATGAATCCGCCCGGCTCACGCAATTCAGTAATTACTTTGTTGGCGTTGCCGACCGCTTCGTTGACATCGGCGCTGATCGTGATCGACCTCAAGCGATCCAGTCGATTGATCTCCGAATAACCGCGGACAACGTCGATTTCCGCCAATTCAGTAACCGGAATTTCGAGGACGTTATCGGTTGGGGCGGATTGTGCTGCGGTGTTATTACCGGAACCCGTGCCGAGCACACCTGCACGGTCACCCCGTCCGGACAAAGTCGAAATTGGCTGGTTGTTGGGTACACGGATATGCATGCCCTCGAAGTTGGCCAGTGATCGTCTCTGTGCGGCTGGATAACGCACCATAAGTTTCACCTCGTGCCTTCCGCGTTGCAGCCGCATCACTTCGGCGCCGTAGTACGCTGCGCGAATTGTCTCCGACAGTTCGGCGTGGCTGATACCCATAGATTTGGCACGGTCTTTGACGCGGATCTGCAGTTCCCACTTCCCAGGCCGCGAATCGTCGGCGACGTCGAATACACCATCGTAAGTCGCGAGTTTTGCTTTGCATTTTTCAATCGCATCTTCAAGCTGTCTGACTTCTTCTCCCCGCGCAAGTAGCTTGAATTCGATGGGCGTGCCGCCGGGTCCAAACATCGGAATGCCGTAAGTCAGGCTATCGACACCGGCAATGGTACCGACCTTCGATCGCCACATCGCGGTAATTTCCTCGCTGGTTTTTTCGCGAACGGTGGTGTCCTCCAGTTCCACGATGACCATGCCAACGTGGCTACCCGATCCACCGCCTCCTCGGGCAGGATTGCCGTTGCCGGTGATCTGTCCAACTTTACGGTGGACCAATCTGACAATTGGCGGTCCTTCCGTTTCAGCATTGACGCGCCACAAGGCCTGCTCGATTTGCGTGGTTGCTTCGTCGGTGACCGTGGCCGGCGTTCCGTCTGGAAATGTGATTTTGGCTAGCAAATAGTTACTGTCGAGCTTCGGAAAAACAACAAAGGGAACAAGCCCGGACCTTACGAATCCAAGTGCGATAAAAAATAGTGCCACCCCGGTAGCTACAGTGGCCGCTTTGTTGCGGATAGACCATGTCAGAGTCGGCGCGTAGACACGGTCAATAAACAACGACAGCCCGGCGGATACTTTGCGGTTGATGGCCGCGAACGCTTCAACGACAAAATAGAACGGTCGCAGAGCTACCGCCAAAGCGCGAAGAAATAGATTTTCTTCGTGCGCAAGATGGCATGGCAAGATCAGCACGCTTTCGATCAGCGAAATGATCAACATCGCAATGACCGCAAAGGGCATGACGGCTATGAATTTTCCCATGATACCCGCGACGAACAATAGCGGGCAAAATGCGATGATTGTCGTTGTCACCGAGGCGATGACCGATGGCATCACTTCGGCAGTACCATCGATTGTGGCGCGGACGAATTTCTTGCCCATCTGACGATGAGAATAAATGTTTTCGCCGATTACAATCGCATCATCGACGACGATTCCCAACGCCATCAGGAAGGCAAACATCGATAGCATATTGAGCGTCTGACCGCCAAACAGCAGTGCGCTACCGGCGCCTAGCAGTGAAACGGGAATCCCCAGCGCGACCCAAAATGCCAGCCGCAATTCCAGGAACGCCGCCAATACGAGAAACACGAGTACCAGTCCCATAATCCCGTTATTGACGAGCATCTCGAGTCGATCTCGCACGTCGGTGGAACGATCTCCCCAGACTTCAAACTCGTATCCGGTCGGCAATTCAAGTTCTTTCAGCTGGTCGCGGACAGCCTTGGTCATGGCCAGCAAGTCTTCACTTTTGGTGCGGTTGACGGTCAACACCAGCGCTTCGCGACCGTTGACCTTGTTGATCGCCGTGGCGTCCACAAAATGGTCGCGGACATCGGCCAAGTCACCGACGGTCAAGACAACCCCATTAGGGTCCGTCACCAAGGGCAACTCAGCAATTTCGCGGCCCAAGAATCGTTTGTTTTTTCCGCGGAGCAGCACCTCTTCGCCACGACTGCGTAGCATTCCGCCGGGCATTTCGAGGTTTTCTCGGCGAACGATCGCAGCCACTTCTTGCAGGGTCAGGCCGTACTTTCGCAGCGTGTCCTCGTCAATTTCGATGTCGATTTGAAAGTCGCGGGCACCATTTAATTGAACTTCGGAAACCTCACTTAGGTTTAATAATTCCTCTCGGACCCATTCGACCACGTCGCGCAGTTCGCGTTCGTCGGCTTGTCCTGTCGATTCCGGCGCCAAGACGCCGACTTCAATTGCCGCCTCGCGCATGGTGATTTCCTGGACCTGCGGGTCTTCGGACGTTTCGGGAAAGTACGTGGCAATGCGATCAACTTCGGAGCGGACTTCATTAACTATTTTTTGCGCGTCGGCCTCGGGGAGCAGTTCCAAGACGACCGAGCCGGAACCTTCTTTGGCGACCGAGGTCATCTTCTTTATGCCAGTGATTGCGTAGAGTGATTCCTCGATCCTCTTGCAAATCCCGTTTTCGACTTCGTCGGGACTCGCGCCGGGATACGGAACGGAGACGAGCACGATGTCCAATTCGAATTCGGGGAACACCTCGCGGCGCATGTTCACTAGGCTTAGGGTGCCCATGACAAGCAAGCCGATCATCAGAATGTTCATTGCCGGCGAGTTGTGAATCGCCCAGCGAACGATGCGCCTCATTCTTGCAATCCCTCGTTGTTGGGCGAAGAGCCGCCGTCCAACTTCCGGTCCGCCACAAGATGAATCGACATACCATCGACTGCGATTGCCAGAGGCGAAACGATCACTCGATCGCCTGCGGACAACGTCGATTGTCCCTGGACGACCAACACGTTACCAGCGACGACATGCACAACACGGACGCTTTGCATGTCAAGTACTCCATCGCGGTAGATCCACACCTTGTTACCGGGGCGAATTGCTGCTTCGGGAATTGACAGCAGCGAAACGTCTGAAGGGACGGAGATTATCAACTTCACAAACATCCCCCGCATCAGCGCCGGGGGGGCGGCAAAGTCTTGCCGGCTCTCCGAACCGGCTGACTCCACATCGCGCGGATGGTCGACGACTGCAATACACGGTACGGTGCGGGTTGCGGCATTAATTCCCGTACCATCGTATCGAGACAGTTGCCCTTGCCAGCGAAACTTCTGGTCATCAAATTCCAATACCACGTCAACATGCGCGGGTGGTAATTCATAGAATCGATGTCTGCCCTGGGGTGATCGCCATTCGGTTTTTCCGGCGCGCTTCCACAGCCAACGTAATCGATCAAGGCGTATGTTAAATGCCACTTCGACCTTAGTTGTATCCTCGATGCGCGCGACCACCGTGCCGCGAGTGACGTAGGCATCCTTTTCAATCGGATCGTCAATGACGATGCCGCTAACCGGCGCGCGAATCTCGGTTCGTTCACGGTCGAGTTCGGCTTTTTTAATTTCGATGGCGATTTGCGCTTCCTCGCTGATCAGACGGTTAAAGCGCTCGATCAGAAGTTGATCTGTATTTTTCAGTGTCTGCAGGGAGTTTCTCGCCATTAGCTCCCGTCGGCGGCCCCCGTCCAATTCCGATTCAGTTGCGACCCCCCGACGATGGAGCATGTGGATGCGCAAAAACTCTTTTTTCTCCAACTGCCAACTCTCCTCGGCCAATGTGATCAACTTGGCAGTGTTCTTCTGCTCTTTCACAACTTCGTCTTTGTTGGATCGCGCTTGCTTTTGCAGTTCGGCGAGTCGTTGCAGTTCGAACTCGTAGTCGCGAGGATCAATTGCAAGTAGTAGATCATCCTGGTCGACATAGCGGCCGGCGAGAAACTTTTCCCCTTTGATCGCGATTCGCCCGTCCACTTCCGCTGACAAAGTGACCTCGCGAAAAGGGATTACTTCGCCATCCACTTGTAATTCGACAGCACCCTCATTCGCGGCGACGACACGGGTTTCAACGCTTGGCGGTTGTTTGCCCTTGGCCCTGGTGTCCGGCGCTTTTTTTAGCCCCGACAAGACGACAAATCCGATGCCTCCGACGGCAAGGATCAAAATAGGAATTACGTAATTCAGCACGTTCTGCGGGACAGACATAACCAATTTCATGGTGCGTATCCGTTTTTGGGACTCACTGGTGTTGAACGGAATCATGTGGTGGAACGGATGGACTGGCGCCAAAGTTTTGGGCAACACCCAGAGCCGCTAGAGTCACCTGCGAAATATGCTCTGCCAGTTGGTCGGGGCGGTAACGCGCCGCCAACTCCTCGTCGGTAACCAACATCGAGACGATCTTGTCGTGGGCGCGGTAGAACACGCACTGGCCGATTACGCTAAATCCGAGTTGATGAAGTTGGGTGGCGGATATTTCGGGGGGCAGCATCTCCTTGAGTACTTCCAGTAAATTTTGAAAGTAAGGCTCAAATGCCTCTTGCACCATTTCCTCACACGCCTTGGTCGGCTCCATAATCTCGCGTTGGATGAGCCGTAGTTGCCAGGGCGCGGCATCCGCTCCGAGCATCCGCTGGAGCAGTGTGAAAATGATCGTCTGCAATTTTTTTTCCGGCGGCGTATCTGCCGACCACCGTGGTAGCGGCGCTTCGGCTTCCCGCAACCGTCGGGCATTCTTAACGGCTTCAATATACAGCCGCTCTTTGTCGCCAAAGTAGTAATTGACGCTGGCCAGATTGACGTGTGCGCGACTGCAGATTTCGCGTACGGTGGCTGCCTTGTATCCCTTTTCCGCGAACACTTCGCCCGCGGCAATCAAAAGTTGATTTTGGGCGTCGGCCATGGCAAATCTATTAAAACGGTCGTTTAAAACAAGTGTATGATTTCCGGTTCCAATTGTCAAACGGCATATAAATCCACCGATCGGCTACGCGAGAACGGTTCATCCGTCCGGCTCGGTGCGGCCTATCGGATGCGAATTGCAAACGACCGTGCGGACGGCTACGATTGGCGGTTCGTCAATCGGGGCGTGGCGCAGCCTGGTTAGCGCGCCTGCTTTGGGAGCAGGAGGTCGGGAGTTCGAATCTCCCCGCCCCGACATCAGAAGGTGAAGCCCGATAGCAGTTTACGCTGCGACTGCATCGGGCTTTTTTCTTGCCCGCCTACCCCAAATCGTCAAGCTGGCGACATCGGTGTCACGAATCGGGCCACTATGTGCCAACCGCGGCGGCAACCGCTGCCGGTTATCGGTGGACGGTCAGCAAAATTCAAACGTATTTCCCGATCCGCGATGCCAAGTTGTACACCTTTCAGTACGTCGGAGGTCGAGCGTCGAGAGGATCGACGCCGTAGGAAATTGTTGCACAAAACCGGCGGGCGGAAACGTTCCTTTCAACAACGCGGGGCGTTGCGATTAGCGGCAGAATGGTTGGTATCTGAGCGGAAGTTGGCACGTTCACATTCACTGCTGCAGTGAAATATACCCGTGGGGGACGACAACAGGACGAGGTTTTTCGGGGGTATGCTGCCGGTCCATCCTTTAAAACATCAGCAAGTACCTTACCCTAAGGAGAGTTTTCACACGGCGGAACGACAATGATGGACGGTTGGAAAGCAGAATGTCCGGGTACTATCATGTTGGTGCGATTGGTCGAGGCAGGTCCACATCGGCGGTTGTTCAGAGTTCATAGAAAACCAGTTTTTTCGGCGCAAGGAGCTTAAGATGCGATTTCGCTATGTGGCACTTCCTGCGACGCTCGCAATTTTGGCGACCGCGGTTGTGGTTGTTGGTAAGAATCAAAAGACGGAACGTGCGGCCACAGATAGTGAATCTACCGGCGGAATGCAACAAGAGTCCGTCCGGCCCAATGTGGTACTCATTTCGCTCGATACGTTGCGACCCGATCATTTGGGGTGTTACGGCTATGCAAAAGACACCAGTCCCAACCTTGATCGATTGGCCCGCCGTGGCGTCGTCTTTCGCAAGACCTGGACACAGGCCCCCTGGACACTGCCGTCGCATATGTCGCTCTTTACATCACTGCCTCCTTCGCGACATCGCGTCGACAGCCTGAATCGCGTCTTGGCGGACGGCATAGTTACGTTGCCCCAACAAATGCAGGCGCACGGTTACCACACCACCGCACTGGTCAACAACGGCCAGATGCGGGACCACTGGGGTTTTGACCGGGGATTCGACGTGTGGCGCGAATTTCAAGTTGACTCGCCGGAGGGAAATTGTGAACACATTACGCGTCAAGCCGTCGATTGGCTTGACAAACGTCCACTCGAACGGCCGTTTTTCCTGTTTTTGCACTACTACGATCCCCACGACGCATACGATGCGCCGGAACCGTTTCGCGATCGATTTGGCTCGACGCTAACGGGAAACGACGCGCGGGAAACAGTTTGGCAGGCTCGTTTTCCCGAGCAACCGCTGCCCAGTTCCCAGACGAAAGACGAACTGATCGGCGCGTACGACGCCGAAATTGCCTGGCTCGATCACGAGTTGGGAAAATTGTTCGCAGTGCTTCCGGAAAACACAATTGTCGTCGTTTTCTCCGATCATGGCGAAGCGTTTGAAGAGCACGGCTGGACGCTGCATGGTGCGACGCTTTACGAAGAGGAGACTCGCGTCGTTCTCCTCATGCAATTTCCGGAAGCCGAACATGCAGGCCGCGTGTTGGATACACCGGCGGCGTTAATGGACGTTGCGCCGACGATTTTGCGCAAATGCGGTGTGGATGTGCCGACGGTGTTTCAAGGGATCGACCTGGGGCCGGCGATGTCCGGGCGACCGTTGCCGGCGAGGATTGTAACTTCCGAGACAAAGGCTGTTCTCGAAGGGAGGCTGTCCCGTGCCGTGATCGCTTATCCGTGGAAACTGATCGTCTCCGGGTTGGATGGAAGCTGTGAGTTATATCGGTTGCCGGATGAAACAACCAACCTGGCCAGTGCAGAGCCCGCTGCGGTTGAGGCTTTGAAACGACATGTCGAAAGCGGCCTTGCCCATCAGAACTACTGGCTGGTGCAAGCTCGCGGGGGAGGTAAACACGAGATATCGATCGAAGTCGAAAACGGCGAGATCGCGCTGTTCATTCCACTGGGCTTTGAGCGGGGGCGGGACGGCATTCAGACTTCAACGGACGGAAACCGCATCGAGTGGGTGACGTATCCGGGGGAGGGTACTAAATCGCTGTATTTAGAGTTTTCACACGCGGACGCGGGGCCGACGCTCGACGTCCTCCAGAACGATCGCCGGCGACCCGGAGAGGTTTTCATTGGTCACGAGGGGCTGCATCCCCCCGGTTTGCCCTGCCCGCTGCCGGGCGACAAACCTCTGCGGCCAACGCTCGAAGCGGTAGCATTCGACGAAAAGAGCGGCGTTCGGATCCTGCAATTCAAGGGAGATGACGCCGATTCTGCCGACGTCAACACGAAACGCATCAATGAAGAAATCCTACGTCAACTTCGAGCCCTCAAATACGTGGAATAGGAGATGCAAAGTCCTCGCCTAATCTAGTACGGATGGATTTCCCGTCCACGCTACAACGCGGGAACATGAACTAGAGTCAACAATATGAATTCGGTCCGCCAACTTATCCGCTGCTTTCTCGCTGTCGAACTGATGCTGATTACGAGCATCAGCTCGCTCCACGCTCGGCAGCCTCCACCGGTTGACGGCACAGTTTATCAACCGCTGGAGAATGCCGTTGGGTTCGCCTCGGCGAGGATTGATGCGTCGTACCGCATGCCTGAATACGAGGTCGGTTGGAGCGGCAATTTTGCGATTAACCCCGGTTTTGAGGAAGACTTTGTCAACGTCAACGGCGAAGGCCACGTGTTGAGTTTCAAAGGAGACTGGTACTACAACCAAAAAGACCTCCTGCCGGACTACTGGTCGTTTAGTAAGGACGCATGGACGCCGCAACGCAAAGGCTGGCTCTGGAGCGCGGCTGTGCCTCACAGCGGGCGGCATTTGTTGAAATTGGCGGAGGGAGTAAGCATCAGCCAGAGTTATCAGCGGGCGACGTTCCACGAAGGCGGCAGCGCCTGGTCGCCCGGCAATCGCAAAAATATCCCGATCACTGCGGAAGAGTTGCCGCGATTCAACACGCCTTGGCGGGCGGGTGTCTGGTGTCGCGGTGGCGGTACGCTTACACTCGGCGGCACGCTTTCGCCGGCTGGTTTGCCGGCCGGAAACGGCGTGACGGCGACTGCTCCGGTTGGCGCGAATTGGCAACTCTTAAGGCTGGAATTGTCCGCTGAAAAGGCGCCCGCGCCGAACCAGTCCGTTCTGGTCGCACTTACCGGACCCGGAGAATTTGACGATCTCGTCGTCACCGAAAAGTTTACGGCCGCACCCAATTTGTTACCGAATGCCAGTTTTGAACGACTGGGCAAGGACGGTTACCCGGTCGGCTTTTCGCAGCAAAAGAAATTTCGAGCTATCGGACCGACGTATTATGTTTGGACCGACTGGAATCACGCCTTTGCTGCAAATCGTGGCCCGGTCGTTTCCGACGAGATGGTCGTGCGAAGCGGCCGCCGCTCGTTGCGTTTCGACGTCTATCCCGGCGACGAAAAACTGGTTGAGAGCGATCTGATCCCGCTCAATCAGAAGGCGGTCCGTGTGATCGAAGTCGGCGCTTGGGTGCGGGCCGATGGGATTAAGCTGATCGACATTCGCTGTGTCAACGAAGAAGGGATCTATATGCCCGGCTATCGTCCCCGCCGGCCGGAATATCGCCACGGGGGAACATTTACGTTCGGCAACGGCACCTTCGGTTGGCGGTACGTGCGGAAGTTTTTCAGCGTGCCGCAGGGAAAGCCAGTCAAGGGCATTCGCGTCCGCCTCTGTGCCCGCGGATTTAACGGGCACACGTTAGATGACTTCGGCCGGCGTTCGCAGCTACTGCGTGTGGGTACGGTCTGGTGGGACGATTTGCGGGTCACCGAGCGCACCTCAACGGTTGCCGAGTTGGCGGCCCGAGGTGTGAAAGTTCCCGCGCCGCATCGCCCCGGCGTCGGACCGTTGGTAGACGCTGCATTCGATTTCGGTCAGCGACTGGTCGGCGAAAACCTACTTCGTTATTCGTTTCTCAACCGCGGGCCGGCCGGCATCTACCAACTTCGCCTGACGACCACCTTGACGGGTGGTCAGGCTCGCATGACAGAATCCAAGTCCCTTCGCGTCGCCGCCGGCCAGCGCGTCG
>JAYGDO010000042.1:0-5797 GCA_046582885.1 Pirellulales bacterium | reverse complement strand
TGCTCATCCTGTTCGCCCTGCGGCAGCTATGCCAGGGCCTGACGGCCCTGCCCGCGCCGGAGGGCATGATCTGGCCGGACGGCCAAATCCGGCCCGCCCCAACGCTGTTTGGGATCGAATTCCCCTCGCTGCTGGTGACGTACAAAGTCGGCAACGATTTTTTCTTTTCCGGCCACACGGCGCTGGCCGTTTATGGAGCCGTTGAACTAGCGCGGCTCAAGCGGCACTGGCTGACTGTCGCCGCCGTAGTGATTGCCGGATTTCAAGCCACGGTCGTCATCATTCTCCGCGCCCACTGGACCCTGGACGTCATCACCGGCGCGGTGATGGCGCTGTACGTCGCTTATATCGCGGCCTGGCCGGCAACCCGATGTGACCGCTGGCTGGCCAGATGAATTGCCCCCCTGGTATGCTGGCAGCGTCATGAATGCCGCCTCAGTTGATTCCATGGCTAACTCGAATTCGGACGACCTCTGTGGCGTCGACGAATTTACATTTGCGGCCGCGACCGTACCGCGGCAGCCGCTCGTCGTTTTGCTTGTTGCAGGATGCGCGGGAATCATCGGCGATCATCATGCGTCCCTCTCGCTGTCTGTGTGGTGCACCGCCGGCTCGGTTTGCTTGTCCATTTGGCTGGCGGTGTGGATGTTGGGTTTGCATCGCGCAGCACTGTTTCCATTGTTGCTGGCGATGGCCAGCCTCGGAGGGGCTTGGCACCACCAACATTGGAACCTTTATGAAAAAACCGAAATCGGCCGTTACCAACTCGGTGCAGCGTCGCCCATTTGCATCCGCGTCCAAACTCTGGATGCGGTCAAGATAATCCCGTCACCCCCTCCCGAACCCATGCGGACGATGCCGACATTTGAACGATCACGGCTGACGGTGGTCGCCAAAGCCGTTCGAGACGGTGACGAGTGGAAACCGATATCCGGCAATGCGACGCTGTTGGTCGAAGGTCACTTACTCGGCGTGCATCCGGGGGATCTATTGCAAGTTCTTGGCCGGCTGACACGGCCTGCTCCAGCGAACAATCCCGGGGAATTCGATTTCGCCGCTTATCGCAGGACGCAACGCCAATTATCATTGCTCCGCGCACCGTTTCCGGATTGCGTAGCCGTGCTGAATAGCGATCGAACGTGGAACCCCTACCATGCGATTGCGCGAATCCGCAGTAAAGGCAGTGCTTTACTGTGGAACAACCTCAATCGCCGCAGGGCTGGGCTAGCATCAGCGGTTTTACTGGGTGAGCGCGAACGACTGGAACACGACCGGACCGAGGCGTTTGTGGAAACCGGCACCATCCACCTGTTAGCAATCTCCGGACTACACGTCGGTATTCTCGTTTCGGTGCTCATGCTGATTCTCAGGCTCGGCTGGATTCCGCGCGGTTATGGGCTTTGCGGCGTCATTGCACTGACGCTGTTTTATGCGGTGCTGACCGATGCTCGGCCGCCAGTCACACGGGCGGCAATTTTCATCACAATCATGTGCATCGCAATGTATACCGGACGGAGACAACTGGGTTTCAATACGCTGGCTACAGCCGCCCTGATCGTGCTCATTCTCAACCCGGCATACCTGTTCCGCGTCGGCGCGCAACTTTCGTTTTTGGCGGTTGCAACACTAATTTGCTTCGGCCCAACGTGGCGAAGATGGCAACACCAAGACGCCCTTCAGTGGCTGATTGCCTCAACACGGCCTCTGCCAATTCGCATTCTCATTTCCGCAGCGCGTTGGTTCTGGCGGTTGACCGTTACGGGCGCCGCAGTTTGGCTGATCGCCTTACCGCTCGTGATGCACCACTTTCATTTAGTCTCACCCGCCGGGATTGTGCTGACGCCCATACTCTATGTACCGGTCGCCGTCGCGTTATTTTTTGGCTTGGGGGTCTTGGTTTTCGGCTGGGCATTTCCGCCATTTGCGACCGTTTGCGGATGGATCTGCGATTCAAGCTTATCGGTCATGGAGTCCGTTGTCGTCTTCGCCCGTAACGTTCCCGGCAGTCACTTCTGGGTCGCCGGTCCAGCAACGTGGTGGCTGGTAATTTGTTATTCGGGCATAGCGGCGTGGGCTTTACTTCCTCGATATCGCCCGCCAAGAAATTGGTCGCTAGTCATCGTATCGCTTTGGACCATCGTCGGCCTCGCCGTGCCCTTGTTTCAGGACCGTGATGAGGCGCTTCGATGCACTTTTGTCTCGGTCGGCCATGGCTGCTCGATATTACTGGAATTGCCTGACGGCAAAACCGTCTTGTACGACGCGGGCAAAATGGGATCGCCCGAGGCAGCCACACGATCGATCTCATCCGTGCTCTGGTCGAGAGGTATCTCCCATCTCGACGCGATCATCATTTCGCACGCCGACGCCGATCACTTCAACGCAATCCCCGAATTGATACAGCACTTCTCCGTCGGCATTCTTTACGTGTCCGACGTCATGCGCGACGATCACACGGAAACGGTGCAAAAGCTATTTCAATCCGTTGAGAAATACGGTATTCCGATCAGCACGATCCATTACAGAGATCGCCTACGAGCCGGAGCGGTTCACATTGACGTCCTCCATCCCGAGCCGTTGGACGCGAATGTTAGTGAGGCAACACGCTCCGACAATGCGAATAGCATCGTGCTGGCTATCGAATACCAAGGCCGGCGTATCTTGCTGCCCGGCGACCTCGAACTCGATGGAATAGAAAAAGTCGTGCAACAGCCGTCGCTGGACTGCGACGTGTTGCTCGCGCCGCACCACGGCAGCCGCCACAGCCAACCCGAGCGGTTTGCTGCGTGGTGCCAGCCCGAGTTGACGATTGTCAGCAGCGGCATCACCGCGGCGATCCCGAATAACGTGCAGAAGGCCTACGGCGGCGGCCAACAGACGCTGCTGCATACCGCGAAAACGGGAATGATAACCGTCGTGATTTCTGCCGGTCAGCTGTCGTGGGATCGACACCTTGGACAGCGGAAATCGCTGCGAGCTTTAAATCCCAGAACAAAACGGGACAATTCCCGGTGAATCCAGACAACCAAAGCGCCAACTGGGGTTGCAGGCAGCCCGCAGGCTGGTAGACTCGTGGTCTTAAGTTGTTGTATTGAAACTGTTTATTGTTGGAATTGTTGTTGCAAACGGAGTCGTTGTTAGGAGAAGTTTGTCGTCAAAGGAGCGGAGGCTGCGACCGGCCCTAGGCTGAGGTCGCGGCCCGTCGGGAGAAACTGCGGAAGACAATGTCCATTACGAAAGAGCGGAAACAGGAATTAATCGCGGAATTCCGTCACGCGGAAAATGACACCGGTTCGCCCGAGGTTCAGGTTTCCGTACTCACGAATCGCATTAATTCTCTGACTGAGCACATGCGAGCCAAAAAAAAGGACTACGCAACAAGGCGTGGTTTGCTCGGCTTGGTCAGTCGCCGTCGTCGCTTGTTGGATTATCTCAAGCGTATCGACCCGCAGCGTTATTTGGACATTATTGGCCGCTTGAATATTCGTAAGTGATCCGGGGTCGTTCGGACAGACTAGGCGGGACCGCTCCGCCAACCGGCGCTAATCGAGCCATTCGTACCTTTGTTGATCTTGGCTCGTTGGCCCACTCTCTTGTGACGGCGGTTTAAAACCTGCGTCGCCTTATTAAAGGCACCCGCCTCTCCGTCGAATCTTGATGCCGCGATGCACCGGCCAACGGTTGGCTCGGTGATCCAACGTTTTGTTGAAAGATATTTGTAGGTAGGAAAAGAAATTGAAAGCTACAAGAGTTGAAACAAAAATCGGCGACAAAGTGTTAGCAATTGAGACCGGCAAGATCGCCAAACAGGCGGCCGGCAGTTGCACGATACAGCTTGGCGAAACCGTCGTGCTCTGCGCGACGACGACCGGCAAGCCGCGGGAAGGAATCGATTTCTTTCCACTCACTTGCGATTACCGCGAACGGATTGCCGCAGCCGGAAAGTTCCCGGGCGGCTTCATTAAGCGTGAAGGGCGGCCCACACAAAAGGAAACGCTCACCTCAAGACTGATTGACCGACCCATCCGTCCGTTTTTCACCAAAGGGTTTTGTGACGAAGTCCAAGTTCAGGCGATTGTTATCGCCAGCGACAAGCAAAACGACGGTGACGTGTTAGCCATGAACGGAGCATCGGCCGCGCTGTGTCTATCGCCCATGCCGTTTTTGGGTCCGCTGGCAGCAGTTCGTATGGGCTGCGTCGATGGAAAATTTATCCCCTTCCCCACCCAGGACGAATTGGAAGAGAGCGATTTGGATATGATCGTTTCCGGCACGGCCGAAGCGGTGGCCATGATCGAAGGTTTCGCCCGCGAAATGCCGGAAGACCTGATGGTTGAGGCGATTAACGAATCCCACAAAGTCATCAAGGGGCTCTGTGAATTGCAGGTGAGTCTTTGCGAACAATTTGGCGTGGAGAAGGCCGAGTTCGTTCCGCCGGAGGACGACGGGCTGCTACAGAACCTGCGCGGCGATTACTACGACGCCTTTAAATCGGCAAAGCAAACGGAAGGGAAAATGGCGCGGGCCGATGCCGTGTCGGAACTGAAGGAGGCCGCCAAGGCGGCGGTGATTCCCGATCCCGAAGCGGAGGACAGCGTATCGCCCGGATCGTTTTCGGAAGCTTGGCACGACCTGGAAAGTACCGTCGTTCGCGACCTGATCCTCTCCGGCAAACGCGCCGACGGACGTGACGCGAAATCGCTTCGCGAGATCATTTGCGAAGTCGATGTGCTGCCGTGCGTGCACGGGTCCGCAATCTTCCAGCGGGGGGAAACGCAAGCCCTGATTACGATCGCCCTAGGAACTCAACGGGACGAACAGCGTGTCGATGGCTTGATGGACGAGTATTCGAAAAAGTTCATGCTCGACTACAATTTCCCATCATTCTCCGTCGGCGAAGCGCGTCCCAACCGCGGGCCCGGCCGCCGCGAAATTGGCCACGGCGCGCTGGCAGAGCGCAGCGTAAAACCCGTCCTGCCCGGCCCCGAAGATTTCCCTTACACCATCCGCGTCGTCTCCGATATTCTAGAGTCCAACGGCTCCAGTTCGATGGCCTCCGTCTGCGGCGCGACGCTCGGCCTGATGGCCTCGGGTGTTCCGATCACCAACCCGGTCGCCGGCATTTCAATTGGTTTGGTGCTCGAGGGAGATGACTACACGCTGCTCACGGACATTATCGGCGACGAAGATCATTTTGGCGATATGGATTTCAAAATCGCCGGCACACAAAACGGTATCACAGGAATCCAACTCGACCTTAAGATCGAAGGCATTAGTGAGGAAATCATCCGGGCGACGCTCGCGCAGGGCCGCGATGCACGAATTGAAATTCTTCGAAACATGCTTACCACGATTCCGCGGCCCCGCGAAGAAACGGCCCCAACCGCACCGCGGCTGCTTCGCACCTCGATCCATCCGGAAAAGATCGGCATGCTGATCGGACCGGGCGGCAAGAATATCCGTGCGCTGCAGGAGAGCACCGGCACCGTCATCGAAGTCGATGACGACGGCGTCGTGACGATCGCCGCCAACGACGGCGAGGCGGCCAACGCAGCACTGCAGCAAGTCGAGATGCTGACGGCCTCGGTCCAGGTTGGCAAAATCTACAAAGGCCGAGTCAGCAGCGTCAAGGACTTCGGCGCGTTCATCGAGATCCTGCCGGGCCGAGACGGACTTTGCCATATCAGCGAATTGTCGAACGAATACGTCAATAGCGTGTCAGACGTGTGTCAGGTTGGCGACGAAATCGAAGTCAAGGTGATCGCGGTCGATGAACAGGATCGCGTAAAACTGAGCC
>JAYGDO010000665.1:0-4359 GCA_046582885.1 Pirellulales bacterium | reverse complement strand
GAAAACTGTCGCGATGCTGGCCGATCCAGCCTTCAAGAATTCCATAGGCATAATGAAAAACATGGCACATCGGCGTGCTGCCCTCGGCCGCCGGGTCGATCCAAATCGGATCATCACTCGGTACCTCTAAAACCTCGCCGGTTTCTTCGTCCTTGATTTGCTGCATCGTTGTATCGATCCGCGCTGGGTTGTTGCCAACGTCGGTGATCGACACGAGTTGTCTTCCGGCCAGCGGTCCGGTCAACGCGGGCTCAATGATCGGATTGGCCGATGGATCGGTTCGATAGCCGATGACACCCACGTCCATCCAATCGCGAATTCCTTCGTCGCCCGAAGCGCGAATGGCCATGTTATGCAGCCAACGATTGACCGCCAACGCCAACTCGTCGCATTTATTCCGGTCGGAACCGCCCAGCGATTCGGTCATGGAATATGACTGGTCAAGCAGAAAAAGGATGCAAGCCTTGTGGTCACGGCTAATTTCACGCTGGTAAGCCAATCGAGCGTCTCCTGTACTCGGAGAAAGTCAACGCGGCGCCCTGGCGGCCTTGTGCGAACTCACTTTCGCACCGCCCAAAGACGCCTTTTCGCAAGGACGGGGTTAATTATCCGTGAGATAGGCGGTTGTCGCAACCATCCCTTGATGGCGTTGCCGATACCAAACTTTTCGACTATTCCGCCGCGTCCTTCGCCATCTCCTCCAATATCCGCTTTTTCATTTTTCGGTAGCGAAAATTTAACAAGAAGATGATGCCCAAGATAGCGGCGATGCCGCCGATCGTGGTCATTGGATTCTTGGGGTCAAAATACTGTTGAACCAAACCGGCCTTAAAGTACATCACACCGCATCCGAGCACGCTGCCAATCGCAATTCCCAGCAACGTGGCTTTGCGGCTCATGCCAAGCAACCGGCCGAACAACGCGCCGCCAACGCTTCCCGTCGCCGCCAGCGGAAACATGACGAACGTCACGATTCCCAAAAACGTAATCCGCCGCATCCACGGAAAGCGGCGAAGCATAACCTGGCCATCTTCCGTCAGTGCCAACAGTTTGGGTCCCAACACGGGAATCCGAAACACGAACCCCGCGTGGCAGACAAGCAAGATCGCCACCACTAGGTCCATATATAGGACCATCACAAACAGTTCTTCCTTGGACAGCCAGTCATTTGGCACGACGATCGCAAATTTACCCAACCCAAAGAACGTCGCCAGGCTCCAAACGATGATCCTCCAGCAATACTCGCCGCTGACAAACACCCCAGCAAACACCAGAATCGCGACCGTGAGAATCAGCGGTCCAATCAGAGTCGCCAGCCAAACCGTTGGATAATTGCGTCGGAATTCGACGTAGAAGTCATACTCATGCTCGTCCAGTCCCTTCTCTCCGACAGACGGATCAACGGTGTTCGACCCCGCAGCGATGGATGTTTGTTCCGATTCAATAGTCAAATGTCAAACTCCGCGGTTGATGATCGCCTGCGAGTCGCTTGCTGAAAAACTTCGATCAGGTGCTTTCCTCGGCCGACTTTTGTCCCTTTTTGAACAGACTCCAACTGCGCATTTTTTTGGCAACCGGAATCTGGCCGAGCACCAGTGGCGGCGAGTAAAATTCTTCAAAACCCAAATCGACGACGGCCCAGACGATTACATACGCCTGTTCCCAATCTTCTTGGACACCAAGTTTATGACACCGTTCGTCAGTTTCCCACTGCTCGCGATGCAGCGGCACCGAATACAATTGCTCAACCTCTTCCGGACGAGCGTGTCCACTTAGTTTGTCCTTACACACCGCTAACAAGCAGCGATCTGTGATTTTTTCAGTCGGCCACGTCCAGCGGATCTTCAGTTGCCCCGCCTCAATCGGTTCCAAAATATCTTCGTCCCTCGCCGGGGCCAAGCCGCAAATATCTGTTGGCAGTACGACTTCGCCCATCCACTGTGCGACGAGTTGATGATGTCGCGAGTTCTCCCTGCAGATATCGGCTACCAAATCTGTCTCGTACAAGTCGGCGAATAGTCGACGCTGTTTGCCAACCAGAGATTTAGCCAGTCCTTGACGCTGCTGGTTGCGATTCTCCTCCACACGCTGCTTGACCGCCAACAGTCCTCGGCGAATCGGTTCGGGGTACTCGAACCCTTGGAGACACTCATGATGCACTAATTTCGCCAGCGCCGGCTGATCGAATTCTTCAATCACTTTTTTTATGTCTTCCAACACCTTGCGCCGCTCTTGGGCAATCTCGTGGCGCTCGCGCCACGGGTCGGCGTCTCGACATTTGTCCAGCAGTTGATTATCCCAACATTCGATCAATTTCTCGTCTACCTCGTAGGCCGGGATGTCGTCGTTTAGCCGGTTAATCTCTTTCAGCACCGGCATCCGCCGCGCGGCCAGCTTAACGCGACCTCGCACCTTGTCGCTGATCAGCATTTTTCCCTCGGCCGCCGCCAGTTCTTTATAAGCTTCAAAAATCGCCACATCAGAACGGGGCGACTTGAGCGCCCGGGACAGCGCTGCATGCGTCTTGACGCGTCCGCGTGCGATGCGGATGCGCTTGGTGAGTTTTTCGTGGTAATTTTCCGGGATGTTCGCACCATATTCGATAATCTGTTTTTCGCGATCCAGCGTGATATCACGGGCAACGATTTTTTGCAACTGCTTCGTAGCTGACAGTCGCTTCTTCGCGGCGAGGTAAACGGCCGCCAAGTCCGCGGCTCCGGAACGATTGTCCAACCCCGACGATTTGAACGCGGCAACCACTTTACGGTCGGTAGAAATCGTAGGAACTTCGCTGCTGCGCCCAAGTTGGCCGCGAAGCCGTTCAATCCGATTCTGCCGATCGATGCGGTCCTGAACCTGCGGCCAGTGTTCATCGCCCGCTACATGCCCGCCCAACGATTTAAAGTACTTCCACGCATCCAAAACGCGTTCGTCATCGGGGATCTTGGCGTCGAGCAACCGCCGCACCGTTTCCGCCGCGCGGATTTTGACAATCTCTTCCTTCCAGGTCTGCATGCTGGGACGGTCTTCGATCAGCTCGCGGTTGTTATCCCACAGTTCGACGATCACACTCCAGCGCTGAAATCGGTTGGCCGTATTGAGGTTCTCGATAACCCTCGCAACTTCCGCAGCGCGGCCCGCGCGTTGGCTGAGTTCTTCGGCCGCCGGATAGTCCGCCAGCAGATTGGCGTTGTAAAGCCGCGAGACCTGCCGCTCGTCGCCGACATGGTAGGCATCTTCGACCGCCTTGCGGCAATCGACGCGTTGCTTGGCGCGCTCGATGGCGGGCTGAAGATGATCGGCAATTTGTTCGTCGGGCCCCATCCGCTCGACAAGTTGCACCGCCCGGTCCCAGTCGCGCTGACCGAGCAAATCTTCGACCGAATGGCACCACAAAATGACTTCGTCGACCGACGGCACATCTTCCAACTTATAGGTGGCGAGCTGGCACAGGTAATAGGTCAGGTCGCGCACCTGCAGGTCCGGCGACGCGAGCAACTGCTGGTACAGCGTCGAGGTCTGCGGACTGGCGATGTCCTCTTTGCGGAACAGCAGTTTGTCATAGCCCGTCTGATCAACGAACGTCAGCCAAAGCTGCGGCGTCGCAGCCCGCGCGCGCAAAGCCACATAAATCACCAGCGCTGAAAAATTGTCGAGTCCTAAAAACATCGTCGTCGACTCGTTCCGGGCTGGATGCTGGTACGGCTCCATGCCGATTTCGAAATTTCTCTGCCCGAACAATTTCGGCACCGCCATGCAGTCGTAATCGACCAATTTAAAATGCCCTTGGCTGTCGACCAACACGTTGCCATGCTGCAGGTCGCCGTGAACGATTTGGTTATTGGCCAACTCATGTACGACCTGCAACCACACGTCGGCCGCAATCGAAAGCGCCTCTTGATACCCCTCGCGACAACGGTCTCGCACCCATTCAAACAACGTGACGCCCGGGACCCAGTCCATCGTCAGCAGCGGATAGAGCCGGCCGTCCGACGCGCGAATGCCTTTTTCGTCATACTGAAAATTGACGAGCGAAAAAACATGGTTCTGCGACAGATACTCGCTCTTGGCCTGATACGCCTCGCGGCGGAGGTCGGCCCGCCGGTTAAAAACGCGGACGGCCATTTCGCTGTTGTCCGTCCGGTAGCCCCGATAAACGGTGGCAAAATTACCCGACCGCGGTTTCGGCTGACCCAAATTGTCCATCTCAATCCGCACCGCCTGCAGGCCCCGATCGCGAAATGCGACCTTGGGGTTCTGCAACATGCGGCTAAAATCCGAGCTAAGCGGCCAGTCCATCACAATTCCGTGAAATCCTTGTCAGTCGGTAGCCGGTCGAAAATCCGGGGAGACAAACAT
>JAYGDO010000638.1:0-8631 GCA_046582885.1 Pirellulales bacterium | reverse complement strand
CAGCTTATTTGTCGCCGAGACTTTGATCGCTTTTATGTCACAATGGTTTAGGTAACGTTGAGAATTTTTCCGCCAGATTACTTTGGGGCCAGATTACGTTGGGGATGGTGACTGCCGCCGCTTGCGGGTTCTCATCCAATTTTCTGGGCTGACCTCAAAATGAACTATCAGTGAATACCTCCACCCAGGACGGCGGTTGACTGCCGCAAACGACCATGAAAACTGTGAGCAAACATTCTTTCCATGTAAGTTGTTTGGCGACGATGCCCGTGCTTGCCCTGCTATCCGCGAGTGCGGCGGCAGCGGAAAACACCAACGACATCGAGCAACGCCTAGCCGGCGCGGTTCGCTACCTCGCCTCGGACGAACTAGAGGGCCGGGGCTTAACTACTGGCGGTCTCGAAAAAGCGGCTGACTACATCGCGGATCGCTTTGTAGAAATCGGATTGCAGACGAAGCTCATCAACGGTGGTCCGTTTCAGCATTTTAAAGTTACAACCAATTCAAAACTGGGAGATGCCGCGGAAAACGTGTTGGCGATCGTCAGCCGCGCGACCGACGGTAAAGGCAAAGCCGACGCTGCGGACAACGGTTGGACGCTTGAACTGGGCAAGGATTTCAGCACGCTAGCAGCGGGAGGTTCTGGCAAGTTTGACTTGCCGCTTGTTTTTGCCGGATACGGCATTTCAGCCAAGGAGGCGCACTATGATGATTACGCTGGGATTGACGTGAAAGGCAAGTGTGTGATCGTGTTGCGGCATCAGCCGTTTCGGGGCAAACCTCATAGCCCGTTCAGTGACGACCCGTCTCGTCACGCATTCTTCGAATCGAAAATCTCGAATGCCTACGCGCACGGCGCCGCGGCGGTTATCTTCTGCACGGGCAAGTTCGAGTTGGATAACTCAATCCAGCAACAGCAGAAAACCTGGCAAGCGGCCGTCGACGCGCTGTCAGAAGCCAATACAAACTTCAAAAAGATCGAAAAGCCCACGGCCAAACAGACCGTCGCTCACCGGCGCAGCGTGATGCAGTGGGTTGCTCAAATTCAAAAATCTGCGGAACGGCTCCGCAACGATCAAGATCAGGTGCTGGAATTTCACCGCGCAGGCAGCGGTGGCCCGTCGCGTCGCACGCCGGTTGTTCACTGTCGCCGTCTAGTAATCAACCAACTGCTGAAAGCGGCGCTGAACACGGATTTGGCGGCACGGGAAGAAAAAATCGACACCACAGGAAAACCGCAAAGTCAGGAAATTGTCGACTGGCGCGCGGTTGGCCAGACTTCTGTTATCCGCGAGCAGCAGGCGGTAAAAAACGTCGTTGCGGTGCTCAAAGGCCGCGGCCCACGCGCGGACGAGACCGTTGTGATCGGTGCGCATTACGATCATCTAGGATTTGGCGGTGCGGCCTCCGCGCAACCGGGGTCCAAGGATATCCACAACGGTGCAGACGACAACGGCAGCGGCATCGCGGTAATGTTGGAAATCGCCCGCCGACTGGTGGCGTTAGAAAAACCATTACAGCGGCGAGTGGTTTTCATCGCGTTTACGGGAGAAGAAGCCGGTCTGCTGGGCAGCGCACACTATGTCAAAGAACCCACCGTTCCCTTGGACAAGATCGTCGCCATGCTGAACTTGGACATGGTCGGACGGCTGAAGGACAACAAGCTAATCGTACACGGCACAGGTACGGCGGACGAGTTTGATCCTCTAATCAACCGGCTTAACGCGCAACACGCTTTCAAGATCGTCAAGAAACCGAGTGGTTTTGGACCCAGCGACCACACTTCGTTCTACAGCAAAAAGATTCCGGTGCTTCATTTCTTCACCGGCGGCCATGAGGACTATCATAAACCGAGCGACGATTATGAGAAGCTAAATGTCGCCGGCATGCGCCGTATCAGTTCGCTCGTGTCGGAGGTTGCCTTGACAATCGCCGATGCCGACGGACGGCCGAAGTATCTGGAGACCAAACAAACGCGCGTCGCCGGTGGCCGCTGGCCCTATTTCGGCAGTCGCCCGGACTATGGCTACGACAAACCGGGAATCCGCATGGACGGCGTCACGCCGGGGAGCCCGGCCGCCCGCGGGGGCATCAAAGCGGGCGATGTGATTGTCAAATTCGGCAAGGCAGAGATTGCCACGGTGACGGACTTTGCCAATGTTCTCAGCAAGCACAAGGCCGGCGACAAGGTGCCCATCGTCGTTCGCCGGGACGGCAAAGAGTTGACGGTCGTTGTCGTTCTCGACCCGCCTCGCAAGTAGCGATGCTTCGCTAGCAGTGCTGAAAGAAAAATTCGGCGAACCTCTGGTTGTGGTTTCACGTAGCAAGTTGAAACCACCGATAACTGGATGCATTGGATGGCGCGTTACGGTTCGCCTAATTGATACAAATTACCGTTCGGCGAGTGGAAGAATCTCGCGTTTGGAGGCTGCGAAAACTGGCCTTTACGCCGTAGTTTCATCTCGCCACAATACCGCCTCGAATTTTGGGCCCCGCCGCACCGCGTTGAGGTTCTGGTTCGGGCGCCACGTTCATGTTTTACCCCGGCGCAACGACTGGTCATGGAAGACCGTCTCGACAAAAGCAAGGAGTGCTAATTGTGAAAGCCCGTCTCTTATCGTTCTCGTGCCTCACCTCGGTTCTCGTCGTCACTGTCTCAATGGGCCTTGTATCGACCGAACAGATGTTTGCCCAGGGGGTCCAAAACACTCGCGGACAGGATCGCATTGCCGTGATTGATGTCAAGCAGATTCTCGAGCAGCACGTGCGTTTTAAGCAGTCGATGAATGCGCTGAAGCAGCGATTTGAGGCGGTCAGCAAACAACTGAACGTAGAGCGGCAGCAGATCATCAAGATGGGCGAAAAGCTCAGCCAATACGAACCCAATACCGCGAATTACAACGCCACGGAAGAACAAATCCAGCGGGCCAAAGCGGAGTGGGCCATCAACGCGGAAAAGCATAAAAAAGAGTTTCGCAACAGCGAGTCCTACATCCTCTGGAATGTATATAAAGAGATCACGCTTGAAACTCAGCGGTACGCCCAGGTCAATGGCATTGGGATTGTGATTCAATTCAGCGGCCAGTCGGTCGATCCGAACAAGCCGACAGAAATCTTTCAGGGCATCACCCGCCCGATCGTCTACAACGCCCCGCATCTGAATATTACGGGGCCCGTCTTGAATCAGTTGAATAAGGGGCAAGTCGCGCCTCGCGTATCCGGTGGTGCGGGCGTCGTTCCGCCGCGTACGCAACCGCGTGGCAACATTGGTGTCCCGGCGCCAAGAAATCAATTCAGGCAATAGCCTCTGGCGGTTGGCTAGTTGGAATAAGGACAGCAGGCGCACTCAAGGACGGGTCGGTGCCACTCAGAGCGAGACAAGGATGTCAACAACTACTGATAGGGTGGCGTTGTCCACACTGCCATTTCAGTCTGAATCCGCATCAAGTTTGCCAGCCACCAGCGACGGGATGCAACACTCGATCGCCGCCCCGGCTGTCGTGACCGGCTTCGGCTTTTGGAGTGGTAAAGATGTGCGGGTTGAGTTCCGTCCCGCGCCTGCGGGCAGTGGCGTTTCATTCGTCCGCACTGACCTCAGCACGCCGGTTCGAATTCCGGCCAAAGTCGATTGCCGGATCGAAGTACCCCGCCGCACCACGTTGTCGCATAAGTCTGTGACCGTCGAAATGGTCGAGCACGTCCTGGCCGCGCTGGCCGGTCTCGGAATCGACAATTGTGAAATTTGGGTTGACCAGAGTGAATTGCCAGGTTGTGACGGATCCAGTTTGCCGTTCGTTAACGCTCTGATCAAAGCCGGCATTGTTGCACAAAGCGAACCTCGCCCGCAGTTGTTCGTGCGGGAAGTGACGCGCGTAGGCAACGCGGATCAATGGATCGAAGCGCGGCCAGCCGAGGGCGTTCTTTCGATACGATATCGACTCGACTATAGCGGAACATCGACCGCGATTGGTCGACAGACCAACGAGTTTGTCGTTACGCCGCAGGTTTTTCGAACCCAATTGGCGTCCAGTCGCACCTTCATGCTGGAAGAAGAAGCCAAGTGGTTATTGGCACAAGGCCTGGGTACCCGGGTCAAACCGACCGATGTGCTGGTGTTTGGAGACAGCGGGCCGATCGAAAATGAACAGCGATTCGAAGATGAGTGTGTCCGCCATAAGATACTCGATGTGATCGGCGACTTAGCACTAGGCGGTTGCCAGGTGGTCGGCGCGATTGTCGCGCATCGCAGCGGACACCGTCTGAACGCCGAATTGGTGAGAGCCTTGTTGACGGAAGGTGAAATCGTGAAACCACAGCGGAAAACGGCGTGACCTGCGGCTAAAAATTTTGGAGTTAGTTGGGATGGCTATTTCAAATCAAGCCGCGATTGATCCGCGAGCAGAAATCGACGACGACGTCGAAATCGGACCGTTCTGTGTGGTCGGACCACACGTCCGCATCGGCCGCGGCACACAATTGGAAAATAACGTAACGCTAATGGGCGATGTCACCATCGGCGCGTTCAATCATGTTTATCCGGGCGCGGTGATTGGCGCCGAGCCACAAGATGTGAGCTACCAGGGCAGTCCGACAAAGGTGCAGATCGGCGATTACAATATTATCCGCGAAGGCGTGACGATTAATCGCGCCACGGAAAAGGAAAAGGGTGTTACTTCGATCGGCTGTCATAATTACTTGATGGCCAGTTGCCACGTTGCTCACGACTGCAATCTGGGCGACCACATTATCATTGCCAACAGTTCACTGCTGGGCGGTCACGTTTGTATCGAAGACTACGCATCTCTTTCCGGCTGCGTGTGCGTGCATCACTTTGCAACAATTGGCAGTTACGCATTCATCGGCGGGCTGTCACGCGTGATTCACGACGTGCCGCCGTTTATGCTCGCCGATGGTCAGCCGACCCGTCCGCGCTGTATCAATGTTGTGGCGCTAAAGCGTAACGATTTTCCCAGCGATGTTATCGCTGCGCTGGCCGAGTCGCACCGATTGATTTATCGCGCCAAGGTCGGCCTGGATCACGCCCGTGAGATACTACGCGGCAATCAGCAACTCCTTCCGCAAGTAAACCAGTTACTGGCTTTTGTGCAAACCCAACAGGAAGGCAAGCACGGCCGCGCCCGTGAACGCCGCCGCGCGGCCTGATTCGAGTTTCGGCCACGGCATCGTGCAACCATGATTCCCACCGCTATCATCGGAACTGGTCATCTTGGCAGGTTTCACGCTCGGCTCGCGCAGCAAAGCGACCAATTCGACGTGATCGGTGTGGTCGATCCCGATGAGCAGGCCCGCCGGTCGGTCGCAGCCGAAGTTGGCGTAGCCCATTATTCTAAAATGGCATCCGTTCTTGGACGGATCGAGGCGGCGATCGTGGCCGCGCCAACACGGGTTCACCACGCGGTCTGTGCGGAACTGTTGGCGAACGGCGTTCATGTGCTGGTTGAAAAACCAATCGCAGCAACGCTTGACGAGTCCGAATCGCTAGTTTCTTTGGCGACTCAACACGCCCGCGTTCTGCAAGTCGGTCACATCGAACGTTTCAACCCGGCGTTTGCCAAAGTTGAGTGCCTGATCGACTCACCCAAGTACATCGAATCGCGTCGATTGAGCGGTTACACGGGTCGCTCAACCGATGTTGGTGTCGTGTTGGATTTGATGGTTCACGACATTGATCTGGTGCTGGAGTTGGTTAAAAGTCCGCCGACGAACGTCGAGGCGATGGGTATTTCGGTTTTCGGTAGCCACGAAGATGCCGCCACAGCGCGGATCACGTTTGCTAACGGCTGCGTTGCTAATTTGACGGCGTCCCGCGTCAGTTTCACTGCCGTGCGCGAGATGCAGATTTGGAGTCCCAGCATTTTTGCCGGTGTTGATTTCGGCGAACGTACGGCCCGCGTCGTGCGGCCGAGCGATATTGTCCGGCACCGCAACATCGACCCCGGCAGTCTCACACCGGATCAAAAAGAGATCTTTAGCGAAAGACTGTTCGAGGACTTTCTCCACGTGGAGGAATTTTGTGGCGAGGCGACAAACCCGCTGGCCGAAGAACAGGCGGACTTTGCCGCCGCAATTAACTTGGGAACCACGCCGCGGGTGACTGCCGCAAATGGTCGCGATGCGCTGGCGTTGTGCGAGGCAATTTTAGATTCCATCAAAAGTCACGAATGGGACGGCCATCGCAATGGCCGGATCGGTCCCTTGCCGACATTCGCCGACCGTGCGGACGTATCCGAAAGTCTACCCCTGCGGCGAGCGGGCTAAACATGTATCGCGCTGGGATCATGAGCGCGCGGAAATCCGCTTTGGCCTGAACCGAGAACAGCGGCGTGACTTCGCGCCGCACCTAAATGCCCTTGAGTTGATCGGCGCGGAGGTGTCTCAAGGGGAGCTGCGCGGCTTGGTTGTTTTCGAAAATGACTAACGGCGGTTTCACTCGGGCTGGCGAACTTCCTCCAGCAACGCGCCACCATCCTCTCCGCCGGAATGGTCGGGATCCTGCTTCGATGCAGAATGGATCTCCAGTCGCCGGCAGCAGAAAGACCGATGCTTGTCGGCGGTAACAACCTCAGCTGTGAATGGTCGCGACTGGGGTATAATCGAACGCCGAGCATAACGGTGCGAAGCGTCAAAATTGTGTCACCGACAGGCAGCACGCGTTAGGATGGCTGTCTTGGACGATCCGGAAGACGGCCGAGGCAAGGTGAAACCCTTCAAAGGACGACCTAATTATGTCGACGATGGTTTCAGCGTGGCAGCGCGAAGGTTACCAACACGTCTGGATGCCATATACGCAGATGAAGACGACGGGTATGCCATATGCCGTTACCGCGACCGAAGGTGTGTATCTCAAATTATCAAGCGGTGAGCGGCTTATCGACGGGCTGGCGTCTTGGTGGACGGCGTGTCACGGATACAACCATCCGCACATTATTCGTGCGGTTGAAGAGCAGCTTCACCGGATGCCACATGTTATGTTCGGCGGCCTCAACCACGAACCCGCGCTTCGATTAGCGACCCGTTTGGCGAAACTCTTGCCGGGTGATCTTAATCGCGTATTTTATTCCGACTCAGGTTCAGTATCCGTCGAAGTTGCGCTTAAGATGGCCGCGCAGTACTGGCTGAATAAGGGCGTCCGAGGACGCACCAAATTCGTTTGTTTTCGACATGCTTACCACGGGGATACCACCGGCGCCATGTCGGTTTGCGATCCGATCAACGGTCTGCATTCGCATTTTAAGGGATTTCTCCTGGAACAATTATGGCAAGATGTCCCCGGGACGGAGGAAGATGCGCAAGGGTTCGATGACTTTTTGGCGGAGCACATTGACGAAATTGCTGGCGTCATCATTGAACCGTTGGTCCAGGGCGCCGGCGGTATGAAATTCCACGATCCCGCCGCACTATCGCGAATTCGGCACGCATGCGATCGCCACGGCTTGCTCTTGATTGCGGACGAAATCGCGACGGGATTTGGTCGGACTGGATCGATGTTCGCATGCGATCAGGCCGATGTCGTTCCGGATATCATTTGTGTCGGCAAGGCGCTGACCGCGGGTACGATGGGACTTGCGGCAACGGTCGCCAATGATCGGGTGTTCGACGTCTTTTATAGCGACGAGCCGCTTCACGCTCTGATGCACGGACCGACTTTCATGGCCAATCCGCTTGCATGTGCGGCCGCGAACGCCTCGTTGGATCTTTTTGAATCCGAACCGCGTTTGGCACAAGCCAATACGATCGAGAAAACGCTGAAAAGCAGGCTTGAGGCCTGCCTCGCATTTTCAGGAGTTATCGACGTCCGTTGCAAAGGGGCGATCGGCGTCGTCCAAGTCGACAAGCTACATAATCTGAATCGTCTTCGCAACGAATTCGTCGAGCGCGGAGTCTGGCTGAGGCCCTTTCTCAACATGGTTTACATGACGCCGCCGCTAACGATTTCCGTTGAAGAACTTCAACAGTTGTGTGACGTAACCGTCGAAGTCATTGAAGACTGGTCATCGTGGCCGCGGAGTTAGGCCTCATCGGAAAGCTCTGCCAATGGTACCGCCTGTTAAATCAAAGCTATTGTTCGACTGCGTATTGCCGGCGCGGCGTTCTAAACTACACAGAGAAAAGAGGTTATGTCTGAAAGAAAACACAGTCGGGGAATTTCGAGTGTCTCGCTGCAGCGTTGAAGATGCATGGCCTCGCTTTAGGATGGAAGGCCGGAGCCTATCTAATGCTGGTGGCTGATTTGGGACTGCTGAAATTTACGCTGGGACGATGCCGCGAAGACGGGTGTCGTTTGTCAATTATTTGTCCGGACACTTTTCGGTTGAGCTGAACATACGTGAATCAGGTTGCTCGGACTCAATGCCCGCAAGTGCTCTTTCCACTGCCGCTAACGGCACTCGAACACTACTACTGGTGCGACAACCACCATGAGTATCCGACCACATTTCCGTTCAAACTCTTGTTCAACGGGAAATTGCAGCGGGGGCCACTTGAAACCGCCTGGACGAAGGCTCTTGAGCGACATCCCATGCTGCAGGCCGGGATTGACGTGTCGAAAGGCAGGCCAATTTGGGTCGAAACTGCCGGCCCTTTCCCCGAACTCCAGTGGAGCGAATCGGC
>JAYGDO010000553.1:0-3211 GCA_046582885.1 Pirellulales bacterium | reverse complement strand
GCGGCTGCTTCGTCCAGTCCAGGAACGGTTGCCAATGTTCGGGACATGGCGGAGCCGTCTCTTCGCCCGGCAACTGTCGCCGCCAGTGGCTGCAACAGTGTTCGTGCGCCTGCAGTTAGTACGGCCTGCCGCAGCAGGCCGAGCAGTAATGTGCCCGCGTGGTTGCTGGACGAACTGAGAATCGCTGCTGCCATCCAGTGCTCGCTTCCATGCTCGCGAGTCAGCGTCAGTAACGCTTCGATCACCCTCACATCGTTCGATTCGCCTAAGCTCATTGCTAACTGAAGTCGAACACCTGGACCGTCATCTTCAGTCATCGAGACCACTTGTTTCAATAGTGCATTGTTCTCGTCCAGCCAACGTTCCGCTAAACGCAGCGCATGGATGCGCACTCGGTGATGTTTATGCTTCAGCGCCCGCACGACATCCGACACTCGAAGTCTGCCAAGGCCGTCGAGCGTGTAAAGGGCATGAATACATGCCTGCGGTGCGGCTTTCGAGCGAAGGTGTGCCGTGAGCGTCTCTGCAGCGGATGTGTCGTTGCGTCGGACCAGTAATCGTTGTGCTGTCAGTCGCCGCCATAAACTGGCATCACCAGCAACGCGTGCCAACTGTTCGGCGCTGAACCTGGAAAAGTCATCGGGCCGCCGCCGGACGGCAGATTCCGGCGCGAGCCGCCAGATTCGACCGTAATTTCCACCTTTGTCCAGTCCATACTGTTGCTGCAGGAAACGCGGAATAGCCGAGTAGTCTTCGATGATCTCGCGGTACATGTCGACGATGTAGATCGCGCCGTCCGGGCCGACGCGGAGGTTCATCGGCCGGAACCACTGGTCGGTGGACGCCAGAAATTCGGACTCCTGTTCGGCGGTGGCCCGCTGGCCTTTGTAACCCGGGCCGTCCCGCGTTACCACGCAGCGATGGACGATGTTCAGCGACGGCTCGCAATAAAAAATGTTGCCGCGGTACTCCGCCGGAAACAGCGGGTCGCCGTAAAACGTATTGCTGCAGCCGCCCGAAAAGAAATTGCTGTTGGTTTCCCGCCCGCCGTAGAATTTGACCCAGGCCGGATCCCGGCCGCGTTTGACCCGCCAGGGGTGCGGCTGGCTGATGCGGTATCCGCGGTTGTAAGTCGCCGCCGAGAGATTCGTGTCGGGTGTGACGACGTACGGGTTGCGGGCCAGATAACGGTACGGCAGCGGCAGGGCGTACATGGCGGGGCGGCCGCCGGTCGACGGAAAGCGGTCGCCCACGTCGTTGATCGTCAAACCGAAGGTGCCGACCCGGCCGTTGACCGGTTCGATCGCCGAGCCGTCGGCTTTGATGCGGAAATCCGAATGCCTCAATTCGACCGGTTTGGCCAGGTGCGGCCCGTGAATCGTTCCGCCCGTGCCGCCGGCGCCGACGTAGATCCAGTTGTCCAAACCCCACCGCGGGTTGTTAACGCCCCGCTCCATCACCTGGGTGCGAAAGCCGCGAAACAGAGTCTCGCGAACTTCCGGGTTGCCGTCGTCGTTGCGATCGGCCAGGAAGATGATTTCGGGCGCGCAGACGACGATAATGCCGCCCCGGGCGGGAATGACACCGTAGCAGGGCGGCAGTCCCTCCGCCCAGACTTTCGCTTTGTCCATCAGGCCGTCGCCGTCGGTGTCGGTCAGCATCTTGACGACGCCGTATTGCCGCTTGGCGGCCTCTTCGGCGATTTTACCGCCCTGCAGTTCCCAGCGAATCCGCCGGACTTTCCGATCGAGCACCCCCGTTTTGTTCAATTCCGTGACGTCGATGTGGCCCTCGATGTTGTAACCGTGCAATTCGCAGACGAACAGGCGGCCGCGTTCGTCAAAGGCGATGCACGAAGGATCGTGCGTCAGCGGCTCGCAGGCGATCAGTTCGATGGCGAAGCCTTTCGGCAGGCGTATCTTCGCGGCGCTGGCTTCGGGCGACATCGGCTGCGGCGCGTCGTGCGCCGTCTTAATCGGGGCAACGGCGTCCTGCGGCCATAGCGAGGCGATGGCGTCTTTGATGATCTTTTCGCAGCCAACCGCCGGCGGGCCAAAGTGTTTGGAATGGACCTGTCCGCCCCAGTTCGGCAGCGACGCCGCCTCGTAGCCGCCCTTGGCTCCCAGTTGCCAGGCGGCATCGACCGCAATGTACCCCTCGTATCCGTTCGTATAGGCAAAGGTCATCGTGTGCGGAAACGGCGCGTGTTTGTCGATCCACAACTCGTACTGGCAGAACATCTCGTGCGGCATCGTCGTCAGGCACCAGTCCTTGCCGATCGTCACCGCGTAGACATCCAGCCGCCGCGCGGGCGGCTGGCGGTCGGCGTCCATCAGTTCCTTGATCTTCTTCAGCTGGTTCATGCGGCCCGGGTTGTCTTTGCTCTGCTCGGCCATTTTCTCCCAGGCCTCCGCTGTGGGAAGCGGTCGCGACGGCAGGCTGGTCCGGGCCATTTTTACCCGCAGCGATGCGGATTCGATCGGCTTGCCGTTTTTGATGGCCTTCAGAACGCTGTCGCCCAGATTCCGCCCCCGCTTGATCGCGTTCTCGTAGGACGACCGCAGCGGAAAGCCGTTGATGTTGCCCCCGCATCCCTGGCCGAACATGGCGATCACATCATCGCCCAACACTTCGCGAATTCGGTCGACCGCAGCGCCGGGGAAGTCCGCGCTCGTCTTGCGGGTGGTGTGCGGAACGATGACTGGGTGGCCGGCCGTTTCAAACAGCACGCTCATCGGTTTGCCGGTCTTTTTGCTGTCGGCAATCAGCACATTGACCCACGGCACGGCGGGGCCGTTGCGGTTGACGCCCATGTAGACGTGGCCGGAGTCCTTGTCGACCAACCGGCGGTTAAAGCCGACGTGCGAGGCGACGCGGCCGGCGCGGAGCGAGACCGGCTCGGCCCGTTGCTTGGCCTGCCGCACGATCGCCAGAATGGAATCCAGCGTTGCATCATTCCATTTCGAGTCCGCGTCGTTGGAAACCTTCGATCGCCCGCGGGGTCCGAGGGCCGCGGACGAATGGCTGTGGCTAAAGTTGATCACCGCATTTTCGGCGCCGGCCTTCTCGCGAATCTCCGCTCGCAGCGAATCGCAGGCCTCGAACCCGCCGAGGATTAAATCCAGACAGACGATTGCCACGGAGTTGCCGCCATCGTCTTCCAGGTAGAGGCACCGCGCATACAGCGGGTCGTGCACGCCGGTGCTGATCC
>JAYGDO010000319.1:0-4268 GCA_046582885.1 Pirellulales bacterium | reverse complement strand
TGGGATGCTTTACTTCACCGCTACCGCTGTTGAAGATGATCTGCTCGCGGGGGTCTTCGCCGCCTTTGCGGCCGATCTGCGAGAAGAAAGCGGCAAAGCTGTAATAGTCATCCATCGTCCAGCGGTCCAACGGATGGTTATGGCACTGAGCACATTGGATCCGCATGCCCATAAACACTTGGGCAACGTTTTCCGCAACCTTCTTCGGGTCGCCTTCCATCTGGTAGTAATTGGTGGCGGCGTTCTCGAACGTACCACCACTGGCGCCGAGCAGCTGCTGCACCATTTTATCCATGGGCATGTTGCTGGCGATGCGTTCCTGGATCCAGTTGTAATAGCGGAGCATCGGTTTGTAGGCGATTTGCTGCGTCGTGCGAACTTGCAACAACTCGGCCCACTTCATCACCCACATCTCGACGAACTCTTTGCGGTTGAGCAAATTATCAACCAAGTTGTCGCGCTTCTTCGGGTCGTTGTCGTTCATAAATGCGTGATACTCTTCGACAGACGGCAGCACGCCAACGACGTCGAGATAGACGCGGCGGAGGAACTCTTCGTCCGTGCAAAGTTTCGACGGCTGGATGCGGAGCTTTTTGAACTTTTCGTACATCAGTTCGTCAACGTAGTTGTTGGCGGCGACCTCGTTCCACTTGAAGTCCAGCCCCTTCGGCAGCACGATGAAATGTGTGCCGACGGTGTACGTCCCGAAGCGGGCCATGATAAAGGCCTCACCTCGTTTGTCGGCGGTGACGACCCCATTCTGTTCGATTGGAGCCGAGTTGTCGTTGTTCGACAGGAAGTACGCCATCGACGTCACATCGCGATCCCCGTGGTCGATCCCAGCGCTGTCGGAATACTTGGCGCGAACGTTGATTTGCTGTGTTGCACCTTTGCCATTGAGCACGGCGCCCCTGGGATATATTTCAACGGCGACGACCTTCGGCACTTCGCCCTGATCTTGGGGAACGCCGGCCCGCAGCCATCGCAGCAAGATGTCGGCATACTCGCTGTCGATGTCGTACCGCTTGCCACCCGTGTGTGGAACCAAACCGGTGGTTTTCTCGATCATCAGGCTTTTTTCCGGGACTGCCAGGTTGATGCGGCGGCCGGGGATCTCGCGAGTCAGGCGATGATAGTCACCGTTGGGGTCGAAGCCGAACAGCGAGAGTCGAAAGCCGTCCTTCCCGCTGGCTGCACCGTGACAACTCCCGGTATTGCAACCTGATTTCATGAACACCGGCATGACGTCGAGCTTGTAGCTGATGGGGGGATCTTCAGTCGCCCGCCCAACTTTTACAGGTACTTTTGCGGTGAGACCGGCATATTCGATCGTTAGTTCGGCATCGCCGTCGGCTTTGGGGCGCAGCACGTTCCCCTCGAGCGTTGCCAACTCGCCATTTGAAAGGGAAAACTTCGCCTCGGCCGTCACATCGTGAGTGATCCCGTCCGGGTACTGTGCCTGAACGATCAGCGACTGATGATCGCGAACCGTCGTCAGCTGCACGTCGGGCGGATACACGTTGATCTGAGCCGGCTTCGGACCGTCAGCCGAGGCGGGTTGCGTTGTGGAGGCGATCAACAATGCGAACGCGATAATCCATGACTGTTGAAGTCGCATGGCTGGTTAATCCTGTGTTTGGTTGGGTCTTCTCTTCGTGAGGACGGGTTGAAAAAAATCGTCCCGCGAACTTACTCCCCGCCGCCACCCCCGTCGGCAGCATTGCGGGCCTCTTGTCGTTTTTTCGCCGCCAGACGTAGCTTCTCCAGACGCGTGAGTGGCTTCGGTGGTGGAGGCGGTTTAACCTCCGGTTTCGCCTCGGGCTTTTTCTCCTCGGCTTTTGGCTTCGGCATCGGCTTGGGGGCACCCGGTGGAGGCGGCAAGGGCTTGTCGATCTGAAGTTGAACACCGCCCGCACGGTTCACGATCGGCTCGCCGTTCTTCACGATCGTGACTTGGCAGATCAAATTGTGCTTGCCCACCGGACTGGCCGGATCCGTTTTCAGGTTGAAGACCAATTCTTTCGTGTCTTTGTTGAATTTCATCTCCGTCGTCGTGACCTTGGGCGGAAGGCCCAATATTTGCGCGGTCGCCTCACCTTCAAATGGCGTGGTGTGATTCAGTTTACACAGAATTTGCGCCTCCTGACCTTGCTCGCACGCCGGCCGCTGCATTTCAAAGCGGACGAAGGCGTCGGCAATTTCCAGATTCGCGAGCTGCGACGAACCCCACATGCCGCCGGAGGTGCCAAGGGCGTAGACCTTCCAAAGCTTAATCTGGGCACTGCCGTTGGCGTTGATCGGGTAGTTCACTTCCGTCTTACCTTTGGCAATGTTGACGGAACTTGCCGCACCGAGTCCCGGCGGACGGAACGGCAACTGAATGTTAATCTGTTCGTCCCAGCCCTCCTTCTTCGTGGCGACGACTTTCAACTGCATGGAGCCTTCACGTACGACGGGAACCTTCGGCACGACGATATCAATCTTGAACGGCAACTCATCGACGACCGCGATCGCGAGTTGCTTGACGGACTTCCAGCGGTAGCGCGATTGGCCCGGGGCGGCGATGATATAGTCGGCCGTGTTGCCGAAGCCGCCGCGAATCGCCTCGTTCTCGACGTGCCGAGCGGTGAAATCCAGCAGCTTGCCGGAAAGCGGAGCATCGGCGGCCGCCTCGAATACGACCGGCATTGTGTTCATGTTGGCGGGCATCTTCTCACAGAGCATTGTCATTCCCGCGGGCAAATCCTTGCCCTCCAGAACCAGTTCGCCGCCAAAGTTGCTCCGGCCGGCATTGATCAGCGTGGCGAAACGGCCGCCCCGCGGCACGAAGACCTGCTGACGGTACTGCCCGTACCGCTCAATACGGGGAATCGACAGCGACAGCTGCGGCTTGATTGCTTGGAATTCGATCCGATAGACGAGGTCCGGGCCGCCGCGGCCGAGGTGATCGGTCACGCGGATGAAGTACTCGCCGTCCTCCGGCACGTTGAAGCGAAAGTAGCTGTCCGGGCCGCGCGAATCGTCATTGCCCGCAATTCCGCCGCCATCGGCTTTGTACAGATTCATGACCGGATCAAGTCCGGAACGAATTCGGCGGGCGAAACACTCGACCTCGAATTGCTGGCCCTTCTTGGCGGTGAACTTAAAATAGTCGACATCCTTCGGCTCTTGAATGATGCCATTGAAGGCTAACGGCAACTCGACGGGAGATGCTTTGGCCGTTTCGTTGTTCGGTTCAGCCTCAAATGCATTGCCATGCTCGAACAGACGGAAGCGGTTGGCGGTTGGCGAGATTCCGCCATCGTCTTGAGCGAAGACACCGTAGTCGGTTACCTCGTTGCCCGGTAGCAGGATTTTCTGCACGAGTTCGCCGGACGGCAGGCCGAGAAATGTGACTTCCGTTTCCTCGCCGATTTTTCCGCCGGCCGGATAGACGGCGGTTGGCCGGGGAAAGGTGCCGACGTGCAAGCGGTAGTTGTTCCCTCCGGCGTACGCGCTCTCACGGACTTCGATGGTGTACCTGCCATCCTCGGGGGCGACAACCGAGGCGTAGCCGTCTTGCAACGCGAGCGCCGTGTCGTCATTGGCCGACAACTCAAACCGCTTTTCATTGAGAATCGCCACGTAAGGATCGAACATCGCGGTGCTCAGCCGCATCGCGACGACCTCTGCCGAAATCCGCTGGCCTTTCTTGGCTTCAACAACGTAGTAGTCGACATCTTCGTTGCCGACGTTGCCATTGACGACTTTGTCTAGCTCGATCGCTTGCGGTACGGCGAAATCGCTATTCGGCTCCTTCTCTTCAACGACCGCCAGATTCTCCACCCAGAATGTCCGATAATCCGAGAGGCCGGTCTTGGTGCGGACCTGCGCGACGTGCTCACCGAGCCGCACATCGGGAGCAATCTTCAGGGTTACCTTGACGTTGCCGGCCGCCGGCTCAAGCTTGGTGACCTCGAAGCCTGCGCCTTCGTAAAAGAAAATCTCTTCCGCATCTCCCAGGTTGGAGCCGTTGAAAGAAACGACCAATTCCTGTCCGCGCTGAACGCCGCGTGGCGTAATGCTGCTGAGACGGGGCGAGGCGGCAAAGGTCGACGCGGCAAACGACGAGCACGCTATTGCGGTGACGAGCAGTTGGGCCAGAAAGCGTCGAGGCATGGCTTTTCTCCGACTATTCAAAACAATGCGGGCCACGCTACAAACGCGGCCCGCACGAGATTTCATTCACAAAGGCGGGCCGACTAGACAATCAACTCTTTGCGAACCTT
>JAYGDO010000371.1:0-3033 GCA_046582885.1 Pirellulales bacterium | reverse complement strand
GCTTCACAGACCTGAAGGCCAAAATGCCGCACGAGGATTGCCCGATCGGGAAATGGCCCGCCTAAGAGGGGTTATTTTTAATTCTCCTTCGTTTCCCCTTTTTAGCGGTCTATTCTTCCGCCGCCGCGGCCGCATCGTCAGCGGCCGCCTTTTCGCCGGTTTCCCCGCGAACAACGACCAGCAGTTGCTTAACGTTTGCCACGATCCGGTCAGCGAATGGATCGAGCAGCGAAATTCCCGGTTGTTGTTCCGGCGGTACTTGCGACATGAACTGCTGCATTTCTTGTAGCATCGGCTGCAACGGCGCGGCGGCAGCAAGCGATTTTTCCAGACCGAGATCTTTGAATTGCTGCAACAGCGAGGCTATCACCTCGATCACTTTCTTCACCGGATATCGTGCGCCGGGCAGGTTCGCATTCAGGTTAGGAAAGCCGACCATGCTGGTGGCGAGTAGAATGGAGATAGTCCCGATACCGTTGAGATATTCGAGATTCATCCCCAACTTGATGTACTGATACAGCGTCTTTTGGTCCATGAGAAGTTCTCCGATAGATTGGCTTTACCGCGCGAGGGTCTATGATAACGGAGTGTCCAAGAATTTGAAGCGGTCGATTTTTCGTTTGCGGCGGTCCCGAACTACCTAAACTTCGTGAATTCTCAAAAGTTTATCTTACACACCACAGCGTCCCGCAATTATGTGGAAGTACCTGGTCGGAAAATACATTCAGCAGGCTGCTGCCGAGAAGGTCCATGAAGCTGTTGCCGAAGCGGCCGAGACGGCGCGAGCGCGTGCGGATGATGCGGCCGGCGACATCAACTCTCGCCATCGGCCGACGAGCGACGTTGGTGTCGTGTTCTCAAATGCGGTTGAGCAAGCGGGCTTGGTCAAGCGACTCAAAAACTCAGTCAGCCTTCAAGGCGACGGCTTCACGGCGCACGAGGGTGATCTTGCCGGGCGGCGAATCGTTGTCGTACACGCCGGAGCAGGGCTAAAGGCTGCGGCACAGGCCGCTCAGGCTCTGGCCGCAGGACATCGTCCTGAGTGGATCATTTGCGCGGGTTTTGCCAGTGGCCTGACAGAGAAAGTCAATCGCGGCGATTTCGTCATGGCCGACGGCGTGACAAATCGAGATGATGACCGGTTGGCAATCGATTTAATGATCGACCCGAAAGCAGCTGAGGCGATGCGCAGCGTCCATTTGGGGCGGTTGGTGACGCTGGACCAACTGCCGCTTAATGAAAACGACAAACGCGAGGTCGGCCGGCGGTACGAGGCGATCGCTGCCGATTCGGCCACTTACGCGGTGCTCGATGTCTGTCGCGGAACCAAGTCGCGGTGCGTCGCCGTTCGTATCATCAGCGATTCGGTTTCCGACAATCTGCCGGTCGACTTAGCGCACCTGTTGGCGGAAAAAACCGTTGCCGGAAAACTGGGCGCGGCGACTGGAGCGATCTGGCGGCGACCGGCGGGTGTCAAAGACTGGTGGAAGTTCAAAGAAGACGCGGCCAAACACAGTGATCGACTCGCAAAATTTCTCGAGAGCACCATCATTCAACTGTTTCCGTCCGCACAAAAAGGAGCGTAATATCGCTCATCGTCCGCGGCATCGTACTATTGATCGTGTTAGCCGCCGCGGTACAACTCGGATCGGCTATACGAGTGTTGATTGCGTCCAGGCCGGCCCCGGCGGGTTATCCGACCAAAATTCTGCGGCGGAACATGCGGCCATTGCGCCGGTACTGCGGCGGCGTCATTTTATCGCCTACATCCAAGTCATTGAGGCCGTGCAACTTGCGGGCAAAGTCGGCGCCTCGCCATCGTGACGGCCAACGATTATCTGTTCGCTTGTTGGGTTTTCCGCTATTATGACCCCGACCGCCTTCCCTCGTTGGCAGACTAGCTGATCGAATTGCACAGAACTTCACGATGAAAATTTTACTGGCCGCTCCGCGCGGCTTTTGTGCCGGCGTTGAAATGGCCATCGAAAGCCTCGACCTGGCGATCGAGGCATTCGGCACGCCGGTCTACGTCTATCACGAAATCGTGCATAACAAGTACATCGTAGAGACGTTCCGCGACCGAGGCGCGATTTTCGTTGATGATGTTGCAGGTGTGCCCGAGGGCGCGACACTGCTGTTTTCCGCGCACGGCGTCGCACCACTGGTCCGCCGTCAGGCAGCCGACCGCAATTTGCGGGCGATCGATGCGACTTGTCCCCTGGTTACGAAAGTGCATCTTGAGGCGATTAAGTTTGCCAAAGAAGGACGAACGATCGTTCTGATCGGCCACGAGGGCCACGACGAAGTAATCGGCACGATGGGCGAAGCGCCCGAGGCGATCGTGTTGGTGGAAAATTCCGAAGACGTCGACCGGCTACAGGTCACCGACCCGCACCACATGGCCTATCTGACGCAGACGACATTATCGGTGGACGACGCCAACCGTGTGATTGACAGGCTCCGGC
Organism: Pirellulales bacterium; assembly: GCA_046582885.1. GTDB lineage: Bacteria > Planctomycetota > Planctomycetia > Pirellulales > UBA7805 > JAYZEI01. Next base: position 568 of record JAYGDO010000371.1, on the reverse strand, counting down.
AGCGGTTCCCGGATATCGTCGGACCACTCAAAGAAGACATTTGCTACGCGACGCAAAATCGCCAGGAAGCGGTCCGCGAACTGGCAGCAGAAGTGGACGTGGTGTTAGTCCTCGGAAGTCAAAATAGCAGTAACAGTCAGCGACTGGCTGAAATCAGCAAGGAATGCGGAGTACCGGCCTACCTGATCGACCGTGCGGATCAGATTGAAGCCTCCTGGCTGGACGCCGCAGAGACGGTCATGATTACTGCCGGAGCCAGCGCACCGGAAGTGCTGGTTGAGGAGTGCCTGGATAACCTCCGCGAGCGTTATTCCGCGACCATCGAAACGCGAACGATCCGCGACGAAGTTGTCCACTTCCCTCTGCCGCGCGAATTGCGGGCGATTGACACGCCCCAAACAGGGCCGAGGTGACCATCTCGGCACGGTTCGATTTCCAAAATCTCGCGGCTCCCTCGCTTGCTACGCCGTCGGTACGATTCACCCGTTTGCTTACAGTGTGGGGTTTACGGTTTCGACAAACGGCTGCGGATCGCCGCCGATTGCGGATCGGATGTCGCCTGCATGTG
>JAYGDO010000174.1:0-3010 GCA_046582885.1 Pirellulales bacterium | reverse complement strand
CGGCATTCACCGCGTCCGTGCGCGGGACAAAAAACCGAGCATGGATGAGCGATTTCTGAAACAGTTCGGCAAACCAGAACGACTGCTAGCTTGCGAATGCGAGCGGTCCAACACGACGACGCTGCCTCATGCGCTGACGATTATTTCCGGCGAGCAAATCATCAATCGCCTGTCTGCGGCGGGCAACCGAATCGACCAGTTAATTGGTAACAGTCAATCGGAAAAAGAAATCATCGACTCTCTGTTTTGGGCCGCTGTTTCCCGCCCACCGTCTAGCCAAGAACTCGACGTAACCCAAAAAATCGTCACAGAACTCGGAAAAAAAGAAGCGTTTCGCGACATTGCGTGGGCACTGATAAACTCAAAGGAATTCTCGTTCAGGCATTGATCGATATCTGCTATAGTGGACTCGGCGTATAGTATGCGCAAGCATGCATTGCACCCGCTGTTGGAGCGGCGTGAACAGGAGGAACGACGATGCTGACGTTACTGGGGAGTTCCAGGAAGAGCGAACGATTTTGTGACGGCGTCTCGCGCCGCGACTTTATCAGGGTCGGCGGCATGGTCATGGGTGGCCTGACGCTGCCGCAGTTGCTCCGCGCCGAAGCCGAAGCGGGCGTAGGCCGTTCGCACAAAGCCATCATTAATGTCTTCCTCCCCGGCGGCCCACCGCATCAGGACATGTGGGACATCAAGGTCGATGCGCCTAAGGAAATTCGCGGCGAATTCCAGCCAATTTCGACCAACGTACCCGGCATCGAGATCGGCGAGTTATTCCCCAAGATCGCGGCGATGGCCGACAAGTTTACGTTCATCCGTTCGGTCGTAGGCGCTCGCGGCGGTCACGACGCCTATCAGTGCATGATGGGCCATGCGCTGAACGATACGCCAAAGCCGGCCGGCGGCTGGCCAGCTGCGGGTGCGTGGATTTCTCATCTGATGGGTCCGGTCAATCAGGGGATTCCACCGCATTTAAGCCTCTGCTATCAGACCGATCATTCCCAGTGGGGATTCAACGGCGACGGCGGATTTTTGGGCAAGGCGCATGCGCCATTCCGGCTGGTCGGCGGTAAAGGCGATAAGGGCAAATCGGCCAGCATGGTTCTCAAAGAGATTTCGCTCAATCGGCTGCAAGATCGCAAAACGCTGCTCAGTTCTCTCGATAAACTGCGCCGCGACGTGGACACCAGCGGCAACATGGACGGCCTGGACATTTTTACACAGCAGGCGATCGGTATCCTCACATCATCCAAACTGGCCGACGCTATCGATATTTCGAAAGAGGATCCGGCCATCGTCGAGCGGTACGGCAAAGGCGATCCGGAATTCCGCGCCGACGGAGCCCCAAAGATGACGGAAAACCTGCTGATCGCCCGACGGTTGGTCGAAGCGGGCGCCCGGGTGGTCAGTTTGAACTTTAGCCGCTGGGATTGGCACGGTGGCAACTTCAAACGAAGCCGCGAAGATATGCCAATGCTGGACCGGTCTGTCAGCGCGCTGGTCACGGATCTGCACGAGCGCGGGTTGGACCGCGACGTTTCGGTTGTTGTCTGGGGCGAATTCGGCCGCACGCCAAAGATCAACAAGAATGCCGGACGCGATCACTGGCCGAAAGTTTCCTGCGCCCTGCTGGCTGGCGGCGGCATGAAGACCGGTCAGGTCATCGGCGCGACCAACCGGCTTGGAGAACACGCCACCGACCGACCGGTCACTTTCCAGGAAGTGTGGGCCACGCTGTTTACGAGCATGGGGCTGAACCTGAGCCAAGTCCGCGAATTCGACCTTCGGGGCCGTCCACAGTACCTGGTTGACGAAGGCGTCGAACCACTGCGCGAGGTTGTGTAGGGCGGACTGCGGCTGTCCTCTGGATCGACATATCTACGAAGGTCTGTTTATTTTCGGGCAATCACTCGTTAAAAAAGTGACAGCGTTTGCCCATTCTCGCGTCTGAACGTCACCCTGGGATGCGGATTAGCCCAAGTGGCTTGCATGGAAAACGCCGACAGCACGGCCGTTTTAATCGATGCAGACGAGCTTGCCACAGGAGCGATCCACCCGGATTTCTCCCGAAGTGTCCAGCGGACAAATTCGAACCTAGAGAACCTATATTCTGCCGGTAGCTCAAACTCCCCAGAGAACACCCGCGGCGATGTTGGGCACGAATAGAACAACAGATTATTTCAGGGGCGGCTGCGGGACAAAAACAGCATCGAGCGGAAGAAAACAACGCACATGAAGACCGAACATTTTGTTTTTTGCGGTTTCCTCTGTTCAAGCCCGACTCATTGAGATCGGCCATCGGGAGGCTTTTAATGGCCCAAAGAATCGCGGTCGTGCTGGCTGCCGGTAAGGGCACCCGGATGAAGTCCGATTTGCCCAAAGTGCTGGTGCCGGTCTGCGGACGACCGATGATCGATTATGTCACCGAGGCTCTGCGACGCGTTGGTGTTGAACGGCAAATTATCGTCATCGGGCAGCAAAGTGATTTAGTGCGCGAACACCTTGCCGGTCAAAACGATCTTCGTTTTGTAGAACAAACCCAACAGCTCGGAACCGGCCACGCCGTGATGGTCTGCCGGGACGAACTGGCTGACCATGATGGGCCGGTATTGGTTGTGGCGGGCGATTCACCGTTGATACAGGACGATTCGGTCGAATCGCTGTTTGGCGAATTCAACCGACGGCGGACCGCGTGCATCGTGGGATCCGGCTACCGCAACGATCCGACTGGTTTTGGGCGGGTCATTCGCAGTGCCGACGGCAAGTTTGCGGCGATCATCGAGGAAAAGGACGCGACGGACGAGCAGCGGAAAATCAACGAAATCAATCTGAGTTGCTATGTGTTCAATTGCCGAGATTTGCTGGACTCGCTTCAGCAGGTCGATAATTCTAATTCACAATGTGAGTACTACATCACGGACTGTCCTGGTATCCTGTTAAGGAGCGGTAAAGATGTCACGGCGCTCGATGTGCACAAACCCTGTGAATCCTTGAGTATCAATACGGTGGA
>JAYGDO010000126.1:0-4752 GCA_046582885.1 Pirellulales bacterium | reverse complement strand
CACGCCTCGAGTGTTTTTTCATGAATATCTCGGTCAAGCGGTGCGGTCTGCACAAACGCGCCTCGCCCGTCGACCACCAACGCGCCATTGTCAATGCGAGCGCCGCCGATTGCCTTGCCGTGCAGTTTGCCGACGCTGTCGTTCAGGTCACTTTCGAATTCCCAGCAGGCGTACGGTTGCGGTCGTTTTGACGGCGGAGCTTTCTTACCGGCCTTTTTCCGCGCGTCAAGAATTGCCTTGCGAGCCATGCCGTCGATCTTTTGCAGCGACTGCTGCAGTTTCGCAATCTCCCGGTCGAGAGCCTTTCGTTGTTCCGTGTTGTCAGTTGCCGCGACGTCTCGCTCGCCGTGAGTGACGCCGTCAATCGCAGCGATCATGGAATAGTATTCGTTTGTTAGAACCGGGTCGAATTTGTGGTTGTGGCAGCGTGCACAATTAATCGTCAAGCCCAAGAATGACTGGCCGACCGCGGCAACGATCTCCTCCAACTCATCCTGCCTCGCGAGTTTCTTCATTCGTTCGCTCCCGCCGACCACCGTGTTGTGGACGCCGGCCACGAGAAACCCAACGGAGGCCGCCCCTTCGCGACCACCGATCAAGATGTCGCCGGCCAACTGCATTCGCACGAATTGATCGTAGGGCATGTCGTCGTTCAGCGCACGGATAACCCAGTCGCGGTACGGCCATAAATTCTTCCGCGGGGCGTTTCGCTCAAATCCATCGCTCTCGCCAAATCGCGCTACGTCGAGCCAGTGGCGGCCCCAGCGCTCGCCGTAATGCGGTGACTCAAGCAACCGCTCCACGAGCGCCAGATAGGCGGCTTCGGACGGGTCGGCTGTGAATTTCTCGATTTCCTTTGAAGTAGGCGGCAGGCCAAGTAAATCTACGTGCAATCGCCTCACGATCGTGCGGGGGCCCGCAGGTGGAGAAGGGGACAATTCAATCGCCTGCAACTTGTGTAGCACAAAGTTGTCGATGCCGCCCCGCGACCACTTGTCGCCCGGTATTTTCGGAGGCGTCGACTCCGCCAGCGGCTGGAGCGACCACCAGTCGTAGCCCGCGCGGCCGGCCGTTGTGAAACGAAAACGATTGATTGCCGTCGTTCCCCAGATGGCGCCGCCGGCGAGCCACTTTTGTAGCAAGCGTTTTTCTTCGCCGCTGAGAGGATGCTTGGGCGGCATCTCGTTGCCGTTGACGCGCTCCCATAGCAGACTCTCGTTGGGCTTTGCAGCGACAATAGCAACTCCGTTTTCGCCGCCTTTCATGGCCCGGTCGCGATGGCTCAAATCCAGATCGCCCTTGGGTTTCGCGCCGCTGTGGCATTCCAGGCAACGCGTGGCCAAGAGCGGAGCGATCGTCTTGTCGAAATACGCGGCGTCTGCGGATGCCGCATCCTTCTCGTCTGCAACGGCGGCCAACCCCTGACTCAACATCAACACGTACAACAGGCATCTTTTCATGATCCCCATTCTACAACAAACATCTCGGTCGTTGGCCCCCGCAGAGGCACTGTTTTGACAATGCTCAATCTTCCTATAATGAACGCATAAGGACGTGCTGATCCAACCCCTGCGGTCCGCCGCACACTTCTACCCGTCGCGAGGCCCTGTCATGTGGACGCCACCGAGTCAATGCATGAGATCTGCCGTCATGGCAGCAGTTCTATTTTTTGCTCTGACGATTAGCTGCTTCGTCGTGGCGGAAGATGGTGTGAAAAAACTGCTGCCGATCCCCGACAAGCTCGTTGTGCTAACATTCGACGACGCCAATAAATCGGATCGGACCTTCGTGGCGGATATTGTGAAGAAGCACGAATTTGGCGCGACCTTTTATGTCACGGAAGGTCTGGGGTTTCTGAAGAGCAAGAAGCACTACACGACGTGGGCCGAAATCCGTGAACTTGACCGGATGGGATTCGAAATAGGCAATCACACGCAGCACCACCGCAACGTCGCGAGGTTGACCCGCGAACAGTTGACCGTTTCGATTGCACATATCGACAAACGGTGCGCCGAACACCAGATACCCAAGCCGACGACATTTTGTTATCCCGGGTTCAGTAACAACCTGAATGCCGTCCGCGTGCTGGCAGAACTGAAGTTTCAGTTTGCGCGGCGCGGTGTCGGGCCGGAATATCCCGATGGCGGCAACGGCGCGCGAGGCCCGGCCTATGATCCGCAAACCGACCACCCTTTGCTCGTGCCGACCACAGGCTATGCGGGCCCAAAGTGGGGCTTCGATGACCTGAAGTGGGCGGTCGATCAGGCCCGCGACGGAAAAATCTGCATCCTTTGTTTTCACGGGGTCCCCGCACTGGAGCACCCTTGGGTTAATACGAAGCCGGAGGACTTCGAGAAGTATATGCATTACCTCCAGAACCAAGGTTGCACAGTGATCGCCATGCGCGATTTAGTTCGGTACGTCGATCCGGACCGCCGCCCCCAGGATCCTTATGCGCCGATCTTGCGCCGCAAAAAGCTGCAGGATAAATGAAAGCCGCCGTTCATATCGAATTGCTGCGTTTCATTTCAGCGATTTTAAATAGGCGATCAGATCGCTGATCTGCTGGGTCGTCAGGTTGCGGTCAAAGCCGTCAGGCATGATCGACTTTTCTTGTCGCTCCATCTCGTCGATCTGGCTGCGTTCGATGCGGACTTCTTGGGTATCGGCCTGGCGCAGGAACACCGCGGTAGGTGTTTCCCGGTGCACGACGCCACTGTATACGCGACCGGAACGAGTGAGGATCGAAAACATTTCGTAGCCGTTGGCGACCGTCACGCTCGGAAACAGGATCGATTCGGCGAGATCGCGATTGGTGCGGATGCGTCCGATCCTAGAGAGATCCGGGCCGATGTCACCACCTCGCGCTTCGGCGCGATGACAGGTAGAACAGACGGCGCGGCGACCGAAGAAAACAGAACGGCCGCGCTCGGCGTGGCCGCCCGCAAGTTTCGGAAGTAACTCCTCGAGTCGTGCGGCACGGCGTTTTTGTTCGGCGAGTGCGGTTGCAATTAGCGGCTGGGCCTTCTGCTGTACTTCGGTTGGAAACCGCGACAGCAACCCGGCTAGTTGCTGCGGCGCAATGCTGCCGCGCCCGGGCGACCGACTCAGCGCATCGACGATATGCAGGCCCAGTTGTTTGCTCTGGCCAAACGTCGAGGGTGAAGAAACGAGCGTCAGGCCATTGAACACACCGTAGTTTCCTTTGGTGTCCTTGTCGCCGGCGGTCCAGGTGACGACGAACGTTCCATCCTCGCGCGGTTGAAGATCTTGGAATGTTATGTGGCTGACGCGGGCGCGATATTTGTCATCATCCAGCGTGAGCCCCGTCGTACTCCCCGCAGCCTTGCCTTCGCGGTGCTGGATTGTCACCCGCGCGCCCCGAGGTTCTTCCTTCGGGTAAGCCGAGGCATAAAAATAGAGGCCGTATCGTTGTTGTTGCGTGAGCCCCCTAATGGTAAAGGTGTTTTCGAACCCTTGATGCTTACCGCCTCCGTCCGGGAGCCCGTTGTAGACGAAGTCGCCCATCAGGTGATCGAACTGGCTGCCTGCCCAGGGCATCAGCGTGGCGCCACTGATCTTGCTGAGTGACGCGCCGGCGTAGGTGCTGTCGGAGGCTCGCAGCATCGTCAGCCCTTCACCTGTGAGAGGGTTCCAAATATTCCAAGCCGCGTCGCTCCCCCGCGGGTCGGTGGCGTAGGCGGCCAATCCGCGGTGAACTCGTCCGCCACCGGGCTGTACGTCGATGTTGACGACCCGCGGCGAGGAATCCCGGTTGAAGCGGGCGAGCAGTGGGGGTAGTTCCAACGGACCGGCTTCGGCCAGCAAGCCGGCAACTTTCAGGAGCTGCGGTTGTTCCAGCGCCGCACCGGCAAGTGCCTGCGCCACCCGCTGTCGGTCGATCGGCAGCGCCGCATCCCGCCAGAGCGTCAGCAGAAGGTCCATATCGTTCTGGCCGATCTTTGCCCCGTGTCGGGCGGCCACGGCCAGCGCCATCAGCCGCAGCGACGGTGTGCGAGTTTCGTCGCGGCTCAGCGTTAGCAAGTGATTGTCGAGGCGATCTGTATCCTTGGCGAAGACGGCGGCCACGGCCATCCGCACGGCGTTTTTGTCCCTGCCGAGCAGCACAACGCGGATGGCATCAACCAATGCCGGCGGCATGTGTTGCAGATTGCTGGTCATAATGGCGCGGACCGCCAGCTGTTTGATGGCGGTCGTGGTATCGCCCTTTAGCGCGGCCGAAATCGTGGTTTGTACCGCGGGACTATCGGCGAACGTCGCCAACACGGCGCTCGCAATTGAGGCGTCTTCTTCGTCAAGAGAAGCGGCTGCAAACCACTTTTCCAATTGGGCCGCCATCCTTTCATCCCATTCCTTTCGGCCGCCGATGACTTCGGCGGCCGTCGCGCGAAGTTGATAGTCCTTGCTTTCCAGTAGAGGGAACACCATCTCCCAGGTAAGCTGTTTGCCGTCGTCCAACTGCTGAAGTGCAATGAGTGCGCCGCGCTGCACCTGCGGGTCCGTCGACGCCAGACCGCGGCGAGTAGACTCGAGATCGCCGATTTCAAGCAGCGCATAGACGATTCCGTGCGTCAGAAACTCGTCGTTATCGTCGCGCGCCAGCACCTCTAGAAGGGAAGGAACGGCCTGCCGATCACCAATGGCGCCCAACGCGGTAGCCGCTACACGGCGGAGTGCCGCCTCGTCGCCGCGTAAAAATCGCAGCAACGGTTTTGTGGCCGCTGCGTCGCG
>JAYGDO010000111.1:0-8849 GCA_046582885.1 Pirellulales bacterium | reverse complement strand
CGTGGCCGTGTCTTCGCTCGCAAACTCCGTATAGGTCACCCCGATCTGGGCCAAGTTATGCGCGCAATTCTGAGTTCGCGCCCGCGCGCGAACCATCTGGGTGGCTGGCATGATGATCGCAATTAAGATCACGATAATCGCGATCACAATCATTAACTCCACGAGCGTGAAGCCGCGACGGCGGTGGCAGACCAAAGCAGTACGATTAGACATGACTTTTCTCCCCGTCTCTCAGAGACTCGGCGTTCGATCCATTCCAAAACCCACAGATCGTCGAATGCCCCCGATTACTGGCCGACCATCTCTTGTGTCATATGGCTATCTTCTAAATTCCGGCAACTCCGCATTCTAACCAACATCAAGGCTGCTTGGCGCCCTCCCTTGCCCGGGATCGTTGAAGCTCCTCGATCAACCGCTCTTTCTTCTCTCGCAATTCCATCGGCAGAAATTCCGTTATAAAATCCGCATTCTTGCACTCAGGGCAGTGAAACGGCTGATCGGAAGGCAGTTGTACCCCCTGGCTTGGGGGATGCACCAAACGCGCCAATTCGCGCTCGACCACTCTGCGCTCCCCGGTCTCCTGAAACCAGCTTTCGTCAAGTACCATTTCGCCCTTTTCATTAAGTACCGGCTCGCTGAAAGTTTGTATTGAGTACCCCGGCTTATATTTGGTGAACGCAAAATCCTCACCCCTTTTCGGGCATGCCGAATTCTGACACATGTAGGCCGGCCAGTAGAGCTCCCTGTTATAAACCCACGGCTCGTCCGCCACGCCCACGCCCTCTTCGATCAGGGCCACGTCAGCTGAACTCAGTAATTCTCCGCTCGGTTCCTGTTTGATAAAATAGACCCGGAATGGGATCGCGGCCCTCTCGGCCTGTATCTCCGCAATACTGCGTGGCGGAGCACTGACGCCGGGATCCGCCACCTCGCCGGTACAGCTGCAGCCACCGACCACACCCGCCACCGCAGCGCAACTGAACCAAAGGGCGCTTACCCATCGAATTTGCCTCTGCCTACCGTTCAATTCCCGTTTTGCTCCCCAGCCCGCGGGCCTCGCCGGAACTAATCCTGACAACTTGGCTGCTGTCCCGAACGTCCCGATATCTCTCCCGCTTTCAACGCACGGCTGTAGAACCAGAACTCGTCCATCTTGCCGACAAAGTTCAACCCACCGGCCTTGGCCACGGTGGGAAAACTCGCATCGCTAAAGTTTCCCTGTGCCGGACCTGAGGCAACTTGTTGACCATCGACATAGACCGTCGCCTGGCCGCTTTCGGCATCGTAAACGCCACACAAATGCACCCACTTACCGAACAAATCCGCGGGACCGTGAATCGTTTCACCGCCAATTTGGATGTAAGCCTCGCCTCCCGACGTGCCAACCGCAAACGCCCGCGTCCCCGAACCGGTGCCAAAAATCGGGCCGCCGGGCTGCGAGCCGGCGGGAACCTCCGGCATGATCAGAATCGCGTCCGCACTCATGATGCCCGGCCGTTGGAAAAACAATAACTGCCTGTAAATCCGCACTCGCAACGTTCCCGTGTCGACCGACTGGGCGCGAATGAATTGAAATTCGGGAGGAACGAACGGCGCGTTCGTCGCGTTATTCGAAGCATTCGATTGGTTGACCGGGACAGCTACGGCCCCGATCCCGTCTCCGTCAGCCACCGAAAAAGTTGCGGCCGCTTCTGTCGCGTCTGAGGGCCAATTGGCGTAGATTTTGTAATTACCCGGCTCGACCTGCATTACAAACTCGGCATAGTGCCCGCTGCCGTTGTTGTAATTGTAGTTTCCCGCCGGCAACAGGGCTTGACCGTCCTGGTACCCCGAGTTGTTCGTCGTCCAGTTACTACCGTTGGTGCTGAATTCCTGATCCGTATCGTCGAAAATGGCCGGGCCAACCACTTTGATCCAAGCCATGACGGTGATACTCTGGTCTCCCACCACACCGGTCTGGCCGATATTCAAATAGCCGCCGCCGCCCAGATCTAAATAGCCGCTATTTCCGCTGCTGCAGCTCGCCCACGGATTTCCCTGCGGATCGGCATCGTAGCCGACACCCGAGTCCGCAACGTTTTTATAAGGATTCGATCGGTTGTCAAAGTCGTAATGAATCGTCAGGTCAATCGAGCAGTCGCTGGGCGGCTCCCCGGGATCCGGCTGACTCACAATGTTGTAAACGCGTACGTCGTCGATCAATCCATCGATATTTTCACCGATGTGATGCTGATCGCGGGTGATCCACTGAGCCGGACTGCCGTTGCCGGTCTCCGTCCCGCCACCACCGCCGCCGGTCTTGGTGATTTTCAGCTCGCCGGTATCCGACACACTACACGTGATGTGAACCCACGTGCCAATCTCAAAACAGTTTGGATAGGAGACGGTCGCTCCACCGACGCGAAAGTAAGCGGTACCCAGACTATTGTAGTTGCCGCAGACAATCTCGTTGCTGCCGACGCCAAACCTAAAGACCTTGCCTTCCTGTTCGAACGAATTGTAATTGACCCAGGCCGAAATGGTGATAGCTCCGCCCATTTCAAACGAGGGCGCTTCGATGTAGCCCGTCCCAAATCCATTGTCGCCGCTCAGCGCCACCGCTCCGCCAGATTGACATTGCAGGTGCGTGGCGGAAACCAACCAGCCGTGATTGCCCTCCTCGCTGCTGTCGAGACCGGGGTGCTGGCCGTCGTCGAACCTGTAGTTCAGGAGCAAATCCGGGCCGGGCGGGGGTGGGGGTGGTCTGCCGTCGGTACCCTCCGTCTGACCGTCGGTCTCATCCCCCGGGCACGAGACGCGTACGCCATCCGCACAAATATTGCCGCCACTGTTGCTGATCAGCAGAATGGTAATCGCACCGTTGCGAATCTCAAGGTCGCGGCTAAGTTCCTTAAACCACGCCCCACCGATATACAGTTCGGTCTCCGGTTTTTCCCGCATGTCGACCTGAAACTCTTCCAACAGGTTGTCGGTTGTACCACCGTCGTACACCTGGAAGGTCGCCTGCTGCGTATTCGACGGCAGGGCTTCCCAAGTCACCATGACCTGATAAATCGAATGATCCAGCTGCGGAACGGTCCATTGGGCGTTCACGCTCTCGCCACCCGCCGGAGACACTTGATGCCCGCCGCTATGGCCGCCCCCGCCCCTTGTCCAGTCCGCACCGCGGAGAATCGCGGCCTTGTCGTCCATCACCACGGGAGCCGGCATTTCGCACTCGCCCGGGGGTTCCTCTTCGCCCGGCGGAACCTCTCCCTCCGGTAATTCCGGAGCCGCGGCGGTGTCACCGCGCCGGGGCGTGCAGTCGCCCTCTGTCCGTTTCAGATGAATATCTTTAAAGGGTCGCCAATGATCTTCGTGGACCCAGCAGTAATTCGGGTCAATGGACAAATTGTCATTCGGCGGCAGCATGGGATCCCGCGACTCGATATGCCCGTCAAAGAAGAGCACGTTGCACTCGCCGCGGTGCCGCGGTGCAACCAAGCGGACGAACTGCTCAACCGCCGCTTGCGGGCCGAGAACATCCACGCTGATGGTTTTGTAATCGAGGGAAAAAATCTTCTGCGCGTCCCGCTTTCCATTCAGCGTTGAAAGGCGAGGATTGAACCCAAAACTGTTCGGCGGGAGGTGCTGGGGCTGCAGCAACGTGGACCACTGCGAATCGGCGGCGGCGGTCGCTTCGTTCGTTACGGCGTTAGGGCACTGGTAAACCTCCGGGGTGTCGCCCAATTCGTCTTTGAAATAGCTCGGCAGGTTCTCGGGCCGCAATCGCGTCCCTAACAAATCCTGCTTAACGAGAAAGACGTTGTGGATTTGCTGCTGGTTGCTTTGGCATTCTGTCGACCGGCTGCTTTCCCGGACCGCATTCACCACGGGCAAGAGGACCGACATCAGAATAATGATGATCCCGATCACAACCAGTAACTCGACCAACGTAAAGCCACCGCGACGGCCAGTCGCGCGGCCTGGGTAGACGTTCGCTGAGACATTCCGGCTACGTAGCATCTGTTCCGTTCCTCCCGTGCAAACCCAGATAAGAGACTCAACCGGCCCGGAAAGAGAATTGGCGGGTCTTTCTGGTTCGCGAATAGCGCCCTGAATGTTCCATTGAATATAAGCAAATTAGAAAAAATTAGTACATACTTTTTCCGAAAAATTTTGTTTTTTTACGCTCGTGCCAGCACCGGGCGCTGTTCAGAAATCTATTGAGATTAACGGATTACAGCCGCTAGCAACGCCCTGCCCCCGCAGGTAAAACAATTGGCCCATTCCTGGTCGATATCGACAAATCCGGGCAAGACCTGCCAGCAAATCCCCGCAGCGGACTTTTCCGGGTGCGGGGATTACGGAATCCGCGGGCGGAATTGAGGGTGAGGCGAACTCCAACGGATTTGAATTCTGTAATCCGCGGCCGGCGTTCTCGGCTGTTTCCCGGGCACCTCTCTCCCAGAATCCTGTGAACAGTTACGACCGGCGTATCCGATACTTCAAAAACCAACCTGTTCATCCCCCCAGCTTTCCATCCCCCGTCGCCTTCACCTTAAGGAAGATTCAAGCCATGCAAGTCCGCACAATTTTGTCCGCCGCTGTATTGTTCCTGTTCGCCAACTGCTGGTGCGGTGCCGCTGAGACACAAGTCGTGCCGGGTAGCGGCAAAAGACTCGACAAAGTGGGCGACGACTTTGAAGACGTCGACTGGAAGTTCAATCACAACTGGCCAAAAAGCAGTAAGAACATTGATGAACGTACGCGGGGGCCGAGTGGCAAATCGGCCAACGGCCGCTGGTATGAAGGCCTGAAGCGCGGGCAGCCGGATTACATCGTCCGCGTGCCCACGCCTGAAGGCGGTTTGCCGGGCAGCGAAGGCGCGTTGCTACTGCGGTCGTTGATGACGGGCATCCCCAACCGGACAACTAATCGTTCGCAGCAGGACGATTTAATCTGCAATGTGATGTACCGGCTGGGCGGCCGCATTCACGTGTCGCGCACACCCAGCGCTGTGACACGGGTCTATCTACCACCCTTCGAAAAATGGGAAAAGCGGTCCGGGCCGACATTCGCTTTCCGTTTGGCCCTCGATCCTACCCGGCCGCGGCCCAAGTCCAATCCGAGAGAGCCCGATACCTACTGGCCCGGCATGATGATCGACTTCCGCAGTTCGGCAGACGGCAAAACCGAAACGGACACGGCATACTTCCGCATCCGCGGGAACCGATACGGGCGCGACTATCGCGGCCCGCAAATCACGCAGACCGGTTGGTGGACGATGGGCATGTCCGTAACGCCCGACGGCCAAGTCCACTATTACGTCCGACCCGGAGTCGAAGACCTGCGGCCCGAGGACCACGTCGCCTCGCACTTCCCCTACGGTCTGCAAGCCCGCTATTTCCGCACGTTCTTTTTTAACGTGCTGACCAAAGACGACGGCAAGACCTGGTCCACCGAGTGGATCGTCGATGACTCGGAGGTCTATTCGCTGAAGTAGGACGGGGTTGCCTCCGCTTAACGGCGGAGGAGGGACGAGGGAGCAGCGAATCTCGCTGCCGGCGTTTCGTTCGAACGCGATCCGCCGGAGGGCGGATTCGATCAAGTCCCGCGCACGCGGCCTCCCCACGGGAGTACCGTCAAACAACGCGGCCTTCGACCCCAGCCACACAACCCTCTTCGTCATAACGGATCGCGTAAACGCGGCCGTCGTCGTCGAGGCTCCTGCGACCTGCCTCGAGAATCGCGGTCGTGAGCAGCGTTTGCCGCACGGTCGCCAGGTCGCTTTGAAAGTCGCCGACCTCCGCCTGCCCCGCGCGAATCCGCCGGGCAGCGTCTACAAACGCTTCGATGCTGCGATAGCCATAACCGCCCTGCCCGGCGAAGCAGCCGTCGTCATCCGGTTCGTATTTCATAAACAGCGGATTCGGCGAAGCGTAGCCGGCTGCGTCGCTGGCCAGCGAATAGCCGCGATGCGCCTGGTCGATGTGAACTTCCCCCTCGTGCCCCATGTAGAAAAAGCGCTGTTGCGAATGCACATCGCTTTTGGGCGCGATCCAGGACGCGGTGTAAACGGCCGTCGCCCGGTTGCCCGACCGCAGGTTCTGCCAGTCGACGGTCAGCGTGATCGTGTCTTCCGTCGGCATCCCCTGTCCGCGGGCGACTCCCGTTGCCGCCGAAGCGTACACCGCCACGGGCCGCGCAAATTGGGACACCGACCACACATTGAAATCGACGTGGTGCGCATTCAGATAGTAACTGATGTCGCTCGACTTGCCCGCCCAGGCGCGAAACGTATCCAACTGGGACTTCGGCTGGCTCATATACGAGCTGAAAAAACTGAACTCGCCCAAAGAGCGAATGCGATCCCGCGCATCGGCGTAAATCGGGTCCCACCGCTTGTGGACTTCCATCGCCACCAGCACGCCGTTTTCCTCGGCCGCCCGCCACAGCGCGAGATGCTGCTCCGCCGTTTTCACCAAGGGCTTGGCAATCAACACATGGCAGCCTCGGGTGACGGAAGCCATGGCAATGTCGAAATGCGTGTCATCCGGGGTAAAGACCGTCACCACGTCGCCGGCCGCCATCGATTGCAGCGCCTGTCGATAGGCCGCCGGATCGTGCGGAACGTCATCGGCGGGAAAACTCTCGAAATCAACCGCCAATCCTCGATAGCGTTGGGCGACGACGCGCTGCAGATGGCTGCGGATGCCGGGAAACTTGGTGCCGTTGGTACCCGCCATCCGCAGCTGGCCGATCTTGCCCTGCCGCCGCAGATCGAACAGCGTCAGGGCCACGACCCCCGCGCCTTTGTCCGACTGGGCGGCCGCACCGTGAACATAGCCGGTCGTGTATTCGCCCGTGCCGATCATCAGCGCGCTAACCTGGGACATGCTCACGCCGTAATTCCCGCCTCGATATCATCCAGCACCGAGGGAAGTTCGGCGACCGATTCGATCACGTAGTGCGCACCGGCCGCGAATAAACGCTCACTCGCACGATCGCACCGCCGCGCGAGTTCGGCCGGGTCGAGTTGCTGCACTTGATCGCGGGTCAGGCCGACGAGGTTGCCGCTGGCCGTCACACCGACGGTCCACATGCCGGCGTTGCGCCCCGCTTCGATACCGACCGGCGTATCGTCGACTTTAACCACGGCGGCCGGCGGAAAGACATCCATCCGCCGCGCGTTTTCGAAGCACATCCACGGCGCGGGGCGGCCCGCCCCAATATCGTCGGCGCAGGTCATCGAATCCGGCACAAATCCCTGCCGGGCCGCTGCGGACATGACGACCTCCATCAACATTTTTGTGTAACCGGTACTCGAGCCAATCTTCATGCTCCGGCGTCGGCATTCGGCGACCGTTTCAACCGCCCCGGGAATCAATTCGCCGTAGTCGCGCAGGCATTGGAGTTGCGCCGGAAGGAATTGCTCATACAAATAGTTCGCATCCTCTTCGCTCGGCAGCGCTCCGCGGGCGATTTTCCAGCGATCGCGGACCGCGGGCATTTGCAGGATCGCCGCAATGTGATCGCGCTTGGCCATGCCCATCGGTTCGCGGGCTTCGGCCATCGTGATTTCGACGCCGTTCTTGTGGAAGACCTCGACGAACGCCACGGCGGGCGCGCAGCTGCCGTAATCGATCACCGTACCCGCCCAATCGAAAATGACCGCCTTCAGCGGTCCGCCGTATTGCGAAACGTTTTCTTTTTTTTTCATGGCTATGTGCGCCGCGGGCCGTATCCGCCGGCCCGCGACATCATCTCAAACAGTTTAAAATGTTACCCCCAGTTCCAGCAGCGACTCCGCAGCGGCGACCAGCAACTCGCGGATATCATCGGGGAATGCGTGGCCGATCGTGCCGATGCGGAAGGTATCGGCCTGGCTCACTTTGCCCGGATAGATTACGAAACGCCGACGCTTCATCGCAGCATAAAACTTTTCGAACGTGTACGCCGGGTCGTCGGGACATACGAACGACGTAATGATCGGCGATTGCAACTCGGCCGCAATAAGCGGGCCGAAGCCGATCTTCTGCATGCCATTTACGATCAAACGCTGGTTCTCGGCATACCTCTCTCCGCGGGCGAGGACGCCGCCTTCTTCGTCAAGTTCCAATAGCGCCTGCGCGAATGCGCGCACAGTGTGGGTCGGCGACGTGTATCGCCACTTGCCGTTGTTGTTCTCCATCTCCTGCCACTGATCGTACAAATCCAGGCTGAGCGACCGCGCCAGACCCTTCGTCTTTTTTAATTCCGCACGATCGGCGATCACGAAACCGAATCCCGGCACACCTTGGATACACTTGTTCGCCGATGAAATTAAGTAGTCGGCGCCGATTTCGTCCATCGTCATCGGCATCCCGCCGAACGACGACATGGCGTCGAGGATGAATCGCTTGCCGTGCTTCTGGGACAATGCGCCAACTTGTTTTGCCGGGTTGAGCAAACCGGTCGTCGTTTCGCAATGGACCATCGCCACGTGCGTGACGCGGTTGTCGGCGGCCAGCACGGATTCGATCCGCGACGGATCGACCGCTTCGGTTTCCGCATGCTCAACAACATCGTGATCGATGTTCAACCGCTCGGCGATCTGAGCAATCCGGCGACCGTAACCGCCGTTGGCGGCGATCAGCAATTTGCCGTCGGCCGGGATCGTCGAACCAATCGTCGATTCGACGGCAAACGTCCCGCTGCCTTGCATCAGCACCGCCGTGTATCGCTCCTCCGCGCTCGCATCGTCCGGTTGGGCGAGCCGCACGAGCCGTCGGCGGATGTCCGTGACGATGTCGTTGTAGTCGTCGTCCCACGTGCAAAAATCGTTGAGCATGACCTGCTTGACGGTCTTCGACGTGGTCAGCGGACCG
>JAYGDO010000052.1:0-17155 GCA_046582885.1 Pirellulales bacterium | reverse complement strand
CGACCTCGATTCGTCTAAGTCATTTGACTGAGGCAGTTACATCGATGCTTCATTGGATTCAAAATCCAGTGGCCGCAAGGCTGTGTGGGTTCGAGTCCCGCCTCCGGTACTAACTCTTCTGCGGAAAACAGACCATTTTTTTGATTCGACGGAGGTGCCGTTTCACCGCGATGCTGAGCCGCTGCTCCGGTTCCCGCCTATGGCCCCGCCCGACTCCCAATCACCCTTCATCTCGCCGTCGGTCAGCGCGCACTGGTGAGGGAACTTCAAGTCGCAGTCGTGGATCGGTTTACGGAGTTCCGGGTCCATTAACTGATGGATATCAAGTTGCATCTCGGCCCTTGAGTAGGCCGCCACGTCGAGGATTCCGGTGTCCATGCGGATCGCGTCCTCGGGGCAGACTTCGACACAGTAGCCGCAATAAACGCAAACCCCCAGGTCGATATCGAAGCGGGTCGGGTACTTTTCGACGTGGGGATCCGGATGTTCCCCGGGCACAATCGTGATGCACTTGGCCGGGCAGACCGTTTCGCAGAGCATACAGCCCACACAGCGCGGGGTACCGTCGTCGCGGACGGTGAGGCGATGGCGGCTGCGGAAACGCGACATGAGTGGCCTGAGCTGCTCGGGATATTGGATGGTGACCGACGCGGGAAGGTGTTTGAGCAGGCCCAGACGATGGGTGATGTGGAGAAAGAGATTTCGGAAGAAGTGCCTCGTCGTGATCTTGAGGCCGCAGAAGATCTGGGGGAGATAGGTCTTCTCCCAAAAGGTCAACTCCGGTCTGTGGACGACGGTTACTTTTGTAGGCATCAGGACGCCTCTCCAATTAAGACCAACACCACGGCTGTCACCACGATGTTGACCACGGCGATCGGGAAGAGTCCCTTCCAGCCAAGGGCCATGAGTTGGTCGTAGCGAAAGCGTGGCAGCGTCCAGCGGATCTGCATGAACACAAAGCAGAAGATCAAGACCTTGATCGAAAAACTCATCACGCCCAGCAGAACATAGGCCCAGTTGGGGACCATCTGGGGCTCCAGCCAGGGCACGTGCCAGCCGCCGAAAAACAGTGTGGTCGCCAGGCATGCCACCATAATGGTCTCCAGAAAATCCGTGAGAAAAAACATCCCGAATTTCATTCCGCTGTACTCGACGAAGTACCCGATGATTTCCGACTCGGCTTCCGGCAGGTCAAAGGGGGCCCTCTTGGTTTCAGCCAGCGCCGCCGTCAAAAAGACGATGAATGCCACGGGTTGAGTGACGACGCCCCAGTAGGGAATCCAGCCGCCAAGCATAAACCCCTGCCGCCGCACCAGTTCAGCCAGATCCATGGTCCCGTAGACCATGATCACGCCGATCACAGAAATTCCCAATGCGATTTCATATGAAATCATCTGCGCGGTGGCCCTCAGCCCGCCGAGAATCGCGTAGTTGTTGCGCGAGGCAAAGCCGGCAAGGATCACTCCGTAAACTCCCAGCGACAGCATGGCAAAGATGTAGAGCAGCGCTGCGTCGATCTTGGCAACTTGGAGTTCAATGACCTGGTCCCCCAGCACGAGCGGGGGGCCAAAGGGGATCGCGGCGAATGCCACCAAGGCAAAAAATACTGAGAATAACGGCGCCAAAACGTGGAGCGTCTTGTTTGCGCCGGCGGGCACGATGTCCTCCTTGGTGAACATCTTGAGAACGTCGGCAATGCCGTGGAACAGTCCCAGAAACCGAAAGCCAAAGATGTCGGCGCGGTTGGCCCCGATCCGATCCTGGATCAGGGCGGACTGCTTCCGCTCGACCCAGGTGTGAAAACCCGCGAAATTAAGTACCGCGAAAAACACAATCCCCGCTAGCGCGAACTTGATGACCAGGATTTCGATCATGGCACGCTACCCTCCGCCGTGGGTTTGGCAGCCGCTAAGTCGGCACCTTGCTGGGCGATCATCTCGTACGTTAATCCCTCGAATGCGGCAACGGCCTTGGTAGCCGCAAGAAAAATATCCTCCGGTCCCCGCCACTCGAGCGGCAGCCCCAGCTTGTCGGCTAATTCCAGGAGGATGCGCCAGTCTTCCCGGGTGTTTTCCAGCGGCGGAAAGATGCGGCCAATGCGCTGGACCCGGCCGTGACAGTTCACGAAGGTGCCGTCCTTTTCCACATAGGCTGCGGTAGGTAAAACCCAATCGGCCCAAGACGCCGTCGGGTTTTCGTTCGTGCCCGAGTAGACAATCAGCGGCACTTTCTCTGCGAGTTGCCGGACTTGCTCTTCGCCAAAGAGCTTCACCAGGTCATGCCCGAAGACCCACAGAACCTCGAGGTTCCCGTCGAGCGCCTCGTTGACAATTTGTCCGGCGGCGGGAGCATCCGGGCCGGCCAATCCCAAGAGGGTTGCACCCATTGTATTGGGGTTCTTGTCCGCCTTAATCAGAAAGTCGTCACAGGATCCAGGTTCCTCCGGGACCGCAGCTGTGACTTGGGCACGTTCGAGATGATCAAAGATTTTTCGGATCAGAAAAAGCTCCTCGTTGGTGAGCTGGGCCGAGGCGATTACACCAATCCGTCCATCGACTAATGCCGTTGAGATCGCATCCAGCGCCTGCTCCCAAGTCGCGTCTCCTGAATCCGCCGTCTGTGGGCCCGTGGGTCGGTGAGACGGCCCGCGGAGTTTCGTCAGCCGCGCCTGGTCGACCCAACCAAAACCGTAGCGCCCCTCATCGCATAGCCACCACTTGTTGACTTCCTCGTTGTAACGAGGCTTGACGCGTACGACCCGATCCCCGTCATTCAGGTGAGGGCGGTCGAGGACGAAGTGCAGGTCGATGTTGCACCCCTGGCTGCAGCCGTTGCAGACCGTGGGGCCGCTGGAGAGGTACCAGACTCTGGCCTTGAAGCGAAAATCGCTTTCGGTCAGAGCACCGACGGGGCAGATGTCCACGACGTTGGCCGAGTAGGGATTGTCGAGCACGTCACCGGGATAGATTCCCAGCTCGGCTCGGTCTCCACGGTTGAAGATTCCAAATTCGCCGGTCTTGGTGATCTCGTCCGTAAACCGTACGCAGCGGGAACAGAGAATACACCGCTCCTGGTCCAGCATCACATGCGGTCCGAGCGGGACAGCTTTTTGCTTTTTGACTTTGTGCTCGCGAAACCGCGGGTTGTACAGTCCGAAATTCATATAAAAATTCTGCAGGTCGCATTCACCCGACTGGTCGCAGACCGGGCAGTCCAAGGGATGGTTGGCCAACAGAAACTCCAGCACTCCGCGGCGGCCTTCCTCGGCCTTGTCGCTCTTGGTGTGCACCACCATCCCCTCGCTCACCGGTAAATTGCAAGCGATTTGTAGCTTGGGAGATTTCTCCACCTCGACCAGGCAGATGCGGCAATTACCGGCGATGGAGAGACCGGGGTGGTAACAGTAGCGAGGAATGAAGATTCCGAGCTCCTCCGCGGCCTGGATGACCGTCGTTCCTTCCGGCACACTCACTTCACGGCCGTCGATGCTTAGGTTCGGCATGGTATGACCTCCGCTTCTCCAACGTGGATTTCGTGCTTTGGATTTGTTCTATGCACGCGCAACGACTTCCTTTTCGGCGTTCCCGCTGGTGCGGATGTACTCTTCGAACTCGTCGCGAAATTTCGCGATATAGGATTGAACCGGCCAGGCGGCCGCATCCGCGAAGACGCAGATCGTCATCCCTTCCATGTCGCCGGCGATGGCGAGTAGCTCGTCCAAGTCGCGAAGGCTCCCCTTTCCTTCGAGAATACGGTCTATGATGCGATGAACCCAACCAGTCCCTTCACGGCACGGCGAGCATTGGCCGCACGACTCCTCGGCGAAGAACTTGGCCGCGGAACCAAGCGCCTCGACCATGCAGGTGGTCTCATCCATCACAATGATGCCCCCCGACCCGGCCATACTGCCCGCGGCTAAGAGGGAATCAAAATCCATGGCCACGTCGATTTCATCGGCCGTCAATATTTTTGCCGAGATGCCTCCAGGAATAACAGCCTTGAGCTCGTTTCCGTCGCGCACACCACCGGCCTTCTCGATCAGTTCCCGCAGGGTCACGCCCACCGGCTCTTCGTAGACACCCGGCCGGGCCACATGTCCACTCACGCAGAACAGCCTTGTGCCGCCTTGTTTGGCCGTACCAATTCCGGCAAAGTGTTCGGCGCCATTCCGAAAAATGAATGGGACACAGGCCAGTGTCTCCACATTGTTAACGATCGTAGGGCACCCGAAGAGACCCGAAATGGCAGGGAATGGTGGCTTGAGTCTGGGAAAGCCTTTCCCGCCCTCGAGCGAAGTAAGCAGCGCGGTCTCCTCCCCACAGATGTATGCCCCAGCCCCACGGTGAATCACCACGTCCAAGTCAAAACCGGTTTCCTGGATATTGTTGCCTAGCCACCCGTGGCGGTAAGCCTCATCGACGGCGCGTTGTAAGCGTTTGGCAGACTGGAAGTACTCGCCCCGAATATAGACATAGGCCTTATGACTTCCGATGGCATAGGCCGCGATAATCACGCCTTCGAGCAGAGCATGTGGATCTCGCTCCATGATGTAGCGATCCTTGAATGTACCGGGTTCGCCTTCGTCCGCGTTGACCACCAAAAATTTTGGTTTATCCGTTTCCTTTGGCACGAAGGACCACTTTCTGCCGGCCGGAAACCCCGCCCCCCCCAGCCCGCGTAAGTTGGCGCTGGAGACATCGTCGATCACTTCCTGCGGGGTCATCGAGGTGAGGACTTTCCCGGCCGCGACATATCCGTCGTCGGCAACGTAGTCTTCCAACCAAGTTCCGTCCGGATCCTTGAAGCGGCAGGAGAGTACTGGCCCGTCTGCGCAGATGTATGGTTCAGGCTCGGGCGTCAAATCCGGACGGCCGGGCTCCGTGAGCGCGTCCCGAATGATTGAATCCACATTTTTACCCTCGAGCGGTCCGACAAAGCGCTCGTCAAGCTGGGCCATGGGAGACATTTCGCAGGCACACAAACACTCGACTTCTGTCAGCGTAACCTCTTCGCCCGGTGTGGTCTCGCCAGGACTGACTTTCAGGCCCTCCTTGATCTGGTCCATCAGATCATCGGCTCCTCGCAACAGGCACGGCAGACTCGTACAGACCCGCAACTCGCGCCGGCCCACGGGTTTCGTGTGGAACATATTGTAAAAGGTGACCGCTTCGCGCACCTGCGTGCGGGCCACACCCAGGATGCGTCCCACCCAGGCTTCCGCTTCCTGAGAAACGTAGCCTTGATTTTCCTGGATGAGCCACAATAGTGGCAGCATTGCCGCCCTGGGCTCTTCGTAGAGTCGTACGATCTCCTGGGCTTTGGCCTCTAAATCAGCGGTCATATCTGTAGGTCTGGGGTTCCGTGTGCTATGTCAGTTGTGATTGGGTTTGATGTTGGATTGTAGCCAATGACCGAATGTCCCCAACGGCTCGTTGATCTTGAAATTGTTACATCAGATGGCATTTTTGACCCACGGACCGTCCGACCAACAGGCCCATAGATATTAACTTACCGGTCGAGCTCTCCTCCGATCATATTGACCGACCCGAATGTGGGTACCATGTCGGCTATCATGTCTCCAGTGAGGAGGCTAGGCAGGGCCGACATGATGGCGAAACAGGGTGGACGGACCCGCACTCGGTAGGCGGATCCGGCGCCGTCGCTGACCACATAAAACCCCAACTCGCCATTGGCCCCTTCTACCGGAAAGTACACCTCGCCCAGTGGCGGCCTCACACCGTGGCCATGCATGACCAATTTGAAATGGTTCATGAGTCCTTCGATATTGCCGTAGGTGTCCTCTTTCGGCGGTAGGAAGGCTCGCTTTTCGTCCGCGGCAATTGATGAATGTTGCCCGCGCCCCGCGCCCTCAAGAGTTGGTCCGGTCACTGCGCAACCTCCAGAGATGGAATAAATGTCTCCCACTTTGGCGAGGTCCACCATCTCCGCCGCCGGAATGGGCCGCCCGGTCTCGGGATCGACTTGAACCGGGCCGGCAGGAATATCGCGCAGCGCTGCCTCCACGATTTGCATCGACTGTTCCATCTCTTCCATGCGAACGAGATAACGATCCATGTTGTCCCCTCGGGTCCCCACCGGCACTTCGAACGGCAGTCGGTCGTAGACCGCGTACGGGCAGTCCTTCCGCACGTCGTAGTCGATGCCGGTGGCGCGAAGAAAAGGCCCCGTGATCCCATAAGAGATGGCGTCTTCCGGAGAGATCACGCCGGTTTCGGACATCCGGTCCACGAAGATGCGGTTTCGCGTAAGCAGCCCGTGCGCCTCAGCAATGACCTTGCGGGTTTCCTCCAAGGCCTTGCTACAAGGCTCGGCGAAATCCTTAGGCAGGTCGGCCTTCACTCCACCCACACGGCAGTAGCTGACCGTGAGCCGCGCCCCGGTTACCTTCTCAACAAGTTCCCAAAGATATTCGCGTGCTTTGATCATGTAGAGGAAGACAGTGAACGCACCTAATTCCATGGCGCTCGCGCCCACGCAGGTGAGGTGGTCCGTGATACGGGAGATTTCCGAAAGGATGACCCGGACGTAATGGCAGCGCTCCGGAACCTCGATTCCCAGCAGCTTCTCTACCGCCATGCAGTAGCCCATGTTGTTGATGAGCGGGGAGACGTAGTTGAGCCGGTCGGTGTAGGGAACCACGCCGTTGTAGTCGACCACCTCCGACATCTTTTCAAAGCCGCGATGGAGGTAGCCGATCTCCACTTCGACATCTTGAATCTGCTCCCCGTCGAGCTTCGCCACGAGCCGGATAATCCCATGCATGGCCGGGTGCGCGGGGCCGATGTTGAGCATCATGTCCCGGGTTTCAAGATCAGGGGTCTGTGGGTCGGGCATGGAGTTAACCTGGGATCAAGTACGCTGCGGTCGTTTCCGGTTTTAAGTGGGGGCAGGGTCCGTTAATGTTTGCTTGTGATTCACTCTCGATGTACCGACCCACGGACCCACAAAGCCATCGACTAATTCACCGGTCCAATCAATGGTTGCCGCTTGTTCACG
Organism: Pirellulales bacterium; assembly: GCA_046582885.1. GTDB lineage: Bacteria > Planctomycetota > Planctomycetia > Pirellulales > UBA7805 > JAYZEI01. The sequence continues at coordinate 10,138 of JAYGDO010000052.1, read as the reverse complement.
GGATAGTCCTTCCGCAGCGGGTGGCCCTCAAACTCTTCATACATCAGGATGCGTTTAAGGTCCGGATGCCCCTGGAAGCGAATCCCGAACATGTCCCAAACTTCTCGCTCGAGCCAGTCGGCTCCTGCCCACAGTGAAGTCAGCGAATCCACTTCGGCCTCGGCTTCTTGCACGGGAACCACCAGCCGCAGTCGGTGCTTGTGCTCGAGAGAGAAGAAGTGGTACACGACCGCAAAGCGGGCCTCCGCGGGAGGCCCGGGCCACGGATCCTCATCCGGGATCTGGGATGAGGGCCGCACCGCACTACCCGATGAAGAGAAGAAAGCCGGCACGGGACTTTTGCCGAAAACGGAGTAGTCAATGGCGGTCAAGTCCATGAGAAAGTTCAGCCGCAATGCGGGGTCCTCTTTGAGAAACTGTGCCACGTCAAGCAGAAACTCCCGAAGCAGGATGACGGTTTCGTCGCCACGGTATGTGTGCGCGGCGGACACAGCGTCGGGAAAACGATCCTGGACCGCCTTGATCAAAGAGGTGTTAAGCACTCATCTCCCCCTCCTCTTTTCTCCCGGCCTCTCCTCTCGCCCTCTCGTTGTCTTCGAAGATGTCTGGGCGAGGTTCTGGCGCAGACCGCCGACCGGTGGTGTGCTGGTCCTGAATCTTGTCCTGGAGCTTCATCAGCCCATCCAGGACCATTTCCGGCCGCGGGGGACAGCCCGGGATATAGACATCTACCGGCATGATCGTGTCGATCCCCATCACGGTGGCGTAATTGTCATAGAAGCCGCCGGTACAGGTGCAGACTCCGAAGGCGACCACCCATTTGGGCTCCGCCATCTGGTCGTGGATCCGTTTGAGGATCGGCGCCATCTTGTGGCTGATCGTGCCGACGACAAAAAGCACGTCCGCCTGGCGTGGTGAAAACCTGGGCAAGCCCGCACCAAAACGGTCAACATCGTAGTGAGAGCAGGCCGCGGCCATATATTCCATTCCACAACATGCCGTCACGAAAGGGTACTGGAAGATCGAAAACTTGCGGGCCCATCCCAGTGCTGCATCGAGCCGACTGGTCAAAAATGAATCGTTCAGCATGTCATTTCCATTCCAGGGCACCGTTGGCCCAAGCGTAGACGTAGCCCACCATCAGGATGCCCAAAAAAACTCCCATCTGCACCAGTCCGCTTATGCCGAGTGTGCGGTAGATCACTGCCCATGGGTAAAGGAAGACGAGCTCAACGTCAAAGAGGATGAACAGGATTGCGGTCAGATAAAACTTGATCGCTAACTTCCCGCCAGGAAGGGAGAAGGGGCTCTTTCCGCATTCGAACGGCTCTGATTTTGTGGGTGAGGGTTTCTTTTTGCCTAGCGTCGAGGCTAACACCACCATCGCTCCCGCGATCCCTGCGGCCAGTACAAAAGCGACTCCGATACCAATGTACTCGTTCATAGACGGATCACCTCGCTGGAATTATACACAATGCTGTATCGCCGCAACCCGAGTTTATGATTGTCATTATGGCGCCACCGCCCACTGCGTCACGATGCTGGGCAGGACTCCCCCAATTACCGTGACCAACGCCGCGACCGCCAGCGCCGCGGTGACCGCTGGCGGAAACCGCGGTGCCGCTGGCACCTGTGGCTCTTTCATGTACATGATGACTGCCACACGAAGATAAACGAATGCAGTCACCACGCTGCAGACCACCGCCAAAACCGCTAACCACGTATAGCCCGCAAACAGAACGCTTTGGATCACCAGAAACTTGGCGGTGAACCCAGCCGTCGGCGGATACCGGTAAGAGACAAAAGGAAAAGCAGCATGAGCAGGGCTGCGCCGGGTCGTTGCGCGGCAAAGCCTTGGTAACCGTCCAGGCTCTCGCCGCGCTGGCCCAGGGCAATGACAATGCCAAACGCCCCCAGCGTCATAAAGACATAGAGGAAGGCGTACGTCATCGTCGCCTCGGCCCCTTCGGGCGTCATGCAAATGAAGCCCAACAGGGCGTAGCCTGCGTGCGCAATCGACGAATATGCCAGGAGGCGTTTCATGTCGGTTTGCGACACGGCGAGGATGCTTCCCACAAGGATGGAAAGTACGGCGAGCCCGGTAAGAACCGCGGAAATAACGCGTGCTTCAGGAACGAAAGCGATCAGGCAGACCCGTCCCAGGGCGGCTAATCCAGCGGCCTTGGATGCGGCAGCCAAAAAAGCTGCGACCGGCGCACTGGCACCGTGGTAGGCGTCTGGTGCCCACGCGTGAAACGGAAACGCCGCAATTTTAAAGGCCAGCCCCGCCGTCAATAAACCTATCGCCGCCAAGAGGATTTTGTTATTCGCCAAGCCGCGATCGGAGAGAGTCGAGGCAATAGTGGCAAAGTCCGTGGTGCCTGTCGCTCCGTATGCCAGGGCCAATCCGTAGAGAAACAGGGCTGAAGCGAAGGAACCCAGCAGAAAATACTTGATCGCGGCCTCGTTGGACTTGGGCCTGTCGACCGTGATACCGACCAGAATGTATGAGCAAAGCGTCATGAGCTCCAGGGCCAGGTAGAGCGTCAGTAGATCGAGGGCCGAGGCCGCGAACATCATGCCTGTCGATGCTAAGAGCAGTAACGCGAAGTACTCGGCAGGGCGAACGGAGGATTCGTGGGTCTGTGAGCCCAGGGGTCCGCGGGCCGTGACCGAGAGGAGTGAGGTCAACGTCAGTGCGGAGGCGATGAGCACCTTAAAGAATTGGGAGTATCTGTCCACGGTGATCATGCCGCCAAATCCGATCTTGGGGTCCGCGGAAACAATCCAGACGGAGGCTAAAGCTGCAGCCAGCGCGGCGAGAATCGTCGCGGCTGCGACCAAGGGCAGCTTTTGGATCCGGTGCGGCACGAGGATCAGCACCGATGCCGTGCCGACCAGCATCAGCTCCGGCAAAAGTAGGGCCAAGTCGTTTAAATTCGCGCCATTCATCGCGTGACTCCGGGAAGTGCGACCACGGTTGCACGAAGATAGGAAAGGATGGAATCAGGGTAGAGGCCGAGACACACGGCGAGCAGCGCCAGAGGCGCTAAAGTAGCTACCTCACGCGCGTTGAGTTCAAGCTTGAGCCCCTCCAACCCTGCGTTTGTCTCGCCCATGACCATGCGGTAGTAGAGCCAAACGAGGTAGGCCGTTCCCAAGGCGACACCCCAGATAGCCAGCCACGCCAGCCAAGCGTGAGTCTTGAAGGTACCACCAATGATGAGGAACTCGCCCACGAACGAGTTCAAGCCTGGAAATCCCGCGGCTGCCAGGCAAAACAATGCAAGGAAAGTGGACCAGACCGGCGCGAGTTTGGCAACGCCGCCGTAGTCTTTGATCTGGCGTGTGTGGGTACGCTCGTAGATCATACCGACGCACAAGAAAAGGGCCGCGCTGATGATCCCATGATTGACCATCTGCAGGATGGCGCCCGCGACTCCGTTCGGGTCGAGTGTGAAGATGCCGAGGGTGACAAAGCCCATGTGACTTATACTCGAATAGGCGATAAGCCGCTTCACATCCGTTTGAACCAGAGTGACGTAGGCACCATAAACGATGGCGACTGCCGAAATGACAAGCATGGGCATCAGGAAGAGCTGCACGGCGTCGGGAAGTATCGGCAGCGAAACACGCAGCAGCCCGTAGGCGCCCATCTTCAGGAGAATCCCGGCCAGTATCACGCTTCCCGCAGTAGGGGCCTCGGTATGCGCGTCGGGGAGCCAAGTATGCACCGGAAACATCGGCACCTTAATCGCAAAGGCGGCCAGAAACGCCACGAACAGCCAGCATTGTAGTCTTGGCTGCAGCGTCGCCTCGGCGAGTGCCCCGAAGGCCAAAGTGCCGACTTCGTTGTGAAGCGTGATCATGCCCACCAGCATCAAGACGCTACCAGCCAGGGTGAAAAGCAGGAACTTGACTGCGGCGTAGACGCGATTGGGTCCTCCCCAGACGCCAATCAACAGAAACAGGGGGACGACCATCAACTCCCAAAAAATGAAAAACAGAAAAAGATTCGCGGCGGCAAAAAGTCCGATCATCGCCGTCTCGGCGACCAGCAGCGAAGCGTAAAACTCCGGTGTGCGCGTGCGGACCGAAGTCCACGAGACGCCTACACAAAGGACGGTCAAGACGGTGGCGAGGAAAATGAACGGCAGACTGATCCCGTCCACTCCCATCTCGTAGGCGATATTCCAATTCGGAATCCAGTTGGCGGATTCGACAAACTGCAAGTCGCTGGAGGTCTTGTCGAATCGCCAGTAGAGTGGACCCGATGCGGCGAGGGTGGCAAAGGACGTGCCGAGGGCCATCCAACGGGCTAGCCGTTCGCGGCCCAAGAGCATGATTGCAGCCGCGCCCACGAGGGGCAGAAATGTGGTTATGGTTAGGATGGAGTGATCGATCATTGTGGCGGAGACCCACTGACTATATCCGTTTTTGTCATAGTACCAGCATGGTTAAAGCGAACAGCGCCAGGACTCCAGCCGCCATAATCAGCCCGTAGTGCTGGGCGTTGCCGGTCGCTGTAGTGCTCATGATTTGGCTGATGGCCTTGGTCAATCGTCCCACACCCACGGCCGCGAAATCAACGACACTGGTGTCGAACTTGCGCAATAGAACCGCCGGTACCAACACCAGCCGTTGCATGATGAATTCATAGATCTCGCCCACGAAGCCGGACTCCAGACGTGCTAGAGGCCGCCCAGTTAAGGTCAAGAAGATCGACGAACCGCGACGGTAGAACCAATCTGTGTCGAGGCTAATCTTGGGCTCGGGGTCCAGGTGCTTGAGCAGCAGGAAGAAACCGAGTGCCGTAAACGCCAACATCCCGAGCGTGGAAGTCACATGTTGCAGCGTGTAAGGGGCATAGTCTGCGGCGAACGGCAGGTGCAGGTACAGCAGGTTGGGGAAAAGCCCGATCACTACGCAGGCCGCCGCCGCCAGACCCATGGCCACCAGCATATTTGTCGGCGGCTCCTTGGCCCGCAGACCGGAATCCTTGCCGAAGAACATGTAGTAAGGCAGCTTGAGACCGGTGTGCAGGAAAGTTCCGGCGGAGGCGAGCGTGAGCGCGAGGAAGATCCACGTCAGGTGCTCTTCGCCCGCTGCCGACACAATCATCGACTTGCTCACGAAGCCGCTAAACAGCGGCACGGCCGAGATGGCGAAGGCGCCGATCATGTAAAGGCCGAGCGTGATTGGCATGGTCTTGTAGAGCCCCCCCATTTCGCTCAGCTTTCGCCGTCCCGTCATCTGCAGAATGGCACCCGCTCCCATGAACAGAAGCGCCTTGTAGAGGATATGCGCAAATGCGTGAGACGCCGCACCGTTCTTGGCCAGCGCGGTACCAATTCCTACTCCGCAGACCATGTAGCCGACTTGGCTGATGATATGGTAGGCCAGTAGCCGTCGCGCGTCGTTTTCCAGCACGGCGTAGACCACGCCGTAAACCGCCATGGCTGCGCCCAGCCAGACCAGCAGTTCCGTCCCCGGGAAGCCGCGGATCAGGACATAGATCGCGGACTTGGTGGTAAAGGCGGTCATGAAGACCGCACCGGTGACGCTGGCCTCCGGGTAGGCATCCGGAAGCCAAGCTCCCAGTGGCGGGACTGCCGCATTAATCAGGAAGGCAAGGAGGATCAGGGTCCAGGCCCAGCTGCCGGCAAAAGGCTCCAAGTCTCCAAAGGTGATCGACCCGGCCTCAGACCAGTAGAGGACGATTCCCGCCAGCAGGATCAGCCCGCCGACGATGTGCACCAGCAGGTAACGGAAGCCGGCCCTGCCGGCAGCCGGTTCGCGGCGCTGCCAGACAAGAAGCGCGGAGGAAATCGCCATTAATTCCCAGAAGATGTAGAGGGAGATGAAGTCGCCGGCAAAAGTCACGCCCAGCGCTCCTCCCGCATAGGTCAGGGCCGTCACGTGCTGGGAGTCGTCCTCCACGTGCAGCGCGTAGATCATCCCCAGCAGGGCCATGATCGAGAAAACGTAGGAGAAGATCAGACTTAACTGGTCCACCCGGCCAAACACCACGTCGAACCCGAGGAAGCTCACCTCACCATAGGTGCCTGCCGTCATCCGCAGGCAGAGGATCACGGCGGCGGCGGGTAGCGCGACCATCGCCGTCCGTTTGACCCAGCCCTGGAGCAAGGGCAGGATCCAGGCGGCCAGGATAAGCACGAGCCCGGGATGCAGCCAAGTGTCAGTTAAGAAATCAAGCGTCATAGTAATCTTCCCGGCGCATCAGCCACAGCTTTCCAAGGAACTTGGAAACCACGATGATCGCCACGCAGGAAATTAACCCGTAGAGCGATCCCCAGGCGGGAAATCGCTCAAAGTCGAAATGGGAGTGTCCGCCGTGGAAAAGGTGCGGCAACACGATTTCTGCCAGCACGATCACAGCCAAGATCGCGTAGCAGCAACGCTTGATCCGGGGCAGGCGGACCGAATCTTCGAGTTGTCGCTCCAGGAAGCTCACGGCAGTGGTCCTCCGTCTAGAGAGAGAGAGTTGCAGATAATCCGGGCCAATCCCTGTACCGGGACCGGGCAAAGGCCCAAAATCAAGCTCGCGGCCGCGGTAATCACCAGCGGCGCGACCATCCAGGGGACCTCACGGACCTCTTCGTCTATCTCCGGTCCCTTTTCGAAGTAAGCCTTGTATATAACCGGGCCAAGGTAGGCCGCGCTAAGCAGTGATCCGACCAGCAACACTCCCATGACGAGCCAGTTGCTGTGGTCGACGGTTCCGATCACTAGGTACCATTTCGACACGAACCCGGAGGTCAGGGGAATTCCCACGATGCTCAGCGAGGCGATTGCGAAGGCAGCCATCGTCCATGGCATCTGCCTAGCCAGGCCGGATAGTTGGCTAATTTCAGTCTTGCGAGTGGAGACATAGATGGAGCCGGCACACAAGAAGAGCGTGATCTTGGAGACAGCGTGGTTGGAGATATGAATCATTCCCCCGAGCACACCGCTGGTGGTCAAGAGTGCTCCGCCGAGGATGATATAGGAGAGCTGGCTGACCGTGGAAAAGGCCAGCCGGGCCTTGAGATTGTCCTGGCCGAGCGCCAGGAGTGACCCGACTACGATCGTCACCGAAGCGGCTATTAGAGCCAGTTGGTCCGCACCGATTTCGCGCATCGCGTCGGGACCGAAAACGAATAGAAAGATCCGGAGCGTGGAAAACACCCCGGTTTTGACCACGGCCACGGCGTGCAACAACGCGCTAACAGGTGTCGGCGCGACCATGGCAGCCGGCAGCCAACTGTGCAGCGGCATGATCGCGTTTTTGGCGAAGCCAAACAAGAACAGCGCGAAGATCATCAACAAAAGCACGGGCTGTGAGGAGACCTGGTCCGGCGACAGTATTCCGCCTCCGCGAAAATTCAGCGTTCCGGAGATGTTGTAGATCAGGATAATGGCGGCCAGGAGGAGCACTTTTGCAGCGCCCAACAGGTAAATGACATACTTGCGTGCGCCAGCTCTGGCCTCGGCTGTCTCGTTGTGAGCCACTAGAGGGTAAGTGACCAGAGTCAACGCCTCATAAAACAAAAACAGGGTGAAGAGATTTGCGGAAAACGCCACGCCAACAGTGGCGGAAAGTGCCAAAGCAAAACACGTAAAGTAACGGGTTTGCGCGTGCTCTTGAAGAGAACGCATGTAGCCGATCGAGTAGAACGATGTCACGATCCATAGCAGCGACGCACCGAGTGCAAAGAGGAGGCCGAAGGCATCCACGCGAAAAGCTAATTCGATGCCGGGGAGGATCGTCAGCAACGTGCACTGCGGCGTGAGGCCGGCCAGGACCTGCGGGATCATGCTGGCCACAAAAGTGACCAACACGCCGCCGCTCGCAACGGACCAGAACTCCCTCAGATTGGCTCGACGTTCGCCGGTACACGCGATGCACACCGCACCCGCGACCGGTACAAACACTGCGAGCAGGGGCATGACCGCAATCAAGGTTTCCACCGTGGTCATCCCTTGAGTTCGGTCAAGTCTGCCACACCAGCCCCGGGCTTGTTCCGATTCAGGGCGATCACGAGCCCCAGGCCGATCCCTGCCTCGGCGGCTGCCACGGCAATCACGAAGAGGGCGAGAACTTGACCACGCGAGTCACCGAGGTGTTGACTGAATCCGGCCAAGCTGAGGTTCACTGCATTGAGCATCACCTCGACCGAGACGAGCATCAGGATAAAGTTGCGCCGGGCCAGAAATCCGAAAACTCCGATTCCAAATAGAAGGGCGCTCAAGGCCAGAATGACATTCAGGGGCACAATCATGATTCCGCCGTCCTCCTTCTGGCAAGTACAACCGCGCCGACGATTGCGGCCAAAAGCACTAGTGAGGTCATCTCGAACGGCAGTGCGAACGGACCAAAGATCGCTTGGCCCACCTCCACAAGGCTTCCCGCGTGCGGTCGTTCTACGGTTCTGGACACTTCGGACCCGGACACTTCGGACCACGTGCCCGCCGACTCGATTTGGGCGATCCAGACCAGTGCCGTTAGTCCGAGACCGCCTGCTGCGGCAAGTGGCCAGTGGGCGCTAAACCGTGACCCGGTCTCCTCGTCCGGCACGTCGAGCAGCATCAAGACAAACAGGTAGAAAACCAGAATGGCACCGGCGTAGACGATGACCTGTACGGCAGCCAGAAACTCGGCGCTGAGCAAAAGAAATATTCCCGCCACATGCAGAAACAGCGCCAACACCCAGAGCATGCTATGAACCGGGTCCCTCCGCGTCACCGCCAGCATCGCGCTCGCCACGCTTGCGACCGCCAAATAATAGAAGGCCACCGGTACGAGAAGCATAATCATGGGGTAAACGTAAATAGTCAACCGACTTCTGTCAAGCAGATTTGGTGCGTCGGCTTTCGGGTCTGTAGGCCCAAGAAATGCGTATTGAACGTCACGTCGTATTACCAATAATTCCCGGCTGCGTTCAGGACTTCATCTGGAAAATCGTCCGCAGGGACCTACAAATCCGCAGGCCTCGGACTAGCAGAACCTATTTGGTGTGGTGCACGGACCGCTACGACGAAGGCGTTTTTTGTTGGACCTCACCCAAAGCAGCGTTGCAATGCCGGGTTGCGCTAGTGCCACCAGGAAGTTCCAGGATTCTCTGAATTTTGATTGCATCTCGCCAATCGCACCTCTATAATGGCCGCCCGCTGGGGGTGGGCGACTCTTTTCAGATGTAGATTCTACGGGGAACGGACTCCAAGCCAGTCGGCTTTGTCGTTTGAGCGAACGTCGCGTTCAGGGGCACTGGGCGCACCAGATTTAGCAATGCTTACCGATCGTGTAAGTAGTTCGTATTCGTTTCGCGCTCGTTTCGCGCTCGTTTCGCGCTCGTTTCGCGCTCGTTTCGCGATTGGATTGCGCAGATGGCGCGAAGCAAACCGCCAGATTAGCGAGTCAAACCGATGTTGTGTTTCGTTTTGGGTTTATATCCAAAGGCCAGTCCGTCCAGCAGGGGTGCTGATACGATGAAGAAGCAGGTTCGAAATGAAGCCTTTGCCGAAGACCCGCAAGAAAAGTCACCGTCGTAATTCAGTTGGAAAGGTCAAACAACTACACAAGAGGCTGTCGCGGCAAGCGAGTCGCAAGCGACCCGTCCGCCGTCGCCTGCTCGCCGAGCAATTAGAGGACCGCCGCTTACTGGCTGCCGATCTGCATGGTCTGAAGTTCGCAGATATCAACGGCAACGGCGGTTTTGATTCGAACGAAACCGGCCTGAACGGTTTCGTCATTGAACTGCTTGATGCTGATTCGCGGGACGTTGTCCAACGCCAAGAAACACACAGCATTGATCTCAACGGGGTAGAAGTCGCGCGCGGGGTTTATACATTCGAAGACGTCGATCCGGGCGAGTACGTCATCCGTGAGTTACAGCAAGAAGGATTTGTCCAGACTTTTCCGGAGCACCTGGTCTATGAAATATCGGTCGCCGAGAACCAGCTGATCGAGGACTTGAACTTTGGGAATCATCAGCTCCCCGTCAGTTCGATTCGCGGGCAGAAATTCAGCGATTTGGATGGCGACGGCGAGCGTGACGACAACGAGCCGGGTTTGAACGGGTGGGTAATCGAGCTGATCGACCTGTCGTCCGGCGAGGTGGTGCAGCGTCAAGAGACA
>JAYGDO010000647.1:0-11810 GCA_046582885.1 Pirellulales bacterium | reverse complement strand
GTAGCGGACCTCGGCCGGACCGTCGATCTGGATGTGCAGCTTCGGCTCTTGTACCTGGATGAGCGTTTTTGCCAGAATCGGTTGGATCGACCAGCCCACAGACATCTCAAACGCGTCGCTCTTGTGCGGCAACACGGTCAGCGTCACCTCCTCACTCGCTCGTGGAGGTAGTTGCGTGATTTGCCAAGCCAGCGGTTCGCCGGCTTGGGCAACGGCTCGGTCAGTCGTGCCGCGTGTCGGATGCATGGCGCGAATTTCGGCCCAGTTTGGACCTTGAATACGGACCACAACACCATCGGCAACCACATCACCAGTGTTGCGCACGACTACTTTGTAGATGGTTTTGCGGCCGATGACCGTGCTTCGCGGCCCGGTGGTTTCGAGAACGATCATCGGGCCCTTCGTCGAGATCACAACCTCGTCACTCGCGCGGTTTTTGGTATCCGCATTCAACACAGGCGCTGCCGGTTGTGCCGGTACCTCTGTCGGACGGGTCGATAAATCTGGCTCAGAAACGTTACCGCTTTCGTTCGGATGGCTTTCAATTTGCTTCGGCTCAGGCGGATTTTCGGTAACGGCCGGCGGAGAAGCTGAAAGTATCGACTTTTCGTCCGCCGCTGGACTTTTAGCGGGTTGTTCCGGCTCCGCGGCCGAAATCGGTTTTGCGTCGGTATCCTCGTCGTGCAAGGCAGGCCGCCGCGAGGAGCGGCCGGTATCGTCGGCATCCTGGAAGGGAGTTTTGGCGGTGCCGGTCGATTGCGGTTTGATCCGCCGTGGCACTTGCGTGGGGGCCAGTCTGGTAGCAGTCGGGCTTTGGGCTGACTCGGGCACCGGCGGGGAGTCAACTTGGGGGTTTGGCTTGCTGGCCGCCGAACCCTGCTTGCCGGTGGCAGCCGTATCTGCGGCTTGCTTTTTTAAGGGTAAGCCGCCGGTTCCCGGCCGAATCCGCCGATTCTGCGAGTATTGTGCCGGTTGCACACTTGGATCGACAAGCGGGGTTTCGATGACGTAGCTCTGGCGGGTCGCTTCGAGGCGGTTGTCGAGGGAATTGCTCTCGTCGGAGCCCATCTGTCCGAGGGCCGCGGCTGCGGCTAACGATAGCACCACCATCGAGACGAGGCCAAGAGTCTTCGTGCGCATTGTGTTATTCCTGAATAAAGATGCACCAAGGGGAAACCATCTCTCGCCTTATCGACGGGCTGCATTTGAACGGTTAAATCAATTCGGCAATTTTTTCCGAGTTTGCCGATTGTAGGGATTTCGCAAAATAGCCGATCGGCTGGAACGAATAGGCTGGGTGAGGTAAAAAGGCTGCTGTCATGGATCGATATCCGTATGCAAAACCGCCCCGCTGGTGGTCGCCGAGGCCGAGGCGGTTATGGGTGAATATCTGGCGCCCGGTTCGTCGGCGGCAGCAACGCCGCGATCAGCGGGTCAAAAGCACGGATGTTGAGGGGCTGGATCACGTTCGGCAAGCAATGCGGGCGGACTACGGCGTTTTGATCACGCCGAATCACGCCAGCCACGCGGATTGCTATCTGCTGCTTGACGCGTTGCTAAAATTGCGCGGATCGCAGTACATCATGACGGCGTGGCAAGTTTTTCACATGATGGCAAAGTGGGAGCAGCTAGCATATCGGCATCACGGTTGTTTTAGCGTGGATCGCGAGGGCAAGGATCTAAGAGCTTTTCGCTTAGCGGTTAAGACGCTGGCCGCTACGTCGGACCCGCTTGTCGTTTTTCCCGAGGGCGAGGTCTATCACTTGAACGACCGCACCACGCCATTTCGCGATGGCACGCTGATGATGGCATCGGCGGCAATCAAACGAGGTAATCGTCCCATCGCATGCATCCCGTGTGCGCTGAAGTACTTTTACGTGAAAGACCCTTCGCCTGAATTGCGATCTGCCACTGCGCGGATCGAGGCGAATCTCGGCGTGAAGTCGGTGGGCAAACTTCCGTTGGCGGTGCGTGTTGAGCGGTTGCAAACGGAAACGCTGGCGTGGCGCGAGCGGCAATTTTTGGGCGGTTGCCGGGAGGGGAATCTAGCGCAGCGGCGCGATACTTTGGTCGACACGATCTTGGTTCGGTACGAACACCAATTTGGCATCCACAATGCAGCACGGAACGTTCCTGAGCGAGTCAAACAGTTGCGGCAGCACTTGGTCGAGTCGGGGGCACTGGCGGTCTCCAATACACGCGCCGATGAGAACGCATCGGCGGCGATGGAGGATATTTTTGTTGCCGTGCAACTTTACAGCTATGCGTTTGGGTATGTATCTGAGTCGCCGACGATCGAACGTGTCGCCGAAACCGTTGATAAATTGGAAGAGGACGTGTTGGGCGCGCCAACGGCGACCGTTCGTGGCACCCGCCGCGGAGTGGTCCGCTTTGGAAACCCGTTGATTCTCAATCAGACATTCGATCGGTCGGAATGTCAGAAAATCGGAGAAGATCAGCGGGCGAGGTTGCAATCGCTGCTTGACGGGTTTCAGTCCCGTGAGAAAGTGCCCGCCTGACCGGCACAGGCTGCGGCGGCGACCGTCATCAATTCTGCAAAACCGCTTCGTCCTCGCGGGTGACCTCGAATCCGAGGTCTTTGAGCATCTGGTAATCGGCTGCGGGCGATTGGCCCTTGGTTGTCAGATAGTCGCCCACGAAGATTGAATTTGCTGCATAAAGACCCATGGGTTGCAAGCTGCCCAAGTGTAGTTCGCGGCCGCCGGCGATTCTGATTTCTGATTGCGGATTTGTCATGCGGAACATGGCTAAGACCTTTAAACAAAAACGCGGATTGAGTTTCCAGGTTCCCGCAAGTGGAGTTCCATCGATCGGGTTGAGAAAATTTACGGGAATTGAATGTACGCCGAGATCCCGCAGCGACACCGCCATCCGGACAATATCGATAGGAGCTTCACGCATGCCAATAATGCCGCCGCTACACAACTCTAACCCGGCCTGCTTCGCCGCCAGCAGCGTGTCAACCCGATCCTGGTAGGTATGGGTCGAACAGATTTCGTCGTAGTGGCCCTCGCTGGTGTTGAGATTGTGGTTCACTCGGTCCACGCCGCAGGATTTTAGCTGTTGTGCTTGTTCGGCGGTCAGCAGTCCGAGGCACGCGCAGATTTTCAGGTCGTACCGGTCCTTGATTTTCGGCACGATGTCTTGCAGCGCCTGCATCTCGCCGGCAGAGGGCGTGCGTCCGGAAATCACGATGCAATAGGTTTTGCTTTCCCGCTCGACGGCTTGATGCGCGCCATCGAGCAGTTTTTCTTCGCTCAGCAGGTTATATCTAGGGATTTCCGAGGTGGCGACTTTGGATTGCGAGCAGTAGCCACAATCTTCCGGGCAGAGCCCGCTCTTGGCATTCATCAAAAAATAAAGCTGCACCGTCTGCCCGAAATACTGGCGGCGGACACGAAAAGCTGCGTTTAACAAGGCGAGGAGTTCTTGATCGGGACACTGCAGGATCGCCAGCGCTTCGTTCTCGGTGACGCAATGACCGTCCAGAACACGTTCCGCCAGCTGATCCCAGGTCGAATACGTGGTTGATTTGCATTGTTCAGTCATGTCAAATTACCGATAGCGTGGTGGTTTCGATTTCCAGACAGGATATCAGAAAAACGATGAGCCGGCAGCACCTAGTCCGTGTTGGTGCCATGGGGCACGTGGGGCGATACGTATCGTCGGACGCCACGGTCTTCCCCCGTCATGCCCGCGTAATTGTCCGCACGCGCCGCGGTGTAGAAATTGGCGAAATCCTCACGGCCCCGGGGGCGACCGGAGACGAAGGGCAGCCGGACGGTGCGATTCTGCGCGGCATGACGCCTGAGGACTGTTTGCTCGAGGCCCGTTTGGAAAAAAACCGACATCGGGCGTTCGAAGCCTGTGTCGACCGCCTCGCCGAGTTTGACGTTGATGCGACGTTGGTCGACGTCGAACATCTTTTTGACGGCAGTTCGCTGATTTTCTACTTTCTGGGCGATGTCGTGCCGTCGGTCGAACAGATAACGACCGAATTGGCGGAGACCTACGAAGCAACGGTCAAGTTCCGCAGTTTCACCGATGCCGTCGTCAACGGTTGTGGTCCCGATTGTGGGACGAACGACGCTGCGGGCGGTTGCGACAGTTGCATTTCCTGTTCGCTGAGCGGTTCGTGTAAGTAGTGGCCGCTGTCTGAAATTGGTTAAACGACACCGTGTCGATAGCGTCTTGCGTTTTCGACATAGTGTTCGGCGGCGTGTTTGATACGATCGGCGTCTTTTTCAGTAACGGTGCGCGCGACTTTTGCCGGCAGGCCGAGGACGAGTGACCTCGGCGGGATGATCGTTCCTTCGGTCACCACCGCGCCGACGCCGACGATCGACCCGCTGCCGATTACCGAGCCGTTCATGACAACGCTGCCCATGCCGATTAGCACGTTGTCCTCAATCGTGCAGCCGTGGACAATCGCATTGTGACCGATCGTGACATCGTTGCCGATGATGCAGGGCAGCGACTCGTCGGCGTGGACGACCGTGCCGTCTTGGACGTTGGTCCGGTCGCCGATCCGAATGGCATCGACATCGCCTCGGATGACAACGTGAAACCAGATGCTCGAGCCTTCCCCGATAGTCACGTCACCCAGCACGACCGCTCCCGCGGCGATGAAGGCCGAAGGGTGAACCTGTTCGGCGCGAAACACGGGGCAATCGGACATGGTCAAACGCTCTGCTCGCCAAAATTGCTCAAGCTGTTCAAGAAATCGCTCATTTCGCCCGCCGCATGCTCGTCGCCTTGCCGTCTCGCCGCATCGATGCCCTGACGCAGTACATCGCGGGCTTCGTCGATGCGTTGCAAACCGGCCAACTGCTGGCCGGCCATGAAAGAGGATGGAACGTGGGGAGGATCGCCGGCCATCAACTCGCGCAACAGCCCCAGGCTGTCCTCGTGCCGGCTCTCTTTTTTTAATTCCATGGCCAGGCTGTACCGCAAAAAAACATCCTGCGGCTCATCGGCCAGCATGGCTTCAATTTGTTCGCGTCGCGAGGACATTGGGTGGGACTGGGTTGCCGAAACTGGGTTGCCGTCAAGGTCGAAGACTACAGTTCGCCGGAAATTCGAATTAGCTTGCCCGGCTTTTTATCCGAGCCTTGTTGAGGAGATCCGAAGATTGCGACGTACATCGTGCCGTCGGGTGCGAAGGCGATTGCCGCTGGTTTATCGAGTTTGGCGACTTTAACCGCTTCGACTGTTTGCTTGCCGCCGACTATTTTCGAATCGAGGCGGAACACACCGCCGTCGGCACTGTGTTCACCCCAGGCGAAGTCCACCGCGTATAGCCGCCCTGATTGGGGACTATAAGCCAGCGACGCAATGTCGTGCAAACCGGTTTTCAGATTCATCAACGCGTCGCCACTGGCCGCATCATAAAAAGTGAGCAAGCTGTCGTTAGCTGCCGTGATTTCCCCCATTTGGCCGATCACCAAGTGGCCTGTCGCGTCGGTGGTAATACCGACGGGGGCGTCAATCTCGGTCGCCGCTTTTGTGTTGATGAACGGTTCCAGTTTTCCGGGTGCGCCGTTTTTTATATCGATTCTTGAGATCCAGCCTTTTGTGTCGTCGCCATTGCAAGTGACGTAGATGGCGTTGTCGGTTGCGGCAATACCATAAAAATTACCTTCGCCCTTCTCCGATGCGTCGCCGGTTGGGATTGGCCCCAGGCTGTGCTTCATATCTTTCGCCCGAATGGATGTTCCGGCGGCGGGGACGTTATAAATGCGCACCAACTCAGCTCCGTCGGTATTTCCGCCGCCACCGACCACCAGTGTGTTTTTATCCAGGAATGCCAAGCCAAGCGGACCGATGTCGAACTTCGTTTGTTCCTCGTAGGTTCCTTTGCCGTAAGCGTCGGCGGGAAAGTCCGTAATGACTGCTTCACTACCGGTTCCGGTAATCCGCACGATTCGTCCCGCGCCGCTATCCGACACAAAAACGTGGCCCGTGCCCGGTTGAATGGCAACGCCGCAAGGATTGTGCAGCCCATCTAGGGCGGTTTCCACGGTGACTTTGGGAGGCTTGGCCGCAGCTGCAGGTGAGGTCAGCAATGTGGCCGGCAGCAGGGCGGAGAGCAAGATTGCTGCGGGGCCAATTGCGGTCAGGCTGCGCACGATTTCAATCTCCAGGCGAGGGATAGCTCGGGTGAACCCGCAGCATTGTGGACGACGCGCTTGGCATTTTCAAGCGGAGGCGTATTTTCCCATTGCGCCGGCGATACAGGTCCGCCAAGGCGACAACGCCGCTGCGTTACACGGACAGCGGCACGGCGTTACAAGAATCGACGGGTTCTGGCTTCGGGCGTGACGGTCGACTAGAATGTGCGGCGGAATTGGCGCGGTGCCCGTTCCGTCTCAGCGGGGCTTATGATCGCGCTGGCAGAGCCGTTTGCAATCTGGATAAACGACGTTCTTTTTGGCAAGGAGAGAATCACATCATGATCACGCGCGGGAATCACAATTTGGTTTTGGGCTTAGTGGCGGCGCTCGGAATGGGGGCGCTGTTTGTTGAGTCTGTTAGGGCGGAAGAGATTACGAGCGCCGTGTGCAACGTACGGCCCACGAAGGGAAATAAATGTCGGGGTCTGGTGATGTTTTCCACGACCAAAGACGGGAAGGTAAAAGTAACGGCGATCATCCGTAATCTCAATCCCGACAAGAAACACGCCATTCACATACATCAATTCGGCGACACCCGCGACTTGGCGGGCAAAAGTGCCGGGGGCCACTACAACCCCGACGGCAAGCCGCACGGTCTGCCGCCCAAGGCCGAGCGCCACGCGGGTGACTTGGGGAATCTTGAGGCAGATGGCGAAGGTGTCGCCAAGTATTCGATAATCGTCGATAACATTTCCGTGAACGGCAAGAACGGTGTACTCGGTCGAGCGATCGTCGTGCATGCCGAACCGGATGACGGTGGTCAACCGACCGGCAACGCCGGGGCCCGAATTGGTTATGGGGTCATCGGTGCGCAGAATGCCGAATGGAAACGGCCGGCGAAGAAAAGCGCCGACAAGTAATCTCGTCGAAGGCGAGTATTGAGCAGTTCTCCGCGTTCTGTTTTTTATGCGGGAGTCGGCCCGATCCGCGGCTAAGTTTGTTGGCCGCCCGGCGGCGGTCGGGGCAAGCCTAGGCGGTGGGCGACGATCCGCGAGTCGCCTCAAACGCGGCAATTTTGTCCGCGTGCGCGAGAGTCATCGCGATATCATCCAACCCGTTGAGCAGACAATGACGGCGAAACTCGTCAATTTCGAAGATGATCGACAAGCCGTGGTCGTCCGTGATGGCCCGGCTTTGCAACTCGACGCTGAGTGAGTAGCCGGGGTGTTCGGTGGCCCGCTGGAATAAAATATCGACGGTCTCCGCGCCGAGTGCAATCGGCAGCATGCCGTTCTTAAAACAGTTGTTGTAGAAAATATCGGCGAAGCTGGGAGCGATGATGACGCGGAAACCGTAGTCTTCCAGTGCCCATGGTGCATGTTCGCGGCTTGAACCGCTGCCGAAATTTCTCCGTGCCAACAGGACCGACGCGCCTTGTGCCTCTGGCCGATTCAGTTCGAATTCGGGATTGGGGGAACCGTCGTCCAGGAACCGCCAGTCGAAAAATAGAAACTGTCCAAATCCCGTGCGTTCGATACGTTTGAGGAACTGTTTGGGGATGATTTGATCGGTGTCCACGTTGGCCCGGTCCATCGTGGCGACGAGTCCGGTGTGCGATGTGAATGCATTCATGCCCTGTAGTCCCAATCGCGAATGTCCACGAAATGCCCTTGGATGGCTGCCGCCGCCGCCATGGCCGGCGAAACCAAATGCGTCCGACCGCCCTTGCCTTGCCGTCCTTCGAAGTTCCGATTGCTGGTCGAGGCGCACCGCTGGCCAGGTTCCAACTTGTCGGGGTTCATCGCCAGACACATGCTGCAGCCGGCTTCCCGCCACTCGAATCCGGCTTCGGAAAAGACGCGGTCGAGACCCTCGGCCTCGGCCTGAATCTTAACTTGACCGCTACCCGGAACGACCATCGCAGCGACGCGATCCGACACGCGGTAACCCTGGACAACCGCCGCGGCCGCACGAAGGTCCTCGATGCGGCCATTCGTGCACGAGCCGATGAAGACGCGATCTAAGGCGATTTCGGTGATCGGCGTGCCCCCGCTGAGCGCCATGTACTCCAGCGCGCTCTTCGCCGCCTTTTCATCGTCCTCGCTTTGCATGTCATGGGGGTGAGGAACTGTTTTGGCCACGGAAGCAACTTGCCCCGGGTTGGTGCCCCAAGTAACCTGCGGCTCGATGTCGCCGCCGTTGTAGACTTCGACACGGTCATATTTCGCACCCTCGTCGGTGGGCATCGCCCGCCAGCGTTCCACGGCGGCGTCAAAATCCTGCGGCGCGAATTGCCTGCCGCGGAGGTACTCAAACGTGGTTTCGTCCGGAACGATCAGGCCGGCCCGCGCCCCGGCTTCGATCGACATGTTGCAGACTGTCATCCGCTCTTCCATGGAGAGCGTGCGGATGGCTTCTCCCGTGTATTCGAGGCAATAACCCGTGCCGCCGGCTGAGGTCAGCTGCGCGATGATGTACAGTACGACGTCCTTGGCCGTGACGCCCCGCGGCAGCCGGCCGTCGACGCGCAGTTCGCATGTCTGGGGTTTGGACTGCGGCAGGGTCTGCGTGGCCAAAACGTGTTCGACTTCGCTGGTACCGATTCCGAACGCCAATGCGCCGAACGCGCCGTGGGTCGAAGTGTGGCTGTCGCCGCAGACGATCGTCATGCCCGGTTGGGTCAAACCAAGTTCCGGCCCGATGACGTGAACGATGCCCTGGTGGGGGTCGTCCAGGTCGTAAATCCGAATGCCGAATTCGCGACAGTTGTCGCGGAGCGTATCAATTTGTTTTTTTGAAATCGGATCGGCGATCGGCAGCCCGCGGTCGGTTGTTGGGACGTTGTGATCGGGCGTGGCGACAGTTAGCTCCGGCCTTCGTACCTTGCGGCCGGCCAGTCGCAAACCTTCAAACGCCTGAGGGCTGGTCACTTCGTGGACGAGCTGCAAATCGATGTATAGCAACGTCTGGCGGCCCGATTCCTCGTGGACGACATGGTTGTCCCAGATTTTTTCAAACAGCGTTCTCGGTGGCGAGTCGGTCCGCATACCGTCGATGGACATAAGCTTTGTAAATGAAAATGAAACGGAACTGCCGTCGGTACGGTCGACAGGCTGGGATGTCGAAAAGTTTACGGGCGGAACGACCGACCGGGCCTATTGTAGCGGAGTCTTTCTGCTGCTGGCAGATGTCAGAAAATCCGCGGCAATTTGGTTTAGGCGGCCTTGCGCCGATCACAGGTATTCGCAAAACATTCGATTTGCTCGACGGTGACCGCCCGGTACGTGGTATCGCTGTGGCCGCCGGCTTGTTGCATGACGACTGAATCGTTGTGCAGCAGCCTCGGAATGTAATACCAGACGAGCGAGGATTGCTCCAGTTCGCTGCTGATGAGTAGCATGTCGGTACCGAGCAAAGTATTGGCGGCGCGGATTAGCGATTGGCCCGGGTCGCCCGGTACGAGTTTTAGGCGTGCGCCGGTGGCATTGAGAATCTGGTAGGCGGATTTGAGTGACAGCGGTTGCTGTTCGGGCGGTCTCGTGTCGTAGAAGTCGATGCCGGTGTACGAGATTTCCGCAGCATTACCCGTTGCGCGTGCGGATAATTCGATCAGATTCTGAGCGCGATGAAGATCCCCGACGCCGATTTCGACGATCGTGCGAATGTCACGGCGGCGGGCCGCGCGGTACAATAAGCGTTCGCCTGGCGGCTTGGAAAGACAGGCCAGTTGAAAATATTTGATTTGGCCGAAAATGTTCATGATTGTGTATGTGAGGAAAGTTGCTAGGGACAGGTATAGACTTCGTCAACAATCGCGGCTTGAGTAGAGTGAAATTCACGCCGTGGTCGTGCCCGCAGCCGCAGGTGTCAGTCCCGCCGCGGAAAATCCTGTAAATTTCTAGATTTAAGGGACAAGGAATTGACCTTTAATCCAATCCGGCAAAAAGGCGAAACCGCCGCTGGCGATAACAATGACGTGCGTGAGACGGTGGCGGATGCCGCTGCGTGTCTTTTAGCGGCATTGCGGCAAGCCGAGTCGCACACCGACGGCTGGCAATACCAGGCGCTCGGATACGCGCTGGTGGAAGAGGCGTTGTCCGCCTGCCTTTCACAACTCGCGACAACGGGATTATGGGGCCGCGCGAACCAACTGCCGTCGGATGTTCTGTGGCAGGTCACCGGCGCGATGCTGGAAACGGGGTGGCTCCAGCAACGAGCTCGCAAAAAGCCGCTTGGTTATGCGGGTGATTACGAGTTGCTGGCGGCAATCATGGAAGAACGATGCTGCGAACATCCTCTGGGGAGGTTATTCGATCGCTACTTTCAAAACCAAGCAGCGCCGTCCGCGGTCCGCAGTCGCACCCAGCACGCGGCTCGAGCCTTGGCGGCGCACGCGATGACGAGGCCCGCTGAAGGGTACCAGATCGCAAGCGTGGGCGCGGGAACCGGAATGGATGTGCAATACGGCCTGGCATTGCTGCCGCCGAGTGTGCGGAGGCGGGCGAAGGTGATCCTGCTGGAGTTAGACGATCAGGGTTTGAGGTTTGCCAAGTCACAGGTGGCGGCGTTGGCCGGCGAGGAAAACGTCACCGGCATTCGCGAGAATTTACTTCGACTCGGCCGCAAGGCGGGTTCCGATAAATTGCTCGGGGATCCGAGTTTTCTGATTTGTTCCGGCCTGTTTGATTATCTTGACGACGATGCAGCGATTGATTTGCTCAAGTTGTTCTGGCGCCGCTTGGCGACGGGGGGGCAGATGGTTGTCGGTGGCTTTCTTCCCTCGCATTCAACCCGCGGGTACATGGAGTGGATTGGAAACTGGTATTTGATTTATCGAATGCCGGATGACATGATGCGAATTGCGGCAGCCGCCGGGATTCCGGTAGATTGCTGCGATGCCGGCGTGGATCGGATTGGGGCTGGTCTATTCCTGACGGCAACGAAGCCGTAGATTGGCCCGATGCGCCCGTCCGAGAGGATTTTGCCGACGGATTGGATTGCGACAACATTTAACCAGCCGGCGGTCGATCGTGTCTGAGCAACTTCTTAAAGCAATCGAAAGCCGGAGTGCTAAGGTCGGCATTGTCGGCCTAGGCTATGTTGGCTTGCCGTTGGTTCGCGCGTTCGTGGAGGCGGGTTTCTCCACGCTGGGCTTCGACGTCGACCAACGAAAGGTCGATACGCTGTCAGCCGGCGAGAGCTACATCAGCCACATTCCGTCGTCGATGATTCAGCAGTTGGTGTCCACAGGGAGATTCACGCCAACCACCGAGATGGCGAGAATGAAGGACGCGGATGCCCTGCTGATATGTGTGCCGACGCCGCTGACCGAAACGCGCGATCCGAATCTGGAGTATATCGAGGCGACCGCCCGGCAGATCGCAGATTTTTTGCGGCCAGGACAATTGGTCGTTTTGGAGAGTACGACCTATCCAGGTACGACGCGCGATGTGTTGTTGCCAATCCTCGCCGCAAGTGGACTCGTGGCGGGTGAGGATTTTTTCGTGGCGTACAGCCCCGAGCGTGAAGATCCCGGCAACCCCGAGTTTACAGCCCAGGGGATTCCCAAAGTGGTCGGTGGGCTGGATGAACCCAGCCAGAAATTGGCGGTTGCGCTTTACGGAGCAGCGGTCGTCTCCGTCGTTCCCGTTTCGAATCTCGAAGTTGCGGAGGCGT
>JAYGDO010000631.1:0-1658 GCA_046582885.1 Pirellulales bacterium | reverse complement strand
AGCTCCATCCCGTTGAGCGGCAGCATGTTGATGGAGATACCGCCCGGATAAATCGTATGCCCGCCCATGCTGTGCCGGGCTCCAGCGATCGAAACCCGCAGCCCCTCCCGGCGAGCGCGGTTGAGCAACTCGGCGAGCTGTTCCTCGGCCCGATCGAGATCGATGGGGACATCCACAATGTCTGCGACGGCCGTTTGATTCAACCGACTGGCATCGTTGACCTCACCGGGCGGCACAGCTCTGAGTTCATCGCGATCGTTCCAGGCCGTGCTCAGCAAATGCCACCCCGGCCGCGCCAGCAGCAGAAGCAGCAGTCCGGCGACGATGGCCGCCGCACGCCGGAATTGCCGCCGCCTTCCCAACCGGCCAGCTACAGGATTCGCATTGTCATCCGGCGAGGTCATGCGTCGGCGCGTTCCGTTGAAAAGGCGTGAGTTTCTGCCTGCTCGATCACACGCATTGTAAACCAATCACACGGGGGCGGGCTGAACGACGGCTCGGCAGATGATGGAGATCTGAATGATCAAGTACAACACAGCTGCGACCTTGTTTTCTGTACCTCAAACAGCGAGGTTGCCTTCTTCGTCAAGGCCGTTCTTACAACGATTATTGTATCGAAACGGCGTTTCATAATTTAATGCCGGAACTGTAATTTCGGCATGGCGGGGAACCATAATTTATTGTCCCTGAATTATTGCCTGATGGTTTTCTTTCAAGGTGGGGTTGGCTGCCAAGCTTTGACGTTGTCGAATTTCACCCGTTTTCTTCACACGGTGAAGCAGAAATCCTTTTGGCCCGCATTTCCCATTTGACTTCCCACGCTTTGGCACGCGATTTGCGCCAGACCCTTGAATACCGGGCGGCGGACGATCAACATGCCAAGCTGACAGGGGAACCCAATGGGTGACGCCAAGAACGAGGATTTGCGAGTTGGTTTTGACAGGCGCTTGAAGCTGAAATTCTGCGGTAGCAAGGTCACCAGTGATGCCGGGCTGTTGGCCTACCGCGAACTCGATGAAGTGCTGGGACTGACGGAAATGGGCGCGGACCTACTGACCGATTCACGCCTCGGCAGCAACCAGCAGCATCTGCTGGTGCCGCTGTTGCGACAGTCGGTTTACAGCCGCCTGGCAGGTTATGAAGATGTGAATGATGCGGAGCGATTGGCCGTCGATCCGGCGATGCATCACGTCGTGGGTGGCCGGGCAGCACAACTGGACAAGGAAGCCGCTTCTACGAGCGGAGTGGGACGCTTCGAGACCGAGACGCTCAGTGCCAAGAGCAACCTCACGGCGCTGATGGATCTTTCCGGCGAGTGGATCGACAAAGTTCACCAGAGAAAGCCGCCCAAACAACTGATCCTCGACCTGGATAGCTCGGTCAGTGAAACCTACGGCCGACAGCAGGGCACGGCCTACAACGGGCACTTTGAATGCAACTGCTACCATCCGTTGTTCTTGTTCAATCAGTTCGGCGACCTGGAACGCTGCATGCTGCGTCGCGGCAATAATGCCAGTGCGAAGTTCTGGCGGCGGGTGCTCTTGCCGGTGATCGAGCGGTATCGCCATTTGGACATCCCGAAGTTCTTTCGTGGCGATGCGGCCTTTGCCAACCCGGCCTTGTACCGAATCCTGGAGAAAAGATCGGAAGAGCACACG
>JAYGDO010000629.1:0-15726 GCA_046582885.1 Pirellulales bacterium | reverse complement strand
ATTTGATTTGACGTCGGGGCGGACGACCGAGCACTGAGTCGAAATTTGGGAATTTGATCTAAAGTGTGGATTGAATACCTGCCGTGGCTGATCGCCATGGTGGTGCTAATTTTTTGCTCTGCTTTTTTTTCCTCTAGCGAGGCGGCGCTGTTCTTTTTGAGTCGCCGGGACCGCGAGCAGCTTGCTGCGGGAAACCATGCCCAACGGCTTGCCGCCAGGCTGTTGGCCGACTCGGATCGCTTGTTGACGGCCATACTGTTTTGGAACCTGCTGATCAACATTGTGTATTTTGCGATTGCGTCGATGACGAGTTTGCAACTGCAACGTGAGGGCTTCACGCAGAGCGCTGGGGTATTTGCGATTGGTTCTCTGTTGATCCTCATTTTTTTTAGCGAGATGTTGCCAAAGACGATCGGCGTCCTGCGGCCAAAAATTTTAGCCGCCTGGGTCAGTGTTCCATTGGCCGGACTCGTGCGGGCCATCGATCCAGTTATGCCGGCGCTGCGGTTCGCTAACGATGCATCGCGACGGGTCATTTGGCCGCGGTTCAAGCCGGAGGCGTATCTAGAAGTGGCGGATTTGGAGCGGGCGGTTGAAGTGTCGACCACGGACGCCGCACTGCTGCAACAAGAAAAGACCGTGCTGCAAAATATTGTGACGCTGTCGACGATCCGCGTCGATGAATTGATGCGGCCCCGAATGCAATTTTTGTCGTTTCGTCCGCCCGTATCAATTAACGATCTTGAAGGCCGGAAACTGCGTAGCGGTTATGTCTTAGTGACGGAAGAAGGCAGTGAAGAAATTGCGGCGGCCGTGCCACTGAGCAGTGTCTCTAAATTGCCGTCTGAAAACCTTGAATTGCACGCCGAGAAAGTATTTTACGTGCCCTGGTCTACGACGGTCAGTGATGCGCTGGAACAGATGCGAGATCAGAAACGGAAGGTTGCGGCGGTCATTAACGAATTCGGCGAAACGATCGGCATCCTGACGTTGGAGGACATTATTGACACGATCTTTGCCTACGATGCCAGCCGAAGCGAACGGCTATTGAATCAAGAACCAATTCAGATCGCCGCGCCGGGGCGTTGGCACATTACGGGCATGACCACGATTCGCCGCTTGGGCCGCTACTTTGGAGTCGACCTGCCCGTCAGTCGCAGTATTACCGTCACGGGTATTGTGGTGGAATCACTCGGCCGGTTGCCGCGACCGGGCGATACCAGTCACTGGGGACCGTTTGAATTCAACGTGATCGATGTGCCGGACCGCGGGAAAATGACGATCGAATTGACATTTGCCGACGGGCGGGGAGGCCGCAGATGATGTGGCTGGCGGTCGGACTGTTCTTGAGCGGCTTGTTGCTCAGCGCGTTTTTCAGCGGCAGCGAAACGGGATTTTACCGTGTTCCGCGAATCCGACTGCTGATCGACTCGCTGGCGGGTGACCGCGCCTCGCGAGGTTTGTTGTGGTTGACCAATTATCCATCGCTCTTTGTGGCGACGACTCTGATCGGCAACAATCTGGCAAACTACATGACGTCGGCGGCGGTCGTTCTGGCCGCAGGACATCTGTTTCACGGCAGCGTGACAGCCGAGTTGTGTGCGCCGGTGATGATCGCGCCGATTTTGTTTGTGTACGGTGAGTTACTGCCAAAAAATCTTTTTTACCACGCGCCGACCATGCTGCTGCGGGTATGCAGCCCGGTATTCTTGTCGTTTACGTTGTTATTCTTGCCGTTCAGCGGTTTGCTGTGGGCGCTGAGCAAGTTGCTGGAATGGCTGGTCGGCGAATCGCCCCAGCGGTTGCAGCGCCGCCTGGCACGCAAAGAACTAGCGTTGGTTCTGGACGAGGGTCACGTGGCGGGATTACTCCGGCCCAGCCAGCGGATGATGGCAAAGGGGATTTTCGCGGTCGCCAACCAAGCCGTTACAGAGTTCATTACACCGCTGGACCAAACAGCCGTGATCAGCCAGGGCGCGTCCAGGGCTGACGTGCTGCGTGTTGCCCGTCAGCACGACTCGGCCGCGGTTCCAGTATGCGGCAAAGACGCGCCGGGGGAATTGCTGGGATATGTCTTTGTGCCCGATCTTTATTTAGATAATTCCGATCAAGTTGGAGAGGTTCGGATGCTGATCGAGATTCCTTCAACTTGGACCCACCTGTCAGCGCTAATGCAGATGCAAGCGAGCGACGAAACGCTTGCAAGAGTCGTGGACCATGAGGGCAGAACGCTCGGCATCGTCACCAATGATCAACTTAGCGAGCCGCTGTTCCGCGGTGGACAGTGAGGCGCGGCGAATCCAACGCTCGCCGCGGCAGTAACCTCTGCGGAGGGGATGTGCTACTTTGAGTAACCAAGTTCCGAGATTACGGTGAGCATCTCTTCATACGTAATGAAGCGTCGACGGTGCCGCAGTTTGTATTCATCGATGGCTCTCGCCAATTCCTGGGCATCCGGTGAAAGATCCGAATGTGAATTGGCAAACTGCCGCCGTTCGGCATTGGGGAGGCTAAAATCCGCTTGTGTGTTACGGCGGTCGACAAAAGTGTCATTGAGCGGTGCGGTGGGGGCTTCTGGACTTTGCGACATGGAAATCTCCTCTTTTGTTCTCAACCAATGCAGATGTTAGCAGGGGCAGTACAATGCGGCATCCTAAAACCATATCTCGTAAATCGTGGTGAGGCAAACGAACTTGCGGATTGAATCGGTTAATCGCATTTTGCGAATAACTGGCGGATTGTCGTGACTTCGGAATTTCAATCCTTGCCAACGCTGGGGTCCGCATTTAGATTGGATCGCTTTGTCCGATGGGTACGACAGGATAGCGGTTCCCCATGATTCGGCGTATCACTTCGAAACTTGGTGTAGTTTTTGACCTGGAATCATCAGGCAAGATTCTGATACTGGCCGCGTCCGTTGGTGTCGTGGCCGGTTTGGGCGCGGCGGCATTTTCGTCCTTGATGGACCTGCTGCAGGAATTGTGTCTCGTCCAATACGTCGAATACGTCTCCCCTCCGGCGGGTTCTGAAGGCGGAGCAAACGAAGTTGCCGCGGCAACTTCGATTTCGGTCGATCCGTTCTACGTCCTGCTCGTGCCGACCCTCGGCGGATTGCTCTGCGGCCTGTTGGTATATGGTGTTGCGCCCGAAGCAGAAGGACACGGTAGCGACGCGATGATCAAATCTTTTCACCGTCAAAAGGGAAAAGTCCGCGCCCGAGTTCCTCTCGTCAAAGCGATCGCTAGCCTGTTGACGATTGGCAGCGGGGGCTCCGCGGGCCGTGAAGGTCCGATCGCACAAGTTGGTGCGGGTTTCGGCTCTTTTTTCGCCGACAAGCTCAATTTGACCGATTGGGAGCGGCGGCAACTGATGCTGGCCGGCGCGGCGGGCGGCATCGGCGCGATATTTCGCGCGCCGTTGGGCGGCGCGCTATTCACGGTCGAGGTTCTCTATGCCAGCGCGTCGATGGAATTTGCCGCGCTGATCCCCGCCGTTATCTCTTCGGTTGTCGCTTATTCCGTTTACACGCACATCCATGGAACGGGGTTCGCTTTCAGTAACCCGGAGACGGTGCTGCAATTTCACGGTGCCATTGAATTGCCGTTTTACGTCATGTTTGCCGTCGTCTGCGCCATCTTTGGCTTTATCTACGTGTCCGTATTTTACGGTATGCGTGACAAAGTGTTTCGTCGGCTGCGGATTCATAATCGGTACAAGCCTGCAATCGGAGGTTTCTTTCTGGGGCTCATTGCGCTCGGTTTTCCACATGTCATGGCGGGAGGTTATGGATGGATTCAGCAACTGATCGACGGCGAATTTGGGGACGCGACCGCGACTTTGGCCGACGCGGACGGTTCTCAGTTGACGAACATTTTGGTGCTGATGACTGTCCTGGCACTGACGAAGATTCTTGCCACAAGCGCGACAATTTCATCCGGCGGTAGCGGCGGGGTTTTCGCACCGTCGTTGTTCATCGGAGCGATGTTGGGCGGCGCTTACGGATGGGGCTGTCAGGCGATATTTGGCGCACAGTGTGTCCCGCAGCCCGGCGCCTACGTTTTGGTTGGCATGGGCGGGTTTTTTGCCGGGGTGGCGAAGGTTCCGCTCACGGCCCTTTTGATGGTTTGTGAAATGACACACTCCTATGACTTGCTGGTGCCGTTGATGCTGGTCAGTATTCTGACGACGGCGATCCTCTCATCGCGGTGGAAACTCTACGAGGAACAGGTGACAGCGATGGTCGATAGCCCCGCGCATTTGGGCGACTTTGTCGTGGACGTGTTGGCGAGAATTCATGTGCGGGATGTTTATCAGGAAGGCAACGTTGCTTGTCTTGTGCCACAGGAGACGCCGCTTAGCCAGATTCGTCGTTTGGTAACCCGCGCCGACACATCGTATTATCCAGTCGTTGATGAAGAAAATAGCCTGGTCGGTGTTTTTTCGCTACGCGATGTGCGTAGTGTGTTGCAAAGCACCGGCGCGGAGACTCTCATCGTAGCAGCGGATATTGCGACGACACCGGTATTGACCGTTACGCCGGACGACGACCTTCACACGGCGCTGCGGCGGTTTACGCAAAAGAACATTGATGAAATACCGGTCGTCGATCAAAATGATCAGGTGAAGATTTTAGGCATGTTGCGTCGAAAAGAAGTGATTGGTGCGTACGACGACGAGATCAACGCATTGAGACACAGTTGATTGAAGGCGATCGCGGAGTTCGGTAGATGAGCGGCCAAACAGACCTCAATAAGCGACTCGACTTCGCCCGCGAGATAGCGGACGAAGCGGGCCGATTGACCGTCGATTACTTTCAATCTTCCGAAGTGGCGGTTGATTGGAAACCCGACGATTCACCTGTTACCGTCGCGGATCGGGAAACTGAGCAATTATTGCGGCGTCGCATTGAATCTGCTTTTCCGGCTGACGGCATCGTCGGGGAAGAATTTGACGACAGGTCTGGAACATCGGGTTACCAGTGGATTCTCGATCCGGTCGACGGTACAAAATCTTTTATATCGGGCGTGCCGTTGTACGGTAATCTTGTCGCTGCAACGTTAGGCGAGCGCGCCGTGTTGGGAGTCATGAATTTTCCCGTCCTGCGAGAGTGCATTTACGCCTCTGTCGGCCAAGGCAGTTGGTATTTGCGCGGGAACGACGAACCGCGGCGGGCTCACGTGTCGAATTGTACGAAGCTTGCCGATGCCACGTTTCTTACTACGGACGTGCGGACGTTCTATGATCTGGGTCGCGAGGGGGCATATCTCAACCTGCAGCAGGCGGCTAAACTTTCGCGTACGTGGGGCGACTGTTACGGCTATCTGCTAGTGGCAACCGGCCGCGCGGACGTGATGGTCGATCCACTACTGAACGTGTGGGATGCCGCGGCCCTGCAGCCGATTCTGGAAGAGGCGGGGGGCACATTCACGGACTGGAAGGGACAGCCGACCATTCACAGCGGCGAAGGCATCGCGACGAACCGACGAATTCTCGAGGAAGTCTTGAACGCTGTATCTCTCGCCTGAGGTTCTTTCCGTGAAGGTCTCGGTCATCATTCCCACTTTGAATGAAGGGAGTCGGGTCGCCTCGGCGATCGATCGCGCGTGGCTGGCGGGGGCAAACGAAGTCATTGTTAGTGATGGCGGCAGTCGTGACGATACGGTTCGGGTTGCACGTCGGTTGGCCTGCCGGCTCATTCAGACGGCTGCGGGTCGTGCGGTCCAACAAAATGCGGCCGCAGCGGTGGCCAGCGGCGACGTGTTGTTGTTCTTGCACGCAGACACTTGGCTTGAGGCTGCCGCCATCTCGCAAATCTGCCAAACGATGACCAATGGCGAGATCGTAGCAGGCGCCTTTATGCAACAGATTGACGGAATCGCCGGGGCTTATCGCTGGTTGGAGCGGGGCAACGCGATGCGGGTCCGCCTGTTCCGATTGCCATTTGGGGACCAGGGTATTTACGTCCGCCGCGATGTTTTTGAGTCCATCGGCCGGTTTCCGGATGTGGCACTGATGGAAGATGTCCGCCTGTTGCGGCGCTTGCGGCGTCGCGGCCTGATTGTCCTGTTGCCGGGGCCGCTGCACGTCAGTTCCAGGCGTTGGCAGCGTCACGGCGTCGCGCGTCAAACGCTGAGAAATTGGATGCTGCTGCTGGCCGAACGATTTGGTGTCTCGCCAAAGCGACTCGCAAACTTCTATCCGCCGACCTGCGAGGTCGGTCACCTCGGCGCCGACGGATGTTCAGTCAGTTCGTAGCGGCGAATTTTCCGGTCCAAGGTTGACCGTTCGATGCCCAGAATCCCCGCCGCGCGGCTCTTGTTCCACCCAGTTGCCCGTAGCGTTGCGAGAATGTGTATCCGTTCGACGTCGGCGATCGACCGCGGCTCGTACTCGTCCGGCTTTTCCGGTATATGTGCGGAGTCGCCGGCGGTGGCCAACTTTGAGAGCCGCAGATCCTCCAGGCCGATATAGTCACCTTGAGCACGAACGACCGCGCTTTCGACAACATTTTTTAACTCGCGGACGTTGCCGGGCCAGCGGTATTGTGCCAGCGCGTCTAGGGCTTCTTGAGTGTAGCCGCGTAATCGGCGGCCAATTTCCTCGTTGAACTTTCGCAGAAAATGATCGGCCAACAATAGGATGTCGTCCGGTCGCTTTCGCATTGCCGGAACATCAATTTCGACCACGGCCAGCCTGTAATACAGGTCGCTCCGAAATACGCCTTCGGCGACCTCTTTTTCAAGATCACGATTCGTAGCGGCGATCACGCGGACATCCGCCGTAATTTGCTCGCTCCCTCCGACTCGCTCGAACGGGTGGCCTTCCAACACACGGAGAAACTTGGCTTGAATGGACGGGCTCATTTCGCCAATTTCATCGAGCATCAGCGTGCCGGTGTTGGCCGCCTCGAATTTTCCGACCTTGCGGTCGGTAGCTCCGGTGAAGGCGCCTTTCTCGTGCCCGAATAACTCGCTTTCCAATAGTGATTCTGATAGCGCGGCACAATTTAAACAGACAAATGGCCGTTTGCGTCTGGGGCTTGAATAATGCAGCGCGCGAGCAACCAACTCCTTGCCGACACCGCTCTCACCGCAGATCAGCACCGTTGTACGACTCGGCGCCACGTTGGCAATTTCACGCTCGACTTTTCGCATCGGGAGGCTGTTGCCGATGATTTCGCTCTCGACGGCAAGTCGTTCACGCAACTGGATATTTTCAACTTGAATATGGCTTAGGTTGTTGGCCAACGTAGCGCGCTGGCTTAAGTTTTCCAGGGCGACGCCGACATTTTCCGCAACCGTCAGCGTGAACTCGAGGTCATCCGGATCAGGAACCAAATCTTCGGTCGTGGAATACAGGTGAATCAGTCCCAGCACACGGTCGTCACGCCTGATCGGTGCGCAGATGACGCTCGAGGCGTGAATGTCGCCCTGGCTGTCGCGGCCGCCCAGGACGCTGTCGTCCATGACATTGCGTGCGAGAATCGCTTCGCCTTCGCACATCACGGTCGTGGCAAGGAAATCGGAAACGCGATGGTATGTCTCGTCGGGTGTGGTTTTGGCCGCAAAAACCTCCAGGTCCTCCCCGGATGGTCGTTCGATCAAGATATCCCGAGGCAGGAGCAGCAGCGCGCCGGCGTTGACGTGCGTCTCGTTAAAGATGCCGGTGAGCGCCACGTCCGCCAATTGCGGCAAATCTTCGGCTTGTGCCAATTGAAAACCAAGACGACAAAGCACCGTTGCCACGCGACCTGTCGAAACGCCCGAATCGTCGTCGTTATCGTGTGGGGTCAGGTATTTGGTCTTATAGGTGCGGTGTGTAATCTGTGGGGGGAAATCGTTGGCAAAGATGCTCTCCGAATCATTCGCCAGATCACCGCCCTTCAACGTGTCGGCATGCGGTCCAGTCTTTGCGGATGGTCCGCTCGATTCGGGAAACGCTTTAGAAACGTCATGGACGTACTTCATTTGAAATCCGCCAATGCGGATAACGTCTTCGGGCTTGAGTGTGAAATCTTCTTCCAACCGATCGCCATCGACGGACGTGCCATTGCGGCTATCCAAATCGCGCACGATCCAGTGGTCGCCCGACAGAAAAATTTCGGCATGATTTCGACTACAGCGTTCGTCTTTGACAACGACGTGGTTCGTTGGAGCCCGCCCAATCGTCACCGCTTGGCCGGGAACCAGACGATAAACGTCAGTCCACTTGGTTCCTTCGCGAATGATCAGATAGGCCAGCATAAAGTTCGCTCAAGATCGGGGCGCCCGAACGCCGGGATTCGTGTGAACTGCGAGTACGAGTCCCGTCAAAGCGCCGAATTGTGTTCGCGGAACTCGGTTATCCGAACGTCGGATAGCAAACTCCGTTGGAAAAACCAATGTATCGTTTTTGAACACCACCGTGCAGCTATTGTACACGAAAACATTCAGCGGAGCCCCTGAAGAGGGCCTTACGATCGTCAAAGCTGTGCTAATCTACCGGCAGTTTAGGAGGCCGCAGGCTGCCACTGCGGCATTTGCGGGTCACGCAGGTTTACGCATCGCACGTGCGAGACGTTCTGGACAGCACAAGGAAAAAAACGGTCCACATAGCCGCCCTCTGCCGCTTCTTCCCAGGTGGTGCAATTAAGCGGCAACGCCGATTTCAAGAGTACCAGTTCGGAGGCACCGTAAGCCTGGGCGACTTGTGCGGATATCGAGTCGCTGGTGATGTCCCAGTTTTTTGGTGGTGTCGCGGCGGGACGTAATTCGCCTGTGGCGGCCAGAAATGCAGCTGGATCAATGAGCAAAGTTTGGCCTCGCTCGCCTCCTGATATGGTTGTCGGGTCGCCGACGATTTCTCCCGGCAGCAAATGCGACATCACAAGGGTGTTTAACCGCATTGCCTCAACGGCCAACTCGTGTGCAATTTCATCGCCGAGTTGATGTCGACCGTCTAGGGCCCTTATCTGCTCTGCCAGGGCTCCGCCTCCGACGACGACCAAATTGCACGCCGGCGTTTGTTGACGCAACCACTGCTGAAAAACCCCCGGCAAGTCGTCAATATCCAACAGGCTGCCGCCGAGTTTGATAATACGAGATCGCATTTGCATCATGGATTCATTTCGCGGGCCAAAACGGCCAAGGCGTGTGCCGGCGCACAAACTGAGACAGATTGGCCGAGTGTTTCACTTAGCGCGATAATGTTGGCGGCGCTGCCCGCTTCGTTCGCGACCTGTAGGGCAACAAACTCTCCCCTGCCGGAAATGACTACGGTCTGCGGCGGTTGTGGAAGCCGGTCGATGACCCGGCGGGCCGCTGCCAGCATCGCGCCACGTTGGCTACGGGCGGCGAATTCTGCCAGTACTGCGGCGTCGGCGGAATCAAAGGTGTTTCGGTCGGCGCAGATCATTCTCGCCAGTCGGTCGTGCGACGCCTCTCTGGTTGCGGCGCGGCCGTCGGCGGTATGGTGATTGTCGCGTTCTTCCTCCAGGTCACTTAACGTGATGTAAACATCCTGCATCGTGGCAAACAGTTCTCGGGCGACACTGCACATCAGACCGCGATAAGGTAATTGGCTGACGACGGTTGCGACCGGCGTCCTTAATACGCCCGTGTAGAGCAGTTCTCCGCTCGCTAACCGATCCGTATCCGTCGCGGCACGGATATCCGGACTTCCATCGAGGAAACCGACAAGGTCTGTTGTGGTTGAGCCGATATCGATCAGCAGGCCAACGCCGTGTTTCATCAGGCGACCGGCATATTGCGCCAATGCGTGCCAGTTCGAAGCGGCGACCGCCTCGGGTCGGCTCAGCGCGTCGGCAAGGGTCGCAAAACTTCCGTCGGTGCGGTAAATCTGAGTGGGGCGACCAGCGGCCGCCTGCTCGGCGGCCTGCAAAATCGCAATCACCCCGTCGTTTTTTGTTCGGTAGCAGTCAGCCAGTTCACCGGTCATCGTGATGGCCAGCTGGTCGGCGGACGGTGCGGCGGAAATCAAGGAGTGCAGCGAATCGGCCAATGCGTGAGGTTGTCGCCACAGCGCAAACGGCTCGGTTGCCGCAAATCCGACCCCGTCTGCGATCTTCAGATTCGCACCGCCGATGTCGAGAGCTAACCAGCGCTTTGTTTTACTCACGAGAGGCGTCTCTTTGTGAAGTCGAGTCGATCCAGGTGTTGCCGCAAGTATCGAATCCAATACCGTCGGGCCGAAACGACAATTCTGTGGATTGTCCGAGAGCGACTGCGATCATAGCGGTGGCGAGATTCTGGCGGCAAGCGGCCCGGAGGCCGACGTAGGATGTCGTCAGCCGCGGATTGACTTCAATGACGCAGGCCTCCCCGGTCGGATTTCCCAGCACGACGTCGACACCGATATAACCGAGTGGATCGGGCAGCGCCTGGACGGCCGCAATGGCAAGTCGCTGGGCTTCGGCCGCGAGGTCATCCGGCAGAGGCAAGGACCCGCCCGCATAAGTGAACTGGCCGTTGCCGCTTAAGTGTTGACGGCACGCCGGTAGCGGCCGATTGCCGTTGGGGCCGCACAAGACCGAGACGCTGACCGGTGTGCCGTCGATAAAGCGTTCGAGACGCCCGTCGAAGTCGATTGCGCCGATCTTGCGGGCCGCCGCTTTA
This sequence comes from Pirellulales bacterium, assembly GCA_046582885.1. Lineage (GTDB taxonomy): Bacteria > Planctomycetota > Planctomycetia > Pirellulales > UBA7805 > JAYZEI01. Next base: position 5,113 of record JAYGDO010000629.1, on the reverse strand, counting down.
TTGCGGACAAGTTGGACATTCAGGGACCCTGCCCCGTCGAGCTGTTTTAATACCGCGGGAAAAGTAAAATTATCCGGGACCGTCGCACCGCGATCGATTGTGCAACCGTTCGGCGTGGGAACATCGGCTCGTGAGAATTGCTTGGCGAGCAGGGATTTATTTGCCGCGAGCGCAATCGTTTCGGCTGACGGTCCCAGTAACCGTCCGCCGGCAGAGGTCGCCAGTTCGACGCGGTCGAGCAGGAAACCGTTGAATTCAGGAGCAATTACGACCGTCCAATCACACTCCTGTGCTATCCGCGAAATCATGTTACGTTCTTCGTCAGCCGCGGCAACGGCGTGGATCGTACAATCCGCGATATCTAACGAAATGCGATGGTCTCGTAAAACGGTGACCGAGCACTGTGGCAAGCGGGAAAAATCTGTTGCCAGCGCGGCGAGCATCGCAGTTCCTTCGTTGAGCAAGGACGGGGACAGTAATTTGTCATCGTGTAAAAAGCCGCCGCCCGTCACAAATTCGTAAACAAATACACGCAAGATTTGAAGGCCCCGGATGGATTGTTAAAAGGTGTTTCGGCGAGGTACGATGGATCCGCTGTAGGAACTGACAAAGCCAAGAATAAAATGAAAACTCTCATTCAAGACGCCCAGGTCGTGCTGCCCAGCGGCGTCGAGCAAGTATCGGTCTTAATCGACGGCGCAAAAATTTGTGACATCGACGTCGCCGCCACAGTGGCCGCGGATGAAACGATTGATGCCACGGGACTTTATTTGATTCCGGGCGTCATTGACGACCAGGTACATTTTCGCGAACCGGGCTTGACCCACAAGGAGGACCTGACTTGCGCCAGCCGCGCCTGTGCCAAGGGCGGCGTGACGACATTTCTGGAAATGCCGAATACGCGTCCGACAACGACGACCGTTCAACGATTGCATGAAAAACTCGCGATTGCCGCCAAGAAGTCCATCGTCAATTATGGATTCTACATCGGCGCCACGCCGGATAACGTTGACGAACTAAGCGAGGCCAACCGTACGCCCGGCATTAAAATTTTTCTCGGATCCAGCACCGGCGATCTGCTCGTGGATCAGCAGGAGGCGCTGGAGCGAATTTTTTCCGGAACGACACTTCCGATCACCGCACATTGCGAAGATGAATCGACCATCCTCGCGAATAGCGAGCGGATCGGCGTTCCGACGAGTGTCGCAGACCATTCTCGGATTCGCGATCACCGTGCCGCGATCGTCGCCACGCGTCGGGCAATCGATTTAGCACATCGGCATCAGCGTCGATTCCATGTTCTGCATGTCTCTACCGGCGACGAAGTTGAAGTCTTTGGTGACCACCGCAACCTGATTACGGCCGAGGCGTGCCCGCATCATTTGCTCTTCAATATCGGCGATTACGATCGCCTCGGAACGCTCGTGCAAATGAATCCATCGTTGAAGACATCGGACGACAATCGCCGGCTGTGGCAAGCGCTGTTGGACGGTGAGATCCAAGTCATCGCTACGGACCACGCGCCGCATTTGCTGGAGGAAAAGCAAAAACCTTATCCGCAGTCACCCTCGGGATTGCCGGCGGTCGAGAATTCGCTTGCGTTGATGCTCGACCAAGTTAATGCAGGTCGATGCACTATTGAACAGGTTGTGCAATGGATGTGCGATGCTCCAGCCCGTGTGTGGGACATTGTCGACAAAGGCCGAATTGCAGTCGGTTACGACGCGGATTTGGTTCTCGTTGATTTAGATAAAACGACGACCGTGCAAAATGGCTCGCAGGAATCCAAGTGCGGCTGGAGCCCCTGGTCCGGAGCGTCGTTGAGAGGCTGGCCTGTCCGCACGTGGGTCATGGGCAACGAAGTTTTCAACGATGGCCGATTCGATTCTCTCGCCTACGGCCGGGAAGCTAGGTACGACCACGCCCGCGGCGGTTACTGGGCCACCGCTTAGGCCAATGCCTGAGGCGGGATTTCTCGGGGCTAAAAGATGCCAAGTTGGTCTTTTGCGTCTTCCGTCATGCGGTCGGGCGTCCAGGGTGGATCGAGCACAATGCTGACTTCGATGTCGCCGACGCCCTCGATGGTACCGATTTCGCGCTTTGCGCCGGAGATCAGCGCCGGGCCGGCCGGACAGGCCGGGCTTGTCATGGTCATATCAATGTGGACCGGGGTGCCACCGGCGTCTCCCTCGTCCGCCGCTGGATCCGGGGTGGCCTGCTCGGACGGCGGGTTTTCCGAACTTGCGGCCGCATCACCCAGTTTGACTTCGTAAATAAGCCCGAGATCGACGATGTTGACGAAAAGTTCGGGGTCGATCACGTTCTTGAGTTTTTCGAGAACCATGTCTTGCGTGATCGTCATGTTTGAACTCCCATTGGGCGGCGGCGAATATTCCTGCACTGAATAATTGATAGCATTACAAGAGCGGGCGGAACTTGTAACTCTGTCGGGCAGCGGCAGAGTTCGTTTTGAAGACGGGTTTCATCGGCCAATATTCACGAGAACGTCCTCGCCCTCGATTTTTACTTTGTGACTTCGTGTGTTCTGAGTTGCCGGCATCGTCAGCGCCTTGCCCGTGCGAACGTCGAATTTTGCCCCGTGTCGCGGACAGGCGATTTCGCAACCCGCCAGTTCACCGTCGCCGAGCGGTCCGCCGTCGTGCGTGCAGACATCGTCGATGCAATAGAATTGGCCATCGATATGAAACAAAACAAAAATCTGTTCGTCGCACTCGACGGTGAGTTTTCCCGGGTCGGCAATTTCCGATCTGCTGGCGACTTTGATGAAATCACTCATGGCAAACGACGAAACCCGATTAAATCATTACCAAGCAAATCATCCCCGCGGGTGGGCCGAGCATTTATTGGGCCGTGGGTCATCCTCTCCCCCCTCTTTATTCATATTCGCGAATCCGCTGCGCGATGGTTCGAGCCAGTGCGATACGTACACTTTCGATCGTAATGCGGTCCGAAACCTGCTGAAAAAATCCTGCGACGATCATCCGAATCGCTTCTTTACGCGTCATGCCTCGCGAGCGGCAATAAAATACCTGTTCGTCATCAACCCGACCGGTGGTTGCCCCGTGCGTGCAGCGAACGTCGTCAGCCTCGATTTCCAATCCGGGTATCGAATCGGCTCGGGCATTGGGGGTCAAAATCAAACTGTCGTTCCGCTGGTAGCCGTTTGTTTTTTGTGCGTCGGGATCGACCTTGATCATACCGCGCCAGACGATCCGCGAATCGTCTTGCAGCGCGCCTTTGTAAAGCAGGTCGCTATTGCACTCCGCCGCTTCATGATGCTGCAGCGTGTGGTAGCAAAGATGCTGACGGCCTTCGGAAAACATTGCGCCGTTGACCTGGGCTGCGGCGCCCCGACCGACAAGCCCGACGTGTTGGTTTACTTTCGCCAATCGCGATCCCAAGGCGCCGATCGTCCATTGCAGCGAGGCGTCTTGGTCGACGAGTGCTTTCTGATGGGAAAAATGCCAGACACCACTGCCCCAGTCCTGCAGATTCACGTAGCGCAGGCTCGACCGCGGGCCAAGCAGCAATTCGACAGCGCCGCAGTGCAGGCCTTTGCCGCCGGGTTGGTCACTCATCGATTCGGCCAGCAGCGTTGCGTCGGCACCGTCTTCGAGAATCACCAGAGTGTGCGTCAAATCGACGCCGCCTTCGCCCAGGACTGCTTGTATGTGAAACGGCTGGTCGACAGAGACGTTGCGAGGCACGTACAACAGCCCGCCGCCGCACCAAAACGCCGCATGCAGCGCCGCGAACTTGTCGTAATACGGGTCGACCGCGCGGGCCAGCAAATGAGGGCGGAGCAGATCGCCGTGCGTGGCAACGAGCTCGTCGAGGGGGCCGAAGAGGACGCCCTGTTGTGCCCACTTTTCGGCAGCCGTCGATCGTAGTACGTGGCTGTTTCGCGAACAGATCTCACCGCCCAGTTCAACCTTGTGGCTCAGTGCGCCGTCGGGAATATCATGGTTATCTGGCGGAGCCGGCAGGCTAAATCGATCCAGTTGAAACAGCCGTATATCGGTGCGCATCCATTCTTCGTCGTTGCGAGACGGCAGCGGCAAGGCGAGGAACTGCTTGAAGGCGGCCGCCCGCATATCGCGCAGCCAACTGGGTTCATCGCGGGAGGCGACGAAGGCGTCGAAAGCTTCCTGGGAGAAGCCAATGCGGATTGCGGATTGCGGATTGCCGATGGTTGTGCTCATTAGTAACGGTGGATGGCAGAACGCGGATTGCGGACCGGCGGCGGGCCCAAGATTTGCGGATGACAAAGGGCCTTTAATTCAAGCTGCCCGCTTACCCGACCGATCCTTCCATTTGCAGTTCGATCAGCCGGTTCATTTCGACCGCGTATTCCATGGGCAGTTCTTTTATCAGCGGCTCGATGAAACCGCTGACGATCATTGTGCTGGCTTCCGCTTCGGTTAGGCCGCGGCTGGTCAGATAAAACAACTGCTCCTCGCCGATCCGCGAAACGCTCGCTTCGTGACCGATTGACACGTCTTGCACGTCAATCTCGACGTAAGGATACGTGTCACTGCGGCTGTGCTGGTCGAGGATCAGCGCGTCGCAAACGACATTGCACTTGGCGTTTTTGGCGCCTTGTTCGACTTTGACCAGGCCTCGGTAACTGCTGCGGCCGCCGTTTTTGGAGATGGACTTGGAGATAATCTGGCCGGTGGTATTCGGAGCGCAGTGAACCAGTTTTGCACCGGCGTCTTGGTGCTGGCCGGCCGAGGAAAAGGCGATCGACAGAATCTCGCCTCGTGCACCTGGTTCCATCATGTAAACGGACGGGTATTTCATGGTCAACCGACTGCCCAGGTTGCCGTCGACCCATTCCATGACAGCGTCTTGGTAGGCCATCGCCCGCTTGGTGACCAAATTGTAGATGTTGTTCGCCCAATTCTGGATCGTCGTATAGCGGCAGCGGCCGCCCTTCTTGACGACCACTTCGACGACGGCCGAATGGAGGCTTTCGGTCGTGTACATCGGCGCGGTACAGCCCTCGACGTAGTGCACCTGCGCGCCTTCGTCGACCAGGATCAAAGTTCGCTCAAACTGCCCCATGCTTTCGGCGTTGATGCGGAAATAG
>JAYGDO010000592.1:0-16158 GCA_046582885.1 Pirellulales bacterium | reverse complement strand
ATGCCCGGGCGTACCGATTCCGCCATCATCGTGTGGATCGCTTTTTTCCGCGTCCTGCGGCTTCGGAATATCCCTGCCGTCGTCATCCTTCCCGTCCAGTCCGATGATGTTCAACACTGTATTCTTCAACGCCGTAGCCTTACCCGGCGCGATTAGCAGCAAGATGCCGTATCCCAAGCCCAGGCCGATCACACCAAAGACAACCATACCGATCAGTTGCCCCTTCAAACTCATCGCCTTGCGCGGCGGTCGAGCCGCGGCGGTCTTCTCGGCGTCGGCGTCGCCTTCCGCGTCGTCGTCCGACTGACCGAAGTCGAACGCGGCTGCACCTTCACCTTCCTCTTTGCCCTCCTTGGTGGCAACACTCGACTCGCCGTCTTCGTCCGATTTTTCTCCGCTGTCGCCAAATGGATTAAAGGAAACCTGCTCGCTCGCACCATCGTCCGCAGCAGCCAGGCCGGCAAGAAAGTCAGCTCCGGACTTTTCGCCTTCGTCGCCCGCTTTCTTAGCTTCCTGTTCCGCAGCGGCGGCATCGTCAGCCGGCTTGCTATCCTCGCCGTCCGAACCTTCGGCGGCCTGGGCGGCCGATTCGTCCGCGGTCTCGACGAGGCCCGGATCGACAACGATCAATTCGGGGACGTCGTCCGGTACGGACTCGCCGAGTGTAAATTCGTGCTCGCACAAAGGACAACGCACCTGGGCGGAGGGATGTGTACCGTCGGGCACGCCGACTTTTGCTTCACACTCGGGACAGAAAGTGAGGGTCGACATCGGAAAGGCTCCAGACGAGAAATTTCTTCGAGCCCTCAGTCTAAACCGTGTCTGGTACAGTCGCTAGGTGTTTGGCAGTTGAATGCAGACCGATTTTGGCAGCACGAAACGCAACCGCGACTGCCCCATGACGACGTTGACCGACACAAATGATTGGCCGATACTGGCCGAGCGTCAAATTAGAAGAGGCGGACCTCCCACCGGGCTTTTTCCTTATACGGCACGGCGGGAGCCGTAGCTTCCCAACTGCTAAGCGTAACGCGCGGATGACGTTAATGCCGGTCGGAGAAAAACCAGATTTAACCGCATACTGCCGAGAGGTCGCCCTGCGCGCCCAAACCGCCTCAGCGCACATGGCAAGTGTTCCCGGCGATGCAAAAAACGAATGGTTGCAGCGCTGCGCCGTGATGCTGCGCAAGCGGACCAACGACTTACTAAGTGTCAACCAGCGCGATCTGGACGCCGCGCCGAGTTTTGGCCTGACCGAAGCACAGGCGGATCGTTTGAAACTCAGCACCGAGCGCATTGAAGGTATCGCCAGCGGCATGGAACAAGTCGCGGCATTACCCGAACCGATCGGTGAAGTTCTGGAATCTAACGTGCGGCCAAACGGTTTGCATGTGACCCGGGTGCGCGTGCCGCTGGGCGTCATTTTTTTTATCTACGAATCGCGGCCCAATGTCACGGCCGATGCCGGCGCACTGTGTGTGAAAAGCGGCAACGCCGTAATCCTCCGCGGCGGCAAGGAGGCGGCGCATTCCAGCCTCGCGATTGTGGATGTTCTCGGTGAAGTTGCAGCAACGGTCGGTTTGCCCGACGACGCCGTGCAGTTGGTGGCGACCCAGGATCGTGAAGCCGTCGGGCATTTTCTCGCGCTGGACGACTGTATTGACCTGGCCATCCCCCGCGGTGGCGAAGGGCTGATCCGCCGCGTCGCCGCCGAGGCCCGGATGCCGGTTCTGAAGCATTTCTCGGGCAATTGCCACGTCTATATCGACACCGCGGCCGATCCGGATTTGGCCGAACGAATAACCGTCAATTCAAAATGCCAGCGAATGGGCGTCTGCAACGCCGCCGAATCTCTGTTGGTCCACGCCGACGTCGCCGAAGAACTGCTGCCGCCCATCGCAGCGGCGCTGCTGGCAAATGGAGTCGAGCTCCGCGGCGACGAGCGGGCTTGTGCATTGGTCGCCGACTCAAACTCGGCAACCGACGAAGATTACGGCGAAGAATTCTTGGGACCCGTGATGTCCGTATGCGTCGTTGACTCGATTGATAAAGCAATCGAACACATCAACCGCTACGGCAGCGGACACACCGATTCGATCATCACGAGCGACGAAGATGCGGCGCGTCAATTCGCCACACGCGTTGACAGCGCGGCCGTGATGATCAACACCAGCACCCGTTTCAACGATGGATTTCAGCTGGGCCTGGGAGCGGAGATCGGCATCAGCACCGACAAATTCCACGCGCGCGGGCCGTGCGGGCTAAAGGAACTGACGACCTACAAATGGGTTGTGCATGGAGAAGGCCAAATACTGTAGGGTACCGGTGCACGGAGGCAGCAATGAATCAAAACGAATTGACGGTCGCCGAGATCGAGTCGCTGCTGTTTTCCAACCCCAGCAGCAATGACGGCGGGCAGCAACACCTTTCGGCCGAAGCTTTTCACCAATTGGTCGCCCGACGATTCGCGACGGATCTAACGACGTTCGTCGGTGCGAGCGTTATCGTCTCGGTCGAACCGGCGCGGCACATCGCCTTCGGTGAATTTCGGTTGGTGGCCCAGCGGCCGGCATGCTTTCAAATGGCAACCGCCGAACCGGAGTTCGCAAACATCTTGCTCAAATTACCCTCCGCTGCGACGGGGATGTTGCTTAATCAACTTTTAGGCTCCGGCGGCGGCGGCGTAAGCATCGACCGGTTGCCGGCAACAGACCTGGAACAGCGGTTGCTGAATCGTGTCTTGGCAATTTTCTGGAAAGCCTTTGCCCACGAGTGGAACGCCGTCACCGCGTTCGAACTATCAACACAGGAAGTGGAAACCGATTTCGGAAAAATCGCCTTTGCGACCGCTGACGAGACGGTTGCACTTTCCACATTTCAACTGACCATCGAGCAACAATCCGCGGAACTGCACTGCTGTCTACCCGTGGATTGGCTTCGCCAGCTCATCGTGCGGCGGATTGCGGCGCTGCAAACCGGCAAGCATGAGACACGCGACAAAAAATCCCGCCAGCTCGTCGAAGTGACGGCCATCCTGGCGCAATTGACGATGTCGCCCGAAGAAATCGAAAAGTTTCAAGTCGGCGACTTCATTCCGACCGCTAAAGACATCAGCGAACCGCTAGATGTGTTAATCGACGGAGTACCGACATGGCGGGCCAATCTCGACGCGGTCGACAATCACAAAGCGGTTCGCATCGTCGGCGAACAAACGCACCCGACCGATGGCGGGGCCACATCACCCGGCGAAGAAGGCCCGGACGAGGGAACTTAGGCCCGCGGTGCCTTGAGCGAACAAAGCATGGGTTCAACCCCCCTGCCCGGGGCGGGAAACGGCTAGCAGGACCGGCCAGCGGCCAGCGCGGGCTTCGGCTCCAGCGGTGGTAGCGCTTCTTCGAGCACCCCTTTGGCGCGCGGCCAAATCAAGATCGCTTCGACGACCATCCAGGCCTGCAAGCCCATGATCACCACACCAAAGGCCAGCAGATGCCATTTTTCATTGGGCAAGAAGTCGTAAAAAATCTGATATGTCATTGCCCAAGCCGGCATGATGACCATCAGTGACATGGGAACGACAGCGAACCAAATCGGCTTGCCGCGCCGCCACAGATAAAACACGATTACCATGAAGGCCAGCCCGGCAAGCAGCTGATTCGTCGCGCCGAACAGCGGCCAGAGCAGCAACCCGCCCGAACCGGGACCTTTGGGACCTGGCATCATGGCCACGCAAAATCCAAAGAGCAACGCGACTCCCGTGGCCAAATACTTATTCATCAATGGAGCGAATCGCGCCGTGGCTGCCAGTTCTTGAATCACGTAACGCTGCAACCGCGTGGCGGTATCCAACGTTGTGGCCGCAAAACTTGCTACGAGTACAGCCATGATCCCAATGGCCAGCTTCAGCGGAATGCCGAGCGCAGTAAGAAAGTTACCGCCGCCCTCGATGAACGCGCCAACTTTCGCGGGAAGGCCGAACGCGCCCCAGCCTTTCGATACGTCGTACCGCTCCTCCCAGGCCGCCTTGCCGACCAGCGCCGTGCCGTCCGCCGCCTTCGCCGCCTTATATTCGTAGCCGCCGTCAGCCACTTTCATGCGTTCGAATTTTCCCATGCCCACCCCCGCGCAGCAGGCGATGATCACCAACACGGCGAGCATGCCCTCCAGCAGCATCGCGCCGTAGCCGACGTATTGTGCGTCCCGCTCGTTGGAAACCTGCTTGCTCGACGTACCGCTCGACACCAGGCAATGAAATCCGCTGATCGCGCCGCAGGCAATCGTGATAAAGAGAAAAGGCCAGATCGGCGGCGCACCGCCGATCTCTTCCACGTTGTTGATGTCGGCCACCGCCGGTGCACTGCCGCTCAGGTCCGCTTGGCCGGTCGCCCCGGCGACAAGCAGCCCGACCATCAGCAAGCCCAACGCGAGCACCAACTGGTGGCTGTTGATATAATCGCGCGGCTGCAGCAGTGTCCACACCGGCAATACCGACGCAACGTAACAGTAGATCATCAAGATCAACGTCCAGACTACGACCGGCGAGGCAAACCAGCCGGAGGCCGCGGTCGGCACTTCGATCGGCAAGTAATACGCGCCGACGGCAATACATCCGTACATCAGCAGAAGTGCGGCGAGCGACGGCAGTAGCAGTCCGCCCTGTTTCTTGTACACCCAATATCCGATCGCCACCGCCAACGGGATTTCGATCCAGACGCTCAGCACCGATTCCGGGTAATGCGCAAAGATGACCGCAATGACCAAACCGAAGATCGCCAGCACAATCGTCAAGGCAAAGAACAGAATCAACAAGAACAGGACCTTCGCTCGCGGCGCGATCATGCGGCCCGCAATTTCGCCCACGGTTTGTCCGCGATTGCGCAAGCTGACCACCAGCGCGCCGAAATCGTGAACCGCGCCGATAAAGATTGAGCCGATCAGCACCCACAACAGCGCCGGCAGCCAGCCCCAAAACACCGCGATCGCCGGGCCGACGATCGGTCCCGTGCCCGCGATGCTGGTGAAATGATGCCCGAAGATGACTTCCTTTTTTGTTGGCACGAAGTCAACATCGTCGCGCAGTTGCCGGCTGGGAACGGGTGCCTCGGGATCCAGTCCAAAGATTCTCCGCGCCAACCAGCGGCCGTAGGTGTGATAGGCGACGATGTAGCCAACAAAAGCGCCAACGGCGATGAGCAACGTTGTCATTAGGATCACTCCAAAGTAGCCGCGGTACTCCCTGACGCGGAATACCTGTTACGTAGTGGCCGGGCCGACTTCACACAAAATATCGAACTGCCGTAGCGACGGCAACCACGACCGTAGACCTGCAGATTTCAGCCCCTATAATGACCGCTTTAATACGCTCCGCACGGCCCGGGTTTATTGACGGAGAAACGAGCCTTGCCCGAAAAAGTCGTCATCATCGGAAGTGGCCCGGCCGGCTGGGCGGCCGCCATCTATGCAGCCCGGGCCAACCTTGATCCCCTCGTCTTCGAAGGCACTCCCCAACCCGAGATGATCCCGCTGGGACAATTGGCTTTTACAACAGAGGTCGAAAACTACCCCGGTTTTCCCTTCGGTAACGTCCGCGCGTTTGTCGAAAGCGGCGTCGATAAGGATCGGCACTGGAATTTGCCCCCCGCGCCGGACCACATGAAAGACGGTCAGTACCACTACGCCGTGCAGGGCGTCGAATTGATGGAACTGATGAAGCAGCAAGCGCTGAATTTCGGCACGCGCGTCATCGGCGACGATATTGTCGAGGTGGATTTTGAAAGCCATCCGCGCCGCGTGATCCCCGCAGCGGGAGATCCCGTGGAAACGCACACCGTCGTCGTGGCGACCGGCGCCCGGGCAAACTATCTGGGCCTGCCGTCGGAGGAAGAATACAAGAACAAAGGTGTCAGCGCGTGTGCCGTCTGCGACGGCGCTCTGCCGGTCTTTCGCTCGAAGCCGCTGGCTGTCGTCGGCGGCGGTGACTCGGCCGTTGAAGAAGCAACCTACCTCGCCAATTTAAAAGACGCCCAGACGATTTACCTGATCCATCGTCGCGATCAGTTGCGGGCCTCGAAAATCATGCAGCAGCGGGCGCTCGAGCATCCAAACATCGAGATGGTCTGGAACCACGTCGTTGAGGAAGTACACGGCGACGGCAATGTCGTGAACAATCTCCAGCTGAAGAATACCGTCGATGACTCGCGGCGCGATTTGAGAGTCGGGGGAATGTTCGTCGCTATCGGGCACACCCCCAACACGGTATTTCTGCGCGGCAAACTCGCGATGAATGACAACGGCTACATCGAGTGGACCGAAAAGTTCCGCACCAACACCAGCGCGGAGGGCGTGTTTGCCGCGGGCGATGTGGCCGACGATTACTATCGCCAGGCGATCACATCCGCCGGCACCGGCTGCATGGCCGCGCTGGACGCGGAACGATACTTGGCGGCGAAAGAGTTGTAAGGCAGCGGTATATGACCATCCATTCTGTTAATTGAAAGAACCCCAGAAACATGAGTGATCCGACCGACCGAATCGAAGCCAACCGCCAGCTGCTCGTCCAAGCGCAGGAAAAGGGCGGAGGCGCGACACTCGCTGCATACTTTCGCCTGTCGGGCCCCGGTTGGCTGCAAAGTGCGATCACGCTGGGCGGCGGTTCTCTGGCCGGCGCGTTGTTCATCGGCGCCCTGGGCGGCGTGGAAATGCTCTGGCTGCAATTACTAGCGATCATCATGGGCGTCATCATGCTCAGCGCGATCAGCTATGTGACGCTATCCACAGGGCAACGGCCGTTTAACGCGATCAATCAACACATAAACCCGGCGCTCGGTTGGGGCTGGCTGATCGCCACGAGTCTGGCGAACATGATTTGGTGCATGCCGCAATTCAGTCTTTGTTTTGGAGCACTTAGTAAGAACCTCGTTCCGGGTACCATTGGAGAGTCCATGGGATCAAAAATCGCGGTGTCGGCAGCGATCTTGGTTGCCGTCACGTGCATTGTCGTTCTAAATGCCCGGGGCGGATCCGCAGCGAAAGCATTCGATTGGATGCTCAAAGCGCTTGTGGGTATCGTCGTGATTTGTTTCTTTGGCGCAGTTTTTGTCCTCAGCACCCAAGGCGTTTTAAATTGGGGGGAAATCTTCGCAGGATTTATTCCCGACTTCGGACAATGGACGTCGCCTTCCGGACGTGTAGCTGAATTGATAAAAGGGCTCCCGGATTCCGAACAGGCGTTCTGGACCGAGGGCGTGGTTCGGCAACAACGCGCTCGCATGATCGGCGCGGCGGCCACCGCAGTCGGAATCAATATGACCTTTCTGATGCCTTATGCGATATTGCAACGGGGATGGGATAAGCCGTTCCGCGGCCTGGCGCGGTTCGATTTGATGACCGGCATGGCTATCCCCTACATCCTGGTCACAAGTTGTGTTGTGATCGCCTCGGCGCACGCCTTCCACGGCAAAGCGGACAAAGAGTTTCTTAGCGCCGATCCAAACGTCTTCCAGAAGAGCGATACCTTCAACGGTGCTAAAGACCGCCTGATGGCCCTTGTCAGCCCGGACATTAAGGAAAAGAAGTTCGACAAAGCCGTCGCCAACATGTCGGAAGACGGGAAGCAGAAATTGGTCGGCAAGATGGCCGCCGTTTCGAAAGAGGAAAAACAAATCGCCGCGTCGATGGTCCAGCGCAACGCCGCCTCGCTGTCTAAAACACTCTCGCCGTTCATCGGTGACAAATTCGCTAATTTTGCGTTTGGTCTGGGCGTCTTTGGGATGGGTTTTTCGACGATTATTATTCTGATGTTGATCAATGGCTTCGTGTTTCGCGAAGCCGTCGGAAAGCCGGATTCGACTGCGCCGTATGTCCTCGGCTGCTTGATCGCCGGGATTGTCGGTGCGGCGTGGCCTCTGGTCTGGGACGGTGACTCGAAGTTCTGGCTGGCCATCGTGGCATCAAGCTTCGGGATGATGTTGTTGCCCATCGCCTATATCACATTTTTTATGATGATGAATAGCCGGTCCTTGATGGGCGACGAGAAACCGACCGGGGTCCGGATGACCTGCTGGAACGTGCTCATGGGTGTTTCGGTAATCGGAGCGATCGCGGCAGCGGCAACGGCGATCTACGACAAAATTACCGACACCAAGAACGAACTGGCGGCCCAGGGTGGCAAAGTCGTTCTCGGAATGCTGATCGTCTACGTTATAATCGTCGTCGTTGGCTTTGTTCGCAATAAAAAGCCGTCCTCCAATTAACCGACACGCTGAATTAAGCCAATCGTTCATCGATTTAAATTGGCATGGAGCGCCTATGATGGACAAAATCACGATTTTGAAAGCGCGGCGAACGGAAGCCATTGGGCGGAAAGTGAAACTTCAAGGCTGGGTCCGCACGCGGCGCGATTCGAAAGCCGGGTTTAGCTTTCTCGAAATCAACGATGGCAGCTGTCTCGCAAATTTACAAATAATCTGCGACGCGGAGCGCGCGAATTATGAAACCGAAATCAAACGGCTCAGCGCCGGGTGCAGCGTCACGGTCGTGGGCCAGGTCAAAGAGTCCGGCGGCAAGGGCCAGGCCACCGAAGTTCACGCGGAGGACGTAACCGTTCACGGCTGGGCCGATCCGGAAAAGTTTCCGCTGCAGAAAAAACGGCACTCTTTTGAAAAATTGCGCGAATGGGCGCATTTGCGGCCGCGCTCCAACACATTCGGTGCTGTGGCCCGCGTCCGCAACTGCATTTGTAACGCGATTCACCAGTTTTTTCAGACCGAGGAGTTTCTCTACGTCCACACGCCGATCATCACGGCCAGCGACTGCGAAGGCGCGGGCGAGATGTTTCGGGTGACGACGATGGACCTCGCAGAGCCGCCAAAGAAATCCGGTCAGGTCGATTTCGAAATGGACTTTTTCGATCGGCCGACCTACCTGACCGTCAGCGGGCAACTGGAAGCGGAGATTTTCGCCTGCGCGCTGGGCAAGGTGTACACGTTTGGGCCCACGTTCCGCGCCGAGAATTCGAACACGTCTCGGCATCTGGCCGAGTTCTGGATGGTCGAGCCGGAAATGGCATTTTACGACCTGGACGACAACATGAAGCTGGCCGAACAATTTATCCGCCATATCTGCGCGACGGTCATGGACGAGTGCCGGGAGGACGTCGACTTTTTTAATCAGCGAATCGACGACACGGTGGCCGATACGCTGGCGACGGTGGCCGACCGCGACTTCGTCCGACTGCCTTACACCGAAGCGGTCGAAATTCTGGAGAAGTCCGGCGAGGCGTTCGAATATCCGGTCGCCTGGGGCGAGAACTTGCAGTCCGAGCACGAACGGTTCTTGACCGAAAAGCAATTCAAGTGTCCGGTCATCGTGTTCGACTACCCGGCCTGCATCAAGCCGTTTTACATGCGGGTGAACGACGACGAACGCACGGTGCGGGCGATGGATGTGCTCGTACCGCGAATCGGCGAAATCATCGGCGGTAGCCAGCGCGAAGAGCGACTGGACGTGCTCGAGCGGCGAATGGCCGAGCAAAATCTCAATACCGAAGATTACTGGTGGTATCTCGACTTACGGCGTTTTGGGACCGTGCCGCACGCCGGATTCGGACTCGGCCTGGAACGAACCGTACAATTTGTCACCGGCATGTCGAACATCCGCGACGTTATTCCCTTTCCGCGGACGCCGGGGAATGCGGAGTTCTAGCCCCGCTCGTTTCTTCTTTGCGGCGGTCGACTTGTCGCGCGGGTGGTGCGTTCTTGGCAGCGTCCGGCGCGATTAAAACCGGGCCTTGCGCTGGGCCAAGTACTCCGTCAGCGCTCTGTCGAACTGCATGCTGGTGTCGAGCGGCACGTAGTCGACACCGCTTTGGGAACACTCGCGGCGAAAGCGGTCGCGAAACTGGTTCAACTCGGTTAGATAATCCGAACGGAAATCAGTGGCGTCGACTTGAATCTTTTCACGGGTCTCAGGCTCTTCAAATTCGACCATGCCGCGGAACGGAAAAGTCACTTCCGCCTCGTCCAAAATGTGGAAGAGGATCACATCGTGTCCGCCGTGGCGCAGCCGGTGCAACGATCGCAGTACCGATTCGGGCTCGCCGAACAGGTCGGAAAATACCATTATCAGACTGCGATGGCGGAGCATGGCCGCAATTTGGTTGATGCTCTGCGCGATGTCCGTCTCGCCGCTCGGCCGAAGCTGCGCGAGTAGCGAAAGAATGTTGCCGAGCTGCGCCCGCTTCGATTTCGGCGCCAGACTATTGCGGATTTTTCGATCGAATGTCAGCAAGCCGACCGGATCCTGCTGGTGGATCATCAGGTACGCCATCGCCGCCGCCAGACAAATGCTGTACTCGAATTTGGTCAGCTGCTGGCGAAATGTATAGCCCATCGACTGGCTGAGATCCATCACCAGATAGCCGTTGATATTTGTCTCGGCTTCAAACTTTTTGACGTAGTATTTGTCCGTCTTGGCATAGACCAGCCAGTCAATGTTTTTCGGGTCATCGCCGGTCGTATATTTGCGGTGTTCGCTAAATTCGACCGAAAATCCTTGGTACGGGCTGGCGTGCATGCCCTGCAGAAATCCCTTGACAATAAATTTCGCGCGTAGGTCGAGCCGCGAGATCTGGCGGATGACTTCAGGTTTGAGATACTTTTCGACAGACAACTGATTTTATTGACCAGGTCTCTATGACCAACGTTCGAGACGGCACGGTCTTTCCATTTCATTTTTCATGAGGATCTGGATTTGGTACTGGTTTCACTCCGGTACCGCCGAACCGCGATTGGCCCACCACGGCAACGTAATACCACCATCGATCAACAGCGAACTGCCGGTCATATAGTCGCTGTCCGGATCGCACAGAAAAACGACGCCGCGGGCGATTTCTTCCGGTTTTCCCAGCCGTTCCCAGGGCAGCGCCTTGGCGGCTTTTTGTATTTGCTCTTCACTAAAAAATTTCCGTTCGCCCGGCGTATCGATCCAGCCCGGATGCACCATGTTGACGCGAATCTTATGTTCCACCAGTTCGATCGCGGCCGTGCGCGCCACCTGGTCGATCGCGGCTTTGGACATGTTGTAAGCCATCGACCGCGGGACCGGAATAAACGCGTGCGGTGAACTGACGACGACGATCGAACCGGCAACTTGGTGTTCAATCATATGACGGGATGCCGACCGCACCAAATGCAGTCCTCCCCACATCGTGACGTCGACCGTCCGGCGAAAGTCGTCCATGTCGGCTTCGTAAAAAGGCTCGCGCACACTGGATGCCGAATTGCTGACGGCGATGTCCAAGCCGCCAAACTCTGCGGCCGTCCGCTGAACCATGGCTTCGACCGCCGCCAACTCCGCAACGTCGCCCTGCAGTAGCAGCGCGCGTCGCCCGTGCTGCTCTACGGCGGCGGCAACTTCGCGGGCTTCCGCTTCGTGCGAATGATAGTTAATGCCGACATCCGCGCCCGCTTCGGCCAGCGCAATCGCGACGGCGCGGCCGATACCTCGGCTCGCTCCCGTGACAACTGCGGATTTACCGGCAAGTTTCATGATGGCAAGGGTATGGGCGGATAAAACTTGTGCCGTTGCGGCCCACCAACTAGCTCTCGAATTTTGGAATTTCTGGCGTCGGGATATCGGTCAGCAGGCGGTTGATCATGTCCTCGTTGGTCATGCCTTCAGCTTGCGCTTGGAAATTGGTGCTAATGCGGTGCCGCAGCACCGGGATCGCAATTTTCTTAACGTCTTCGATGCCGACGGAAAATCGGCCGTCCATCGCGGCCAGCGCTTTGCCACCCTGGATCAGAAACTGCCCAGCTCGTGGTCCGGCACCCCAGTCGACCAGTTCGCGGACATAGTCGGGTGCCGACTCGTCGCGCGGACGCGTCGCCCGGACCAGCGCGGCGACATATTTGACGATGTACTGGCTGACAGCGACCGAGAACACGAGCTTCTGCAAATTAACGATCGCTTTGGCCGAAAGGATCTTGCGGATTTCGGGCTTTTCGTGCCGCGTTGTCTGCGCGAGGATTTGTTCCTCTTCGTCGGCCGATGGGTAGTCGACCTTGACGTTGAACATAAAGCGGTCCAACTGCGCTTCGGGCAACGGGTACGTGCCTTCCTGCTCGATCGGATTCTGCGTCGCGATGGTAAAAAATGGGTCGGGCAGCGGATAGGTTGTTTGTCCGACCGTCACTTCGCGCTCTTGCATGGCCTGCAACAGTGCGGCCTGGGTTTTTGGCGGCGTGCGGTTGATTTCGTCCGCCAGCAGAATATTCGTAAATATCGGTCCTTCTACAAATCTAAAATCGCGGCGGCCCGATTCTTCTTCTTCGAGCACGTTGGTGCCCGTGATGTCAGAGGGCATCAGGTCGGGCGTAAACTGGATGCGGTTGAAGCGAATATCTAGGATGCGTGCCAACGTGCTGACCATCAGCGTCTTGGCCAAGCCGGGAACACCCTCAAGCAAACAATGGCCACGCGTAAAAATGGCCGCAAAGATTTGCTCGATAACTGCATCTTGGCCAACGATCACTTTCTGCAATTCGGCCTGCATCACCTTGCGGTGCTGGCTGAACTCCTGCAAAAAATCGCCGAGGCTTTTTTGTTTTGTTACCATGAGTTTCCGGAAGCGTAGCGGGTGATGTGGAACCGCAAACCGCGAGCAAGAGCCAAATTCGACGTCTCTGCCGCATATCTCTCGCCGGCACTTTGGGGTTCTGTGCTACGATTCGCGACCCTTAAATTCTAGCGGTTTGCCCCTCCAAGCGGCAGTGGAACCGCCTCGTGTTGCCCGCGCTCGCCCGCTGTCCTAAGATGCACTAGCGGTACCCAATTTTACGCCCTCCCGATATCATGCGCTGGCCAAAACGTCTGCTTTGTCTTTCGCTCGTCGTCACGATTTGCGTCGTGTCGAATATGCGGGTCGCGCGGGCAGAAGTCACGGCTGAGCAGGTTCGCCAGAAGATCGACCGAGCAATCTCCTATCTGCGACTGCGCGAAGATGGCCGTGGCCATTGGCACGAAGGAACTATCGCCAGTACCTACCACGGCGGTATCACGGCGCTCTGCACTCTGGCACTGCTCGAATCTGGCGTACCGCCCGATGACCCCCTGATCCGCCGCGCACTGACGTTTTTAAGAAATGTGCAAACACAAAAAGTTTACGTGCGATCACTGCAAGTCATGGTATTCTGCCGCGCGGCGCAAACGATTGACCGCGCACGCATTAAAGACATCGTGCGCTGGCTGGAAAGCGTACAGATCGGCCACGACAAAAATGCGGGTGGCTGGGGCTATCCGTATAGTCTTGACGGCGGCAGAAACGAAGCAAACCCCTATGCGGACCCATCCTGTACTCAGTTCGCGATGCTTGCGCTGCACGAGGCTGAGCAGGCCGGATTCGAAGTGCGGCCACAAACTTGGACGGAGGCTATTAAGTACTGGTCCCGTAAACAAAATGTCGGCGGCGCGTGGCAGTACCGCGACGGCTTTAGCTCGGGCAGCATGACCTGCGCGGGCGTCGCGTCGCTGATAATCGCCAGGGGCCGTCAGAATATCGGTGACGCCACGGTCGAGGGCACGGGATGTGTCTGTGGCAGTACAGCGGATAACAATGAAATTGAAAAAGGCATCAGGTGGTTAGGCAAACATTTTTCGATCACGAGAAATCCCGGCGAGAACCGTTGGCACTACTACTACCTTTACTGCCTTGAACGTGTCGGACGTCTGACGGCGCGGAGATTCTTTTATCGAAACGAAAAACTCGCAAATGGTGAAACGGAAACCGTCCGCTACGATTGGTACCGCGAGGGCGCGGCCTATCTGGTGCGGACGGCAAACGACGACGGTTCCTGGATTTCCGAAAACGGTGCGGGAAAAATCCCGGAGATCGCTACCAGCTTTGCGCTGCTGTTTTTGTCGAAGGGCCGCCGGCCCGTACTGATTTCGAAACTCAAGCGGGCCAACAACGATTGGAACCGGCTGCAGAACGATTTGACGAACTTGACCCGGTATACCGAACGCAAATGGAAACTGCCGATGACGTGGCAAGTGATCGACCTTGAGCGGTCGACGGCCGACGACTTCATCCAAACGCCGGTGCTGTTTATTTCGGGCAGCCAGGATTTCACACTGACCGCGGCCCAGCGGCGAGAACTCCGTCGCTACGTCGAACAGGGCGGATTTATATTCGCCGACCAGTGCTGCGGCGGCACCCGGTTTGACAAACAATTTAAGGAGGCGATGCGCGAAGTATTTCCCGAAAAGGGTTACGAACTAAAAAAACTCGATGCGCAGCATCCGATCTGGTCGATCGACGAGCGTGTCGATCCGGCCCTTCTCGATTCGCGCAGCGACAACGGCCGCTGGCTGTGGGGCGTCGATTTCGCTTGTAAAACCAGTGTGGTTTACTGTCCCGCGAACCTGTCGTGCTACTGGGCGCTCGATTCGCTGCGGGCCGCCAACACCTACCCCCAAGAGGTTCGAGCCCAGATCAAAACCTGCCGGGCGATCGGTGTGAATGTGCTGGCTTACGCCACCAACCGCAAGCTCAAACCGAAAGATGCGATTCCCACAACTCTGGCCGGCGCGCGAGCGCAGGGCACGGGCCAGCGAGGCCACTTCGCCATCGCCAAACTGCGTCACGCCGGCGGTTGCGACGCCGCACCACGCGCGATGGTCAATCTGATGGACGCTGTCGCCACCGCGTTGGACATCCACACCGCCGCCAACCCGCGACTCGTCTCATTGAGCGACGAAGCGCTCTTCGATTACTCCTTCGTTTACATGCACGGGCGATATGATTTTCGTTTGAGCGCCAAGGAAAAGCAGCGGTTGAAAACCTTCGTTGAGCGCGGCGGGACGATTATGGCCGACGCGATCTGCGCCAGCCCAAGTTTCGCCAAAGCGTTCCGCCGCGAGATGCGCGAAACATTCGGCCAACCGCTTGATCGAATACCGACTGGCCATGCGATCTTCACCAGCGATTACGGCGGCATCGATCTCAGTCAAGTAACTCGACGCGATTCCTTCCGCGCACGGCCCGGCGGGCCGGTCGAAATTAAAGAGCGGCGGGGCTCGCCGGAAATTGAAGGGCTAAAAATCGACGGGCGTTACTGCGTCACATTTTCGCCACTCGACTTAAGCTGCGCGCTCGAGAAGCACGTCTCGGCCCACTGCCGCGGCTACACTCCCGAGGATGCCGCCCGGATTGCGATTAACGTGATTTTGTATTCGCTACACGAATGAGGTTCGCGTCGCGTGAAGATTTACACCAAGACCGGCGATACGGGACAAACGGGCCTGCTAGGCGGACTGCGGGTCGCCAAAGATGCGCCGCGGATCGAAGCGTATGGCACGGTTGATGAATTGAATGCCGCGATTGGAATCGCTCGCAGCCAAGCTCCGCCCGACGACATTGACCGGCTGTTGACACAAATTCAAAACACGCTTTTCGATCTGGGCGCGGAGTTGGCGACAGCGGGCGGCCACCACCGCGAACCGGCCAAGATCAGCGAGTCGCATATCGAAACTTTGGAAACCGAGATTGACCGATTCGAAGCCGGACTTGAACCGCTGAAGCAGTTTATTTTGCCCGGCGGGACGCCGCTGGCCGCCCATCTGCATTTGGCCCGCACCATTTGCAGACGCGCCGAACGCCGAGTGGTCACGCTCATAGCCGCCGAGAACACGGAACTTTCTCCCTTGATTATTGTCTACCTTAATCGGCTTAGCGACTTGTTATTCGTTCTGGCTCGCTCCGCAAATGCGGCCGCCGGAGAGGCGGATATTCCGTGGCAGTCCGACTCCGCCTGAAGCGAATTTTTTTTAACAAAAAACAGCGTTGGTCCTTTACGGTCGTTTGACGCAGCGTTAGTTTGTTTAGCGGCGTAGGTAGCCCAAAGCTTGAGCGGGCATAGGCGAATGATCGCCTCGCTAATGCGTCGGGTTACGGTAGTGTCGGCTCGTAGTGCTACGAGGTCTTTTTGGTGACGTCATCGACCGGCAGGCGGAGATGCAATTGCCTCAGTTGTGCGGTTGCGCAATAACAACTAAGTCGGGAGTATCGCAGAATGAAATTCAAGGGTTCATTTGCCGTATTGGCATGTTTGGTGGTCTGCCTTTTGGGGTTTTGCATTTCATCAACGAGCGTCGCTGCGCAGA
>JAYGDO010000585.1:0-3779 GCA_046582885.1 Pirellulales bacterium | reverse complement strand
TATCAGCGCCGACGACAAACGTGCAGCACGGGAACAGTTTTGATTTTTCCACGAATGTCGCCGCTCGAGTCAGCCAGATTGGCTGGTCCGCCGCGAACTGCCCAACGCGGCAAACCGCGTCTGAAAAATCCAACGCCGGCTTGTCGACGTTGGCGATCGAAATCTCAAACGCGACCGTCGTGTCGAGCAGTCCGGCAGCCACTTCGGCCATCTCGCGATGACCGTCGTGAAGTGGGTTAAAAGCGCCCGAAAAAATAGCTTCGGCCTGCCCGTTCGACGTTCGATTCAGCGGCAGAGCGGGTGTCGAACCGTCGACCAACTCGGTCCACGACTGGCGTATTTTTTCCGAGAATCCTGCCGGCGGCGCCATATTTTCGATGCTTATCTTGCTTTGGATAAACAGGTTATGACGGCAAAAGATTTCTCACATTCCCGTCCCAATATTGCCCGGCGGTCGGCGAATTCCTTACCGGAAGAACAAATTAGCCGGTCCGTCGGGGACCTGCGCCCTTTTATCCCGTTGTGTATGGAGGTTCAAGTCATGGTGAAGAAAATTCTTATCGTTGTCGGTGGCGTTACCGTGCTGACTGTTTTTCTGTTCGGTCGTGATGCCGCCAGTTACGTCGGCACGAGTGTCGGCTGGGTTAAGGATTCGGTCAAGGACAGTGTACCTATCGAGTTCGAACTGGACCGGGCACGAAAGATGGTCAAAGACCTGGTACCGGACATTCGCAAGAACATGCACGTGATCGCGAAGGAGGAAGTCGAAGTCAACAAGCTCAAAAAACAGATTGCCAAGGCGGACGAAGAGTTGACCGAGGGCAAGCAGGACATTGTCCGGCTGCGCAACGATCTAGCGTCGTCGCGCGTCCAATACACCTACAATGGCCGCAGCTACACGGTACAGCAGGTCAAATTAGATTTGGCCAACCGTTTTGAGCGTTACAAAACGGGCGACGCCACGCTGGAAAGCCTGCGCGAGATCTGCGCCGCGCGAAAGCGCAGCCTGGCGAGTGCCCGCCAAAAACTCGACCAGATGTTGGCCGCCAAGCGCCAGCTAGAGGTGGATGTTGCCCACCTGGAAGCGCGGCTGAAGATGGTCGAAGTCGCCCAGGCGTCCAGCGAAATTAACGTGGACGATAGCCGCCTGGCACGAGCCAAGGACCTGATCAGCGATCTGCGAACGCGATTGGATGTCGCGGCCACGATCGTCGCCGCCGAAGGACAGTACACCGGCGAGATCGATCTGGACGGCCCCAAGGCTGAGAACATCGTCGACCAGGTAACGGAATATTTCGACGACGTTCGTCCCTCGGACGAGCAATTGGTCTCCGATGTGGAACGCTAAACGGGCGTATTTTTTCGCGGGAGGCAACTCGCTCTGCGGTTGCCTCCCGCAGTTCCCGGCGAGAAATTCGGCTATAAAGGATTAAGGGAAAAGCGAGATGGTCTCTGGAAGTTCAAACTGGACACCGCACTCGACCATTCACATGGTGCCGCTGGATTCGACAATGAACGGATCGCCGAGCAACAACATGGTACTCTGGGTTGACGCCGTTGGCGGATTTCTGGTCTGCAGCGGCGACAGGGTCGTCCTGGGCCAGGCGCTTCCTCAAGCCGGCTGCGACGTGGCGATTCAAGCCGATATCTCCCGCCGCCACGCGACGATCTACCGGGAAGGGGAGGGCTACCTGCTGACGGCCGCGTCGCCGACTCAGGTCAACGGCCGCGTCATCGACGGAGTCTGCTCGCTCACGCACGGCAGTATCATTCAACTGGGGCCGCAGGTGCGATTTCGATTCAATAAACCGCATCCGCTGTCCGCGACAGCGCAGCTCACAATGATCAGCCATCATCGCACCCAGCCGGCGGTTGACGGCGTCATCCTGATGTCGGATGCGGTTGTGATGGGCCCCAAACCCAATAGCCACATTGTGGCGAGGGACTGGGCGACCGAAGTGGTGATGTATCGCAGCGGCGCCGAGTTGATTTTTCGCGGTGGCGAGACATTTGAAATAGACGGACATGAAACCCATGGACAGGCCAGTATCGAGCCGGGAAATCGAATTGCCGGTCCGGATTTTTCTTTAACCCTGGAAAGCGTCTAGAATAGAAAGACGGACGCGGTTCGCGCCCGCGAAACGAGTTCGAACCATTAAGACCATGAACGCCCATGCTACAACTCCCGATGACCGCCAAGCCGACGGCAAGGCGAGCGCGGAGCGCGCGCAGGGCATGAAGTTCACCTACGCCAGCGGTGCAAAACCACTCTCCGGTTACACGATAAAACGCGGTATCGGTCGCGGCGGGTTCGGCGAAGTCTACTACGCGGTTAGCGACGGTGGCAAAGAGGTCGCGCTGAAGCTGATCCGACGCAATTTCGATATTGAACTGCGCGGCGTCGCGCATTGTTTGAACTTGAAGCACCCCAATTTGCTGGGACTGCACGATGTGCGGACCGACGATCATGACGACCACTGGGTGGTGATGGAATTCGTCACCGGACAGTCGCTGGAGGACGTCATCGCTGCGAATCCCGCCGGCGTGCCGCCGCAAGAAGCCGGCGCGTGGATGCACGGCATCGCCGCCGGAGTCGGCTATTTGCACCAGTGCGGCATCGTGCATCGCGACCTGAAGCCGGGCAATATTTTTTCGGATCAGGGCTTGGTCAAAATCGGCGACTACGGGCTATCCAAGTTCGTCTCCTGCAGCCGCCGCAGCGGACAAACCGAAAGCGTCGGCACGGTGCATTACATGGCACCGGAAATCGCCAACGGCCGCTACGGCAAAGAGATCGACATCTATGCGATCGGTATCATGTTTTACGAAATGCTGACCGGCTGTGTACCGTTCGAAGGCGAAAGTATCGGCGAGGTGCTGATGAAACACCTGACGGCCGAACCGGACCTGTCCGTGCTGGACGAACCTTATCGCTCGGTTGTCCGCCGCTGTCTGGCCAAGGACCCCGATCTGCGGTACCGCACGGTTGAAGAACTGATCGCCGATCTGCCGGAAGCCGATCCGGCAACATCGCGAGTCCACCAGCAACCGCGAGTCGCAGCCGCGCCGGTCGCGGCGGGCACTTCAGCGACCGGGTCAGAGTTCCGTGCCGAATCGGGTGCCCCCGCAGCCGCTGCCGAGGTCATACCACCGCGGCCGGTCATCACCGCCGAGCCCGTTATCGAAGAACCGATTTGGCGGTGGACCAAGAGCACATTTTCAGAGTTTGGTTATGCCTTTAATCACAATCTGAGCACCGTGGCCAAAGTCGTTCTGATCGTTATTGGAGTGTGGACGCTGTTGCTAACGGCAACGGTGGTCGTTCCGGCCACCATGTTCGTCGTCTTTGTCTATCTGATCTACCGGGCGATTTGGGGATTGGTCACCTGGCAGAATTTCAAGGCGCGGCGCGACGCGTATCGCTCGGCCGGCGCCCGCAGCGCGACGGCGGGACACGGTGTCACCCAAGCCGCGCAAACCGGCGCTCGGCGGCAGAAGTGGCCCGCCAGCGAGCTCGCGCCGTCGCTGCCCGCCAGGACCCCGCGGGAGCGGATGATGAGTCTGAGTGGTTCGCTGGTTCTCAGCGGGCTGGTGTGTCTGGTGATCAGCGTGGTGATGTTGATGCTCCGCGGCCAGATATCGGACCCGCAGCAGTACGCCTGGCTCGCGCTGACGTCCATCATCGGCTCGTGGGGCATCCTGGTTCCCGCCAAGATTTGGGAAGGCGGCCGGGGCGAGGCCGCTCTGCGCCGTTTTTTCATGCTGGTCGTGGGTCTCGG